>JADLAB010000537.1 GCA_020848455.1 Polyangiaceae bacterium
CGGCGACAAGGACTTCGTCGTCACGGGTGCGGCCACGGTCACCATCAACGGTAAGCCCGCGGCGCGCGTTGGCAGCCGTCTGGTGCGCCAGGGGATGGTGGTGGCCGGCTCCCCGAACGTCGTCATTGGGGGGCCGGCCGTGGGGGGCACGCTCGGCCGCGTCGACGATGGGACGGCTGCCTGTGTCGCCGCACAAGACACGCGCTGGACACCTGGGCGGCCCATGCAGAGCTGGTCCAACTGCGGCACCGAGGTCCCAAGAATGCTGGTCAACGCGCGCCGCAAGCAGCTTGGCCTGCCGCCGGTTCCCGAGAACCTGTTTCTTGCCGATGCTATCAAGCGGGGCCTCGCTTCCGGCAGCATGGTCCCCGAAAAGGTCGACGACGCAGGTGGCACGAAACCCGAACAGCGAGAGCAACTGCTCAACGAAGCTGGCGTAGCCGTCGACCGCGTGGAAGGAACCATGGACAATTTGGTTCTGGCTGCCGCGAGCGGTAGGAGCGTACTTGTGGACGTGTGGGCTGGGTCCCTGTGGCCGCCACCAAGTCAGTATCGTCCCGGTGAGGGCAAGCATGTCGTTCTTGTCACCGGGGTCGAGTTCGACGCCGACGGGAAACTTGTGGGCGTGATCGTCAACGACACCGGGCGGCCGTACCAATGCGGGACGGTCTATCCGGCAGCACGGCTCGAAGGCGCACTGCAGCAGGGACACTCGCACCTGGTGACGAGGCAACCGATGTGGTGAGCATGGTGTGCATGGGTCGGCGCTCCGCGTGCGCGATGCTCGGCGCCATCCTGGCCGCTGCTCTTGCCGCATCCCCATGCCCAGGAAAGCTGCACATGAACCCGATGCGTATTTTGAAGCCGAAGCTGATGACGGGCTCCTTCTTCGTGGATGTGGAGACTCCGAGCTCCCACCACGGGTTCCCGATGCCGGTCGTCGAGCAAGGGCGTCTCCGGCTGGCAGTCATTTCGTGCCCGGAACGCATGCTGGCCCCGGAGTTTGGCCTCCTCCTATTCGAGCCCATGTTCCTCATGATCTACGATCCTGAGAGCGGCGAACGCATCGAGGCCCGGGTGGCGTCGGCGGATACGGTGGGCCTACCTGTAGGGGGGGAGCGCGAGAAGAGGCTCGGCATCGACAGGCTTGCTGCGGGTCAGAGCGCAGAGAGCTACCTCGCGGACGAGCGAGCTGCTTTGGATGCCATGGACATCCTGCTTCCGGCCTTTGCAGAGGGCCGCATGACCAACGGTGACGCCACGCTCCGCGCCGCTGCGCGTACTTTTCAGAAGTCGTTCACCAGGATCTCGGAGCCGGTTCTGGCGCCCTACTACGCCTATGTGGGCCGCGAGTGGTTCGCTTGGCTTGCGGAGGTCGCGAAGTGACAGCGATGTGTCCATGAAGCTCGCCCGCCTGAAGCTCGAGAACATCGGCGCCCTTGCGGACGGGGAGTACGCCTTCGCCGATCGCGCCACCGGTCGCCCGCTCGACGTGGCGATCGTGACCGGGCCCGGTGGGTGCGGGAAGACCACGCTCTGCGAGGCGATCCTCGCCGCCAAGGAGGCGGCCGGTGCGTACGGCGCGGGTCGGCCCTTCCCCGAGCTCCGGCGTCTCGTGCGTTCCGGGGCCCCACGCGGCCGGATCGAGGCGACGTGGCTCCTCGACCCCGCCGAGGTCGCAGAAGCGGGGCTCCGCGAGGCGGTCTATCCGTGCGCCCTCGAGATCGGGCTCGAGACCACGCGCATCGTGCGCGACACGCGCGCCATGCGGCTCTTCGCGCGGCACGAGCCGGGAGGCTGCAAGTTCGACTATCAGACGCAGCATCGCCGTCTGCTCGACTCGTCGCGGTCGTGGCCGGCAGAGGTGCCGCTGCCGAAGGGCCCCGCGCTCGGCGCGCTGCGCCTAGGGCACGACCCGTCCAAGGACGCCGTCCTTCTGCGCGCGCTGACGGATGCGTGGTTGGCTCGCGGGCTCTCGACCGCGCGCGAGCTCGACGCGCGGGGCATCCTGGTCCGGGCCGGCGCCGACGACGCGCTGGCCCCGCTCCGCGCCATGCTCGAGCGGCTGCTACCGGACCTGCGGCTCGCCGGGGTCGAGGCCGGGGGCGCGGACGCGCGCGTGATGCTCGAGCGGCGAGGCGGCGGACGCGTTCGGGTCGACGATGTCTCTGCCTCCGAGGAGCAGCGGCTCCTCTTTGCCCTCGCGTTCTGGCACCTCGACTTGCGGCGCTCGGTCGTCGTCATCGACGAGCCCGAGCTCCACATCCCGCCGAGCGAGCAGGCGGAGCTCCTGCGCACGCTCGTATCGCTCGGCGACGACAACCAACTCGTCGTGGGCACGGCCTCCGAGGCCATTCTGCGCGACGCGTCCGCGGCGCAGGTGGTGCGATTGGCCACGGGACGAGCGTGAGCCGTGCAGCCGTGTGCCCCACGGGTCACGGGGTGCGCCGCTTGCGCCTCGGCGCGCACATTGCGCGTCGTGGCTGGCGCGTGCCCGCGGGTCGCTCCTCGTCCTTCTTGCGGGCGCGCGGGCGACCGTACGAGCGCGGGCCTGGCACGCAGCATGCAGTCGCACACGGCATGGAGTCGAAAGCCCGCACCTCACCTCGTGGACGAGGCCGCTCGGCGCGCGCGCTCGTGCTCGTGCTCGGCTCGTCGGTCGCGCTCGGCGCGGCATCGCTCGCGTGTGGCAGCTCGGTCGAGCAGGCGCCGGGGACGGGCGGCTCGGGTGGCGCGGGCGGCTCGGGGCCGCAGCCGTGCGGGGCGCTCGCGGGGGTCTACGCGCTGTCGCTCCTGCCGGACGACCCCCTCGCGACCCCGGACGACGCCGTCGAGATGACCCTCGAGCTCGCCGACGACGGCGGCGGCGCGTGCGCGGCGCGGCTCACGCCGCGATTCTATCCGACCGCGAGCGTCGCGACCGAGGTCCTGCCCGCGGCGGTCGTGCTCGACGACTCGGTCGGGGCCGTCCTGCCGACGGCATCGGTCGGGTGGTACTGGGGGCTCGGGTACTTTCGCGAGTACCATTTCGAGCAGATCGTGCTCGCGCGCGGGCCCGACGGCGCGTTCGATGGCGCGGCGAGCGCGAAGGTCGACGTCAACTGGGCCGAGGACGACATCTGCTCGGTCGACGAGATGGCGTACGTCGGCACGCTCGCGGCCGACGCGGTCGCGCCCGAGGTCTACGCCGGCCCGACGCGCGTGCGCCCCGCGGAGCGCCCATCGGGCGATTGCTTCGCCGCCTCGGGCGGCAAGACGCGGCCGGGCCTGCCCGAGGACACGCTCCTGCCGTGGGACGTCGTCGCCGTGGAGGCGTCGGAGCCGCTCGCGGGCCTCGCCTCGCACGTGTCGATCGCCGCGCAGGGCGGCGGGCCCACCGCGACGTCGGGCTGGCAGGACGCGCCCATTGCCACGGGCGTCACCGCCACCGATACGTGGGCGTGGGCGCGGCTCACCGATTGGGACGCCGTGCTCGGCACGGTGCAGGTGGTGTCCGTCGCGAGCGGGCTCGTGGATGGCGCCGGGCTCGCGCTCGGGGCCCAGGCGCGGGAGGTGCCGGTGCTCGACGTGGGCCCGGCGGTCGACGCACACGAGCTCGACGGCGCGATGACCATTGGCACGTTCGGTCAGGTCGTGATCGCGGCCGGAACCGCGAGCGTGACGGCTCCCTGCAACTCGGGCGTCGGTGGCCTGGCGGGGCGCATCCTCACGGCCGGCAAGACCAAGGTCCTCATGCGCTTCCGGCTCGACAACCTGTCGTCGCTCGTGACCACGGTGGTCGGCCGCAGCGGCGCCACCTACGACGTGCCCTGGCCCGGGGATCCGGACCCCGACGGCTGGCTCATCGCCGAGGCGAACGTCGCGGGCGAGAGCGAGATTGGCTTCGTGCTCGTGCCGAACTCGTACTGCCACTGGACCGCCGACGCGAACGTCGAGGTGGATCGGGTGTGGGCGGAGTAGCGGTCGCGCGGCCGCCCGCACGCCCCTGGATTGTCCCGTAGCGAGCCCGAGGCCCGGCGGCTCGGCGGCTCAGCGAATCGAGAACGTGACGAAGAACGCCGGGGTCGCGGCTCCGTCGCGCGCCGCGCCCGTGCACGCCTGCGCGGCGGTCACGAGCGGCAGGAGCGCCCGGAAGGGGTCGCGGTTGTCGCCGTGGAGCACGAGCTCGGCCCGCGCGTCGCCCCGCTGCTCGGGCCCGCTCGGAGCCTCCTGATACTTGCGCCAGTCGGCGCACAGCTTGGGGGCGAGGTCAGCGGCGCCGGCGGGCACGCGCCATTCGCTCACGACGGTCGCGCCCTGCTGCCAGGTCAAGACGTACTCGTTCGCCTCGAGACGCGCGTGGGCCACGCGGGGCGGCGTCGCGGGCGCGCCGACGCCGGTCGTGGGGGGCCCGGGGATCTGCGCGACGAGGGGGATCAGCGTCGCGGGCTCACCCGATAGCTGGACGACGATGGTGCCATGGCCCGCGAACGCAATCGTCTGGAATACGCTCTTGGCGACGAGCAGCGGCACGTCGGGCGACAGGCGCAGGCCGCACACCCCGGGGTAGTTCGTGTCGTGCTCGCTCTTCCAGCGCTCGCGCCGCGCCCGCAGCGCGTTGAACACGCCGTCGACCTTCTGCAGGCGGCCGGCGTCCTCGAGGACGCGCGTCGTGTCGACGGGTACGCCGTCGACGAGGATGCGCGTGCCGTCGATGACGACGACGGGCAGGCGGTCGCGCTCGGCCTCGGTGCCGAGCGGAGAGGCGGGAGGGACGGAATCGCTCGATGCGGTGGCGGCCGGCAATGCGGCCGCCGGCGCGCTCGGCTCGGGCGCAGACTCCGCACCCGCACTCGCGCTCGCACCCGCGCTCGCACTCGCGCTCGCACCCGCGCCCGCACTCTCGCTCGCACCCGCACTCTCGCTCGCGCTCGCGCTCGCACTCGCACTCGCACTCGCGCCCGCACCCGCGCCCGCGCTCGCACTCGCACTCGCACCCGCACTCGCACTCGCACCCGCACGCGCACTCGCGCCCGACGAGCCGGCGGGCGCGTCGTCGCCCGGCGTGAAGACGATGGGGTAGCTCACGTTCACGATGCCGCCTTCCGGCTGCGGGAACGAGAGACCGTAGAACTGGCGCGAGATGCACGAGATGACGCTCGAATCGGGGAGGTCGCCGGCCCCGCTCACGGTCGAGACGCTGCCGTCCTTGCCAATCACGAAGTTCACCGTGACCCGGCCCTGCAGGTTCGGGTTGTTGCGGAGGCCGGCCTCGTAGCACATGCGAAAGCGACCGAAGTTCTGGCGCACGATGCGCTGGATGACCTCGGGCGGGAGGCGCCCCGACACCTGGGTCGCGCCCATGCGGACCTGCGGCGGTCGGGCGCGATGCGAGCCGCCGAGCCGGCCGCGGGGCGAGCCGAAGCCCTGGCCCGTGCCCGTCCCCGCGCCGTGCCCGAGCGTGCCGACGCCTCCGAGGCCGATCCCGTCGCCCGTGCCGTTCGGTTCGCCGCCCGATGGCGAGTCGAGCAGGCCGATCAGGCCGAACTCGGTCGCGTCGCGGAGCGCGCGTTGCCGTGCCGCGTCGGCGTCCGCCGGATCGGGCGCCGCCGCGCGCGGGCTCTCGGCGACCCCCTCGGCGTGCGCCTGCGGCGCGCGCGCCACGCGCTGCAGCTCGGCCTGCAAGCTCTCGTCGGGGGTGGGAGGCCGCGGCGGTGACGCCTCGGTCGCGTTCGCCCCCGCCAGGTCGCTGCCCGTGCCGCTCGCACGCTCGCGCTCGTCGCGCCGCGACGAGCAACCGGTCGCGAGGACCGCCAGCGCCACACAACCCACCGTCGAGCACCGCATCATGCGCGCGACCCTAGCACGCACGCGCCGCGCGCAGCCCGGCGAGCAGGGAGCCGGCGGCCCCGGCGAGCTCGCCGCGCGCAACCGCACGCGCGCTCGGTCGACTCATCGATCATGGGCTCACACGCGCGCTCACCTCTCGGATGGCACATCGGGCTGCGGCTCGCGGACGACCGTGTGCTCGCGGGCACACCGGGCGAGCGGCGGCTCCTCAGCCGCGCGGTCCTGCGCCACGGCGAGCGGGCGCGCCTCGTCGCGTACCGCGCCGCCGACACGCACGTCCACGCCGAGCTCCTCTGCGACCACGACGAGGTCGGGCGGTTCGTGCGGAGCGTCGGCCGTTGCCTCGCGCTCGAGCTCGGACGCGACGCGCCTTTGCGCGCGAGCTTCGTCAAGCCCCTGGCCGACCAGCGGCACGGCCAGTCGACCCTCCGCTACATCCTCGGGCAGGAGCAGCGCCACGGGCTCGACTCGGACCCTTTCCACGAGGCGAGCAACCTGCCGGATCTGCTCGGCCTGCGCGTCGTCGGCCGCTCGACGGCGCAGGTGCTCGCGCAGGCGTTCCCGCGCATTCGCCGCGAGGAGCTCGTCGCGGCGCTCGGCCGCGTGTCGAGCCCGGAGCCGCTCGATCTGCACGTTCTCGCAGACGCGGCGGCGGCGGCGCTCGCGCTGCCCGATCTCTGCGGCCACGACGGGGAGGCCGTGGCGGCGCGCCATGCCGCGGTGCATGCGGCCGGGCGGGCGATCCTTGCCCGGCACATCGCGCAGGTGCTCGGCACGACCCAGCGCACGGTCGAGCGCCTGCGCACGAAGCCATGCGACGCCCGCCTGCTCGAAGCGGTGCGGGGCCAGTGGAGGCTCCGGTGCGGCAGGCGCGCCGACGAACCGCGCGCGCTCCTCGCCGAGGACGCCTGGGTACCGACCGAGTGAGCTCGAGAGCCCCCGACAGCGACACAAACCCCCTGTCTTCCCGGAAGTCACGCCACTTCTGTCGCTCCCGCGGCCCGCTGGGACCTCCGACAGCGACACAAACCCCCTGTCTTCCCGGAAGTCACGCCACTTC
>JADLAB010000538.1 GCA_020848455.1 Polyangiaceae bacterium
AGGCAGGTACGACACCAGCGTCTGCCAGTCTCGCTTCAGGTCGATCGCCTTCACATCCGTCGATGTGCCTGAAGCCGCGGCAAAGGGAACGCGTTTCTGACCGGCTACCCAAACTTCGGTGGGACAAAGTCGGGAGACAAACTACACAAACCCACGACAATTAATCTGTTAACGCCTATGCCCGCCGGGGGTGGGCAACTACAGAACTACGGTAGAAAGCGAAGACTCCAGTCTTGGCCTCACGCTCCCCCTCACGCTCCCGCCCACGCTCCCGCACCCGCACCCGCTCCCGCACCCGCTCCCGCACCCGCTCCCGCACCCGCACCCGCTCCCCCTCACGCTCCCGCACCCGCCCCCGCACCAGTGAGCCCGCCGGATTCGAGCCGCGCGCCGCCCCGCCCCGGGGCCGGGTGGTAGCCTGCGCGCATGGGCATCCTGCACCGCGCGTACGCGCGCCACGCGCCGTCCGTCTGGGAGGCCGAGACGCGCCTGCTCCACGCGTTTCGCCTGGTGCGGCGGCCGGTCGCCGCGCAGTGGCTCGTGACGAACGCCTGCGACCTCGCGTGCCCGCACTGCTACTCGCACGCGGGCAAGCGCGGTGCGCACGAGCTCACGACGTCAGAGGCGAAGGCCCTCGTCGTCGACGAGCTCGTCGCGCTCGGCAAGCCGCTCTTCGTGCTCGCGGGGGGCGAGCTCCTGCTGCGCCGCGACATCCCGGAGCTCGTGGACTACGCCTGTGAACGCGGGCTCGCCTGGGCGATGCACACCCACGGCCTGCACGTGCCGCGCTTTCGCCAGCTCCTCCGCCGCCACCCGCCTGCGCTCGCCGCCATCAGCCTCGACGGCGACCGCGCGCTCCACGACGGGTTCCGCGGTCGCGCCGGGAGCTTCGACGGCGCGCTCGAGGCCATCCGCGTCCTGCGAGAGACGGGGTGCCGCGAGATCGTCGCCGGCACGACCATCACGCGTCACTCGGCCGACGCGGTCGCCGACCTCTTTCCCATCGTGGCGGCGTCCGGCGCGGACTCGTGGGGCCTGCATCTGTTCGCGCCGGAAGGGCGCGGCGCCGAGCACCAGGCGCTCGTGCCGACGCCCGAGCAGCTCGCGCGCGTCGCGGCCTTCGGCCGGCGCATGCGCCAGCATTTCCACGTCGAGCTCTGCAACGAGTGGGGCAGCGCGGGCTGCGACGACGTGCGCTACCGCGATCAGCCGTGGCTGTGCGGCGCCGGCCGCATCTCCTTCGTGGTGTCGCCGGGTGGCGAGGTGCTGCCGTGCACCACGACCGATCTGTCCGAGAGCGAGGGCAACGTGCGGGACACGCCGCTCCGCACGCTCTGGGCCCGCGGCTTCGGCCGCTTTCGTACGGGCGGGCACGGCGACTGCTCGGACGGCCGCACCTGCTGGCTCCAGGCCCGCAACGGCTGCGCGCCGGGCGTCGCGGCGTTCGGCGAGGTCGCGCGCGCGGAGGCTCCGCGCCACACGCCGCTCGTCGAGCGGCTGCCGCGCGGGCGCGCGCGTGCGAGCCGTACGACCCGCGAGGCGCGCCTGGCGGGCCCGATGGCGGTCCGGGCCACGCGCGCGGCCGCGCTCGTCGCCGTCTTTCTCGAGGCCTGCGTGGCGCGCACGAAGCCCGAGCCCGGCGCCCCCGGCGAGGGGTCCGCGTCGGCGAGCGCCGCGGCGCCACCGACCGGCCCCACGGCCTCGGCCCCGGCGAGCGCGGCGGCGCCCGGGGCGACGGTCGCGATTCCGGCCGTGCCTGGCGCAAGCGAAAGCGCGAGCGCGAGCGCGCCGCCGGACGCTCCGCCCGCGGTGACGGTCGGCTCCTTCCCGGCGCTCGACGAGGCCGGGCTCGCCCGCCACTTTCGGCTGCGCGGCACGATGACCGCCTGGCGCGCCCTCGTCGTCGCGCTGTCGGAGCTCGTGCCGCGGCGGTCGCTCGCCGAGCAGCAGGAGCTCGCGCAGAGCCTCGGACCGAAGCCGTCGAACCGCCTCGCGAGCGCGCTCCTCGCGCATCTCGAGCGCCGGGACCGCGACGTCCCGGACACGGCCGCCGAGCTCCTCCTGCTCCTCGACGCCGCCGAGCAGCACCCGATCTTCGACGGCGCCTTCGCCGCGTACCTCTGGCAGCGCACGGGCGAGCTGCCGCTCGCAACAGCGGGCACGACCGCGCAGACGTTCCTCATGCGGCTCGAGCGCTACCGGCAGGTGAGCGCCGCGCTCGAGGCCGGGGCCCGCGCGGTCGGGCGCGTCGAGTACCGCGCATGGCTCTCGAAGGCGGGGCCTCCGCCCGGCTGGGAAGATCGGGTGATCGTGCCGGCCGGGCTGCTCCCCGCGGCGCGGAGCAGCTTCGCGAGCGCGCCCGCGCCGCGGTGGCGCGTCGGAGCGATGACGCTCACCGTCACCGAGGGAGCCGTCACGCTGGTGCCGCCCGGTGCGCCCGCCCGCTCCGTCGCGGCCGGCGCGTCCTTCGCGCTCTACCCGCTCGAGCTCCTGCGCGCCGACACGCCCGTGAAGCTCGACCACCCGCTCGTCGGCGCGCTCGAGCTCCCGGCCGGCACCGAGGTGAGCGTGCTCACGCTCGCCGGCACGCTCGGCGCGGCGGGCCGATCGCGGCTCGCCGAGCTCGTCGCGAACGCCGGAGCCGGCGACGGAGCGGCGCGCGCCGCCGTCGAGGCGAACCTCGCGCTCGCGGCGCGCGACCTGCGTGCCTTCTTGCGCGCGCACCCGGACGCCCCCGGCGCGAGCCGCCTCTTCGAGCTCGCGACGCGCCTGATGGCGCCGGAGTGAGGAGCTCGCTCCACTTCTGGGCCTCCGCTCGGATACGCTCGGCGCGTGGCCCCTCTACTTCGACAAGGCTCCGCCGCTCGCGTGCTCCCGCTCCTCGCGACGACGCTCCTCGCACTCGCGGGCTGCAGCGCGCCCGCCGACGCGCCCGCGACGCCCGGCGAGCGGCTCCGCGCCGCGTACCCCGTGCTCGCGCCTGACATCCTCGACGGGCCCTGCGCGCTCGCGGTCGACGGCATGCCCTCGGATGCGGCGTGCGCCTCGGTGGGCAGCCTGCGGCTCGAGCTCGAGCTGCCGCGCGCGGGGGACGGCGCCCTCAGCGTGCGGGGCGCGCGCGGCGGGCACCTGCGCGTCCGCGAGCTCGGGGCGCACGGCGCCGCCACGCGCGAGGGGCAGGCGACGAGCTACGCCCTGCCCGGCGGGCGCACGTACTTCGCGGCCGCGCCGGGCGGCTTCGAGGAGTGGCTCCTCGTCGAGGCCGGGCGCGCGTTCGGCGACGAGCCCGTCGCGCGCTGGCAGATCGAGGGCGCGACGCCACGCGCCCACGGACGCGCGGTCGGCCTGTTCGACGCCGGCGGCGTCGCGCAGGCGTGGGTGACGGCGCCATTCGCCGTGACGGCGTCCGGCCGCACGCTCGTGCCCGAGCTCCGCGTGCGCGGCGACCTCCTCGAGCTCGCGGTCGACGCCGGGGGCGAGGCCGTGCTCGTCGATCCGGCCTGGACGGCGGCCGCCCCGCTCGGGACGCCGCGCCGCAACCACGCCGCCGCGCTCCTGCCGAACGGCCAGGTGCTCGTCTCGGGCGGCATCAGCGGCACGGCCCTGTCGACGACCGAGCTCTACGACCCGGCGCTCAACACCTGGACGCCCGCCGCGCCGATGCTCGCCGCGCGCGCGCACCACTCGGCGACCGTGCTCGAGGACGGCCGCGTGCTCGTCGTCGCGGGCTACGACGGGAGCTACCTCGGCTCGGTCGAGCTCTACGACCCGGTCGGCAACACCTGGAGCGCGGGCCCGCCGGCGAGCACGCCGAGCATCAGCCACACGGCGACCCGGCTCGACGACGGCACGGTGCTCGTCACGGGCGGCTACGACTTCGGCGTCGAGCTCGCGCGCACCGAGCGCTACGACCCGGTCGGCGATGTCTGGCTGCCCGCACCGCCGATGAGCTCGCCGCGCCACCAGCACGCGGCCGGGCTCCTGGCCGACGGCAGGGTGCTCGTGAGCGGCGGCTTTCCGGCCTCGGGCCCGGCGACGACGAGCGCCGAGCTCTACGACCCCGTCGGCAACACCTGGGGCCCCGCAGCGCCCATGGGCATGACGCGCGCGCATCACGGCCTCATCCGGCTCGCGGGCGGCGACATGCTCGCCGCTTCCGGCGGCTGGGCCAGCGCCGAGCGCTACGATCCGGGCGCCGACGTCTGGACGCCGGCCGACGCCCCGTCGACCTCACGGCGCTTCTTCACGAGCACGCTGCTGCTCTCCGGGCGCGTGCTCCTCGTCGGCGGCATCACCGCCAACGCCCTGCCGACCGCGGAGACCTACGACCCCGTCGCGGACCAGTGGACGAACGTCCCCTCGATGACGACCGCGCGCTACGAGCACACGGCGACGCGCCTCCCCGACGGGCGCGTGGTCGTCGCGGGCGGCACGCAGCAGAACGGCTCCTCGACGACGAGCGTCGAAGTCTACGAGCCCGCCGTCCTCGGCGACGCGTGCGCGACCGGCGCCGACTGCCCGAGCGGCTTCTGCGCCGACGGCGTCTGCTGCGACACGGCCTGCGACGCCGGCGCGTGCGACGCGTGCTCGGTCGCGGCGGGCGCGCCGACCGACGGCACCTGCGCCTCGCTCGACGGCACGAGCTGCGACGACGGCGACGCGTGCACGCAAACCGACGCCTGCGCCGCCTTCGTCTGCGCGGGTGGCGACCCCGTCGTCTGCACCGCGAGCGACGCCTGCCACGACGCCGGCACCTGCAACCCCCTCGACGCCACCTGCTCGGACCCCGCGAAGGCGGACGGCACGCCCTGCGCCGACGACGGCGATCCGTGCACCGCGCCCGACCTCTGCCTCGCCGGCGTCTGCGCGGGCACCCCCGTCGTGTGCACGCCGAGCGACCCCTGCCACCTCGCCGGCACCTGCAGCCCCGCCGACGGCACGTGCTCGAGCCCGCTCGCGCCCGACGGCACGGCGTGCCCCGGGGGCGCGTGCCTCGCCGGCGCGTGCGAGGGCGCCGGGACCGGAGGCGCAGGCGGCGCAGGCGGCGCAGGCGGCGCGATCGGAGCGGGCGCAGGCGCGTTCGAGCCCGAAGAGAGCTCGGGTTGCGGGTGCCGCGTCGCGGGACGGTCGGGCGCGTCGCCGTTCGCACTGCAAGTGCTCGGGCTCGGGCTCGGGCTCGGGCTCGGGGCGCGGCGCCGGCGGCGGGCGCGGGGGCGCGCGCACGCTCCCGCGGCCCGCTAGGACCTCCGACAGCGACACAAACCCCCTGTCTTCCCGGAAGTCACGCCACTTCTGTCGCTCCCGCGCCGCTCGGGAGCCCCCGACAGCGACACAAACCCCCTGTCTTCCCGGAAGTCACGCCACTTCTGTCGCTCCCGCGGCCCGCTGGGACCTCCGACAGCGACACAAACCCCCTGTCTTCCCGGAAGTCACGCCACTTC
>JADLAB010000539.1 GCA_020848455.1 Polyangiaceae bacterium
GAAGGTGGACGGCGGTGGACGACAGGCAGCGGCGACGACAGGACGACTCGGTGGGCAAGCGAGCGGAGCTCCGCTTCGATGCGTGGCGCGCGGTGGCGCACCCCGTGTGGCTCGGGGCGCTCGCCCTCTTGCTGCTCAACGACCACTTCCTGAAGGGCTCGGGCCTTCTGCCCGGCGCGGTCACGGGCAAGCTCAGCGACCTCGCGGGCATGCTGGTCGCCCCCGCCCTCCTGGCCGCCCTGCTGCGCGTGCGCACCGGGCGCGGGCTCGCGCTCGCGCACGTCGCGACGGGGCTCGTGCTCGCGGCCATCAAGCTCTGGCCGGCGGCCGCGGCGGCGTTCACCTGGCTGACGGAGCTCACGCCCTTCCCGTGGCGCATCACGGTCGATCCGACCGATCTCGTCGTGGCGCTGCCCGCGCTCGCGCTCTCCTACCGCCTGTTCGTCGCGGTCGCGGCGCGCCCGCGGCCCGTGCGACGCGCCGCGGTGCGACTCGCTGCCATGGCGGGAGCCTACGCGTGCGTCGCCACGAGCCCACAGCGCACCGTGTGCGAGGGGGACATCGAGCAGGTCGACGGGACGTGCGGTCCCGGGGCGAGCGACGCCTACGGCGCCTTCGTCGTGGCGAACCAGGCGGGCATCGAGATCGTGCTCCACGTGCGCGCGCTGCGGTCCGACGTCGCGGTCGAGTGCGACGCGCTCCTCGCCGACCCATCGCTGCGCCTCGCGCCCGAGCTGTTCGAGCCGGCCGAGAGCTGGCTGCTCGACGCGAACCGCGCGCTCCCGCTCGAGGAACAGGCGGGCCGGCAGTGCTCGGCCTACGTCGTGTCGTCGGGAGGCGGCCCCGCCGCGCTCGTCGCGTGGCGCCACTGGGACTACCCGGAGACGGAGCTCTGGACGGTCGCGAGCGGCAATCCCGAGGAGCGCCTCCTGTTCGTGACGGCGGCTGCGAACGTCGCCACGTCCGGGGCCCACGTCGTCTTCCCGCCACCGGCCGAGCAGGTGCCCGGGCCCGGGGCGGGCTGCGAGCTCTTGCCCGACACGGTCGGCATCGCGTGGACGGACCCGCCCCTGCCGGCGTCGCAGCTGCTCGTCGCGGTGACCTCGTCACCCGACGGCTGCCACCTGCTCGAGCTCGCGAGCGGCCAGAGCATGTACGTGTGCCTGCCCGCGGCGGCCGCGCTCTTCACGCCCGGCAGCACCGTCGCCATCTACGAGAACGGCGCGAGCGCCGCCAGCCCGCGGCTCGTCATCGAGACGCCCGCGGGCCGTGTCGAGCTCGGGCGCGGCTATGGGTGGCCCTCGGCCGCGGCCGTCACGTTCTCCGTCGAGGACGTGCCGAGCTGCGGGGGCAGTCGCGACGCCTGCGGCAGCTGGGGTGTGCCCCTGGCCATGTGGGCCTACGACGGTGAGGAGATCGCGAGCGCGAGCTCCGGCGGCGCGCTCACGACCACGAGCCTCGGCACGCTGCACGTGGTGCGCGCCGAGCGCCGGCCGATCTGCGACACGAGCTGCGGCATCGGCGCTCTCGCCGCGGGCACCACCCCCTACCTCGAGTGGGCGCTCGTCATGCCCGCCCCCGCCCCGCAACCGTGAGCCGCGCCATGAGGACCAAGACCATGCCATCCACCGTTCGCGTAGCTCATCTCGGCTGGCTCGTGGCGACGCTCGGCGCGCTCGCGGGCTGCAGCGGCGGCGACTCCGGCGAGGGCGGCGTGCCCGCTGGGCACGGCAACGTCGGCGTGACTCAGGGGGGCGCCCAGGACTTCGGCCTGTTCCGCCAGATCCTCGACGCCGGGGGCATCCCGGGTCCCGAGACGCTCGACGACGTCGGGTTCTTCGCCGAGCACAAGCTCGACTACCCGACGCCGACCTGCGGCGCGAACCTGTGCCTGCACGCGCTCTTCGGCGCACACCCGAACCTCGTCGTGGGCACGCAGGCGAGCGTCGTGCAGCTCGGGCTCAACTCGCCCATCGACCTCGCGACCTTCGTCCGACCCCCCATGCACCTCGTGCTCGCCATCGACGTGAGTGGCTCGATGGGCGGCGCGCCCATCGACTACGTGCGCACGGGGCTCACGAGCATGCTCGGCGCGCTCGAGCCCGGGGACCGGGTGTCGCTCGTGACGTACGCGAGCGAGGCGGAGGTGGTGCTCGACGCCGTCCCGGCGAGCGACACGGCCATCCTCACCGAGGCGATCGCGGGGCTCGCGGCCGGGGGCTCGACCAACATCTACGACGGCCTCTTCCAGGCCTACACGCTCGCGGCCGTGCACCTCGATCCCGCCTGGCAGAACCGCGTGCTCCTCTTGTCGGACGGTCAGGCCAACACGGGCCTCGACGACACGGGCAAGATCGTCGCGCTCGCCGAGGGCCGCGCGCGCGAGGGCATCGCGCTGTCGAGCATCGGCGTCGGCACGGACTTCGACGTCGAGCTCATGAGCCGGCTCGGCGAGGTGGGCGCCGGCAATTTCTACTTCCTCGAGGACCCCGCGGCCGTCGTCGAGGTGTTCGCGGACGAGGTGAAGACCTTCCTCTATCCGCTCGCCGTCGACGCGCGCATCGCGGTGTCGGTCGCGAGCGGTTACGAGCTCCGCGCCACGTATGGCACGAACGGCTGGACCTCGACCTCCGCCGGCGGCGAGGTCGAGCTCCCCGCGCTCTTCCTCGCCGGGCGCACCGCGGCCTCGGAGCCCATCGAGGCGGGTCGGCGCGGAGGCGGGGGGGCCATCCTCGTCGAGCTCATGCCGAGCGGCGCCGCCGCCGCCGAGCCGAACGACGTCGGACAGATCGCGATCTCGTGGCGCGACCCGGCGACCGGCGACCTCGTGTCCGACGAGGTGAACGTCGTCGCACCGCACCCGCCGGCCGAGCCCCCGCCGGACGGCTACTTCACGGACGCGACGGTCGAGAAGGGCTTCGCGATGCTCAACCTCTACGCCGCCTTCGAGATCGCGACCGAGCGCGCGGCCGCCGGCGACCCGTGGACGGCCGAGAGCACGCTCGCGGCCCTGCGGCCGAACGTCGCCAGCTGGCTCGTCACGCACCCGGATCCCGATCTCGAGGACGACCTTCACTACGTCGACCTCTTCATCGCGAACCTCGGTGCGGTCATCGCGACGAGCACCCTCGGCGTGCTCCCGACCCCCGGGCCCGTGGATCCCTGGCCGTACTACGAGTGACGGGCCAGGACCGGCGGCCGCCACCCCGCGCCCGGCGGCCGCCGGTCCGACGCCCCCGCAGTCCGTGTGACCGCGCGCACTTCGACCGCCAGCCTGCACGGCACGCTCCCTGCTCTCGCCGCGATCCGTGCCCTCGGCCGTGCACAGCCTCGTCGTCGAGCTCTTCCACGCCCGACCTGCACTCGCGGCCGAGCTCCTCGTGGAGACGTGCGGAGTCACGCTCGGGGTCTCGCGCGCCGACCTTGGGGCGTGTCGCATCGGCTCGGAGACCTTCGGGGCAACGCAGCTCCCCGAGCATCGCGCGGACGCGGTGGTCCTGGTAGGGGAGCCGCTCGTAGCGGCCATCGCGGTCGAGGTGCAGCTCGGGCCGGATCCGAGAAAGCAGCGAAGCTGGCCGCTCTACCTCGGCGCGTTGTGGTGGCGCTACGGGGCCCCGGTGTACCTCGTCGTCGTGTGCCTGTCGGAGCGCGTCGCGAGCTTCTTCGACCGACCCATTGCACTCGGACAGCCCGGGTTCGACCTGCGCCCGCTCGTCGTGGGACCGGAGCGCGTGGTGGCCGTGGAGGATCCGGCCGAGGCCGCGCTGCGGCCGGAGCTCGCAGTCCTGTCGGCGCTCGCGCACGGTGGCCGGCGAGGCAGCGGCGGGCGAGCTCGCCGAGGGGAGCGCGCGGCCGAGCGTGCCGCGCGCTGTGCGGTCGCCGCCGCGGAGGGCCTGTTCACGCTGCCCGAGGAGCTGCGCTACTCTTACATCGACCTGCTGTTTGCGGCCCTGGGCAGCGCGGCCCGCACGGCGTTGGAGGAGTGGATGAGCCAGCATCACGAGTACCAGAGCAAGCTCTTCCGGAGCCTCGTGGCCAAGGGGCTGAAGGAAGGTCGCGAAGCGGGCCTGCAGCTGGGCCGCGAAGAGGGCCGCGAAGAGGGCCGCGAAGAGGGCCGCGAAGAGGGCCGCGAAGAGGGCCGCGAAGAGGGCCGCGAAGAGGGCGAGCGTGCGACTCTGGTATCCGCGATCGTCGCCGTGTTGCGCGCCCGGGGATTGGAGGTGCCAGACGCGCTGACGCCCGCGCTCGAGGCCTGCCGCGACGCCGCCGAGCTCCGCCGCTGGCTGGAGCGGGCGGCCGTGGTCGCGCGCGCGGAAGATCTCGGCGCGTGACGCGCCCGCCACCCCGCCCACAGCGCCTAGGCTTGGCTCTGCACCCCGTCGATGTATCCGGGCGTGCCGTTCGCGAGGTTGGCCGCGTTGGCCTCGTCCGTGTCGAGGTGCATGGCGAGCCGGTAGGTCGGGCTCACGCGCACGAGCACGTCACCGAAGATGAGCTCGCGGTCCCCGCCGACGCGCACCCGCACGACGTACTTGTCGCGCACGCCGAGGCGCAGGGCGTCCTCGGGGGGCATGTGGATGTGGCGCATGGCGGCGATGACGCCCTCGCGCAGCGCCACCGTGCCGTGGGGGCCCTCGAGCGTCACCGCGGGTGTGCCCTTGAGGTCGCCGGACTCGCGGATCGGCGCCACCACGCCGAGCTTGAACTGCTCGGTGACCGAGATCTCGACCTGGGTCGCCTTGCGCGCCGGCCCGAGCACGCGCACCCGCTCGATGCGGCCCTTCGGCCCGACGAGGTTCACCTGCTCCTCGCAGGCGAACTGACCGGGCTGCGAGAGGTCCGCCTTCGGCGTCAGGCTGTGGCCCGGCCCGAACAGCGCCTCCACGTGCTCCTGCGACAGGTGCACGTGATGCGCCGAGACCTCGATCGGCACGGGCATGGGCTCCTGCGCGCGGATGCGCAGGGTGACCTCCTCGCGGCTCAGCGTACGCAGGGTCTCGCGCGCGATCATGCGCTCCTCGTCGGCCGGCACGACCAGCACCTCGACCGGCGAGCCGTCCTCGGAGATGCGCGTCACCGCCTCGAAGCCGCGCGCGTCGCGGTTGCGCGCCTCGTCGAGGCGGATGCCCATCCACTCGAGCCCCTGACAGGTGAGGCGCCGGGCGCGGGCGCTGCCCTGGCCGATGCCGCCGGTGAAGACGACGGCGTCGATGCCGCCCATGGCCGCGGCGTAGGAGCCGATGTACTTGCGCACGCGGTAGCAGAAGGCCTTGAAGGCCATGAGCGCGCCCGCGTGGCCCGTCTCGGCGGCCTCCTCGATGGCGCGCATGTCGTTCGAGAGGCCGGACAGGCCGAGCAGGCCGCTCTTCTTGTTGATGAGCGTGTCGAGCTCGTCCGGGCCGAGCTTCTCGGTGCGCATCAGGTGGACGAGGACGCCCGGGTCGAGGTCGCCGGCGCGCGTCCCCATGATGAGCCCCTCGGCGGGCGTGAGGCCCATGCTGGTGTCGACCGAGCGGCCGTGGTCGACGGCGCAGCACGAGGCTCCGTTGCCGAGGTGGCAGGTCACGATCTCGAGCGAGCTCCACGGGCGGTGGAGGAACTGCCCGGTCTTCAGGGCGGCGTAGAAATGGGAGGTGCCGTGGAACCCGTAGCGCCGCACGTGGAGGCGCTCGTAGAGCTCGCGCGGCAGGCCGTAGAGGTAGGCGTACTCGGGCAGGGTCTGGTGGAAGGCCGTGTCGAAGACGGCGACGTGGGGGGCGTCCGGCCACAGGCGCCGCGCCTCGCGGATGCCGAGCAGGTTCGCCGGGTTGTGCAGGGGCGCGAGCGGTGCGACCGACTCGATCTTGCCGAGGACCGCATCGTCGATCAGGGTCGCGCTCGCGAAGTGCTCGCCGCCGTGCACGACGCGGTGGCCGATCGCGGCGACCTCGTCGCGCGAGCGGAGCGCCGCCCCGTCGCCGTCCGTGAGCACGGCGACGAGCGCCGCGAAGGCCTCGGAGAAGCCGGCGCGCGGCAGCTCGCGCGTCACCTTCTTGCCCGCGAACTGGTGCTCGAGGCGCGTGCCGGCCGAGCCGATGCGCTCGACGATGCCGCGCGCCAGCCGGGCCGGGTCGCCGGTGTCGAAGAGCTGGTACTTCACCGACGACGAGCCGCAGTTCAAGACGAGGAGCTTGGCGGGCGCCGCCGTGCGGAGCTCGAGGCCGTAGGGATCCTCGGCCCGGCGCAAGGCCACGCGCGCCACGTCCTCGCCGTAGCTCTTGGCGCGCTCGCCGAGCGTGTGCGCCAGCGCCCGCAGCGCGGGCGGGTGCGTCGCGACCACGGTGGAGAAGAGCCGCGCCGGGATGAGCAGCGCCTTCGAGCGGGTGACGCCGATGACGTCGGCCACGGTGCGGTCGCCGGTGAGGAGCGACATCTCGCCGAAGATGCTGCCCGGTCCGAGCTTGCCGAGCTGACGCCGGTCGCCCGCGTCGTCGGCGATCGAGGCCTCGGCCTCGCCGTCGAGCACGACGCCGAGGAAGCGCCCCTCCTCGCCGAACTCGATGATGGCCTCGTTCGGCTCGAAGGTCGTGACCGTGGAGGCGGCCACGAGGCGGGTCAGCTGCTCGACGGGGAAGGTCGCGAAGAGCGCGACCCGCTTCTGCAGGAACTCGACGATGTCCGCGGGCGTCATGTCGTCCTCCTCCTCCGCGCGAAAGTGCGTGGGCGCTGGGCCTGATCCGAGGCTAGGCACGTTCGCGGGGCGCTTGCACGCCTCGCGCGCCGGTCGATTTCCGGGTCGCTCGGGTACCCGCGAAGCTTCGCCAGACGCTATGCTCCGCGCGTGATGCCGCACGGGCGGGTGGTCCTCGCGCTCTGCCTCGGTGCGTGCGCCTGCGCGAACGGGCCGCCGCCGGAGGGCGCCGCGCCGGGCGAACCGTCCGAGCCCGAGGTCGCGCCCGAGAGCGCGGTGGCGAGTGGCGCCGTCGCGCGCGCGAGCGACGCCGTCGACGCCGAGCGCAGCGGGCGCTTCGAGGCGGCGGTGCGTACGACCGGGCCCCTGCGCGGCGTCGAGCGCGCGCGCTTCCCGCACGAGCTCGAGCGCGAGGTCGCGGCCGAGCCCGCCCTCGTCGCCGCGCTGGCGCGCTCGCCGCGGCCCGAGGTGCGGATCGCGGTCGCCGCGCTCTTCGGCGACGAACGTGCGCTCGACGTGTCCGTCGCGCCCCCGCTCGGCCTCGGGACCGCGAGCCGGGCCGTGCTCTTCGAGCTCATGGGGAGCCCGGACGAGGTCGTCGCGCTCGCCGCCACGACGGCGGCGATGGGGGCGGGGCGCGCGCCGCGCTTCGATGCGGAGGTCCAGGCCGAGCTCGAGCGCCGCTGCGCGTCCGAGCCGCGTCCCATCGTGCGGGGTGCGGCCTGCGCCGGCGTCGTCCATCATCTGCACCCGAGCTTCCACGAGAGCGCGGCGGCGCAGGAGCTCGCCGCCGCGGCGCTCGCCGACCCGGAGCCCTGGGTCGCCGTGCGCACCCTCGAGGAGCTCTCCTTTGCGTCGCTCGATCCGCGTCACCAGGGCCGGCTCGTGCCGCTCCTCGGTCACGCCCAGCCGGCGGTGCGCGGCCTCGCGGCGCTCGTCCTGGGCCGGAGCGTGCGCCGCGACGGCAAGCCGGTCGCCGAGGCGGTCGAGCGCGCTCGCTCCGCGCAGGTCGCCCTGCTCGCCGACGCCGATCCCTTCGTGCGCTGCGAGGCCGTGCTCGGGCTCGGCAGCGACGCGCATCGAGGCGCCTACGGCTACGTCGAGGCCGCCCTCGGCCTGTTCGACGACGAGGCGGCGGCCGCGACCGCGCTCGCCTACCGGCGGCCGACGCTGGCCGGCGTCGAGGACGATCGATGGGAAGTGCGGAGCGCGAGCCCCACGGTCGCCGACTGCGCGAAAAAGGGCATGCTGCTCAAGGCGCGCATCGCGGAGGGTGCGGTCACCTTCGACGCCTGGGACCTCTTCCCCGAGAAGGGCGCCGACGTCGTGCGCGAGTGGTGGAAGCCCCTGCACGAGCGCCTGAAGCACCGGCGCTAGGGCGCCGCGGCGGCTCGGTGCGTGCACCCCGCGCCAGCGCGGCGGCTGCGGGCGGGACTCGGGCGCGTCCCGAGGCGTGGACGCCCTCCGTGCCGGGCGGTAGCCTGGGAGTTGTCGCCCTTGCTGGCCCAGGCGTCCCTCGTGCTCACGATCGCGCTCGCCGGCGTGGTCGCGTTCCTCGCCGCCGAGCAGCTGTGGCTGTGGCGCACGCGCCGTCAGGAGTCGCTCCACCTCTGGGCCGCCCTCGTCAGCCTGGACGCGCTCGCCTACCTCTTCGCGCGGGCGCTGCAGAGCGTGTCGGTCGCCCCCGACAGCGCCCTCTTCGCTCTGCATGTCATGCACACGGCCACGCTCCTGCTCGTACCGCTCGGGCTCGGCGCGATCCGGGCCGGCGTCGGACACCCGAGGCCGCGCGCGGTCGTGGCGTTCTTCGCCGTGGCCGGCGCGATGCTGGTGCTGCTCTGGCTCACCCCGGCGGTCCTGGGTGGGCACGTGCAGCCGCGCACGAACCTGCTCGGCCAGAGCTACTGGGCGGCCACGACCGGCACGGCCTCGCCCCTGCTCGTCGCCTACTACCTGGTCGGCTTCGGCTACCCGGTGTGGATGCTGCGGCGCGCGCCGCTCGTCGCGGGCGAGCGCGGCACGGCGACCGTCCTCGTGGCGGCGGTCGGTCTGGCCGGCCTCAACGATCTGCTCCTCAACGTCGGCCTCCGCACCTTCCACGTGCTCGAGTACGCCATCGCGGGCCTGGCGATCAGCCTCGACTACATCCTCGCCCGGCGCCTCCGGCAGAAGCTCGCGTCGGCGGTCGACGCGGCACGTCAGTCGGAGGCGAAGCTCCGGGCGTTGATCGAGGGCGCGCCCGACCCGATCGTCCTCCATCGCGACGGGCGCATCCTGCACCTCAACTCGGCCGGGCTCGCCTGGCTGGGCTACCGCGCGCCGGTGGAGCTCGTGGGTCAGCCGCTCGAGCGCATCTTCGTCGATGGCCCCGTCGCGCCGGGGCCGAGCGCGGCCGAGACCGAGGGTCGCGAGCCGCGCTTCCGCCGGCAGGACGGCACGCTGCTCACGGGCGAGGTGGTGTCGCTGTCGGTCGTGCTCGACGGCGAGCTCGCCACGCTGTCGCGCGTGCACGACACGACCGAGGTCCGGCGCATGAAGGCCCACGTCGCGGCGAGCGATCGGCTGGCGTCGATCGGCACGCTCGCCGCGGGCATCGCGCACGAGATCAACAACCCCTTGAGCTACCTCACGACGAACCTCGAGGTGGCCGACCAGTCCCTGCAGGCGGTCGCGGGCGCGCTGCCGCCGCCGGCGCTGCGGGAGCTCGGGCAGCTGCTCGCCGAGGCGCGCGACGGAGCCGACCGCATCCGGCGCATCGTCGGCGACCTCCGGACGCTGTCGCGCAGCGACGACGAGGCGGTCGAGGCGGTCGATCTGCGCGAGGTGCTCGACTGGTCCACTGGCATCGCGTGGAACGAGATCCGCCACCGCGCCCGGCTCATCAAGGACTACGAGCCCGGGTGCGTCGTCGAGGGCAACGTCGGACGGCTCGGGCAGGTGTTCCTCAACCTGCTCGTCAACGCCGCGCAGGCGATCCCGGAAGGCCACGCCACCCACAACGAGATCCGCGTGACCGCGCGGCGCTCCGGGGACCGGGTCGTGGTGGAGGTCGCCGACACGGGCAGCGGCATGGATGCTGCCACGCTCGCGCGGCTGTTCGAGCCCTTCTTCACCACGAAGCCCATCGGCGTGGGCACGGGGCTCGGGCTGCCGATCTGCCACGGCATCGTGACGGCGCGCGGCGGGCAGATCCGCGTGCAGAGCGCGCTCGGTGCGGGGACCACCGTGTCCGTCGAGCTCCCCGCCGCCGCGGTCGTCGCGCGCGCGCCGAGCGCGCGCCCTGTGGCGCCCGTCGCCGTTCCGCGCCAGCGCGTGCTCGTCGTGGACGACGAGCCGCTCGTGCGCCGCTCGCTCGAGCGTGCCCTGCGCGGCCACGAGGTGAGCTCCGCCGATGGCGGCCGCGAGGCCATCGCCCTCTGCCTCGAGGGCGAGCACGACGTCATCCTGTGCGACCTCATGATGCCGGACGTCACCGGCATGGACGTCTACGAGGCGGTGTGCGCCGTGCGGCCCGAGCTCGCGCGGCGCTTCGTGTTCATCACGGGCGGCGCCTTCACGCCGCGGGCGCGCGCCTTCGTCGACGCGCTGCCGAACACGGTCGTGGACAAGCCGATCTCGGTGGCCAAGCTCGAGGTCGTGATCCGCGACGTGGTGGCGCGCGACCCCCGAGCGACGGAGGCGGCGGGCTAGTCCTTTCGTCCCTGGCGCCGGGCGCGCCGCACCGTCGCGTGCCACTCGAGCGCCGCGGGCAGGACCAGCACGGCCGCGAGGATGCAGCACAGCTCGCCGACGACGGCTGCGATGCCGAGGCTCCGCACGGCGAAGTTCAGCGACTTCATGAGCGCCAGGTAGCCGAGCGTCGTCGTGAGGCTGCAGAGCACGACGGCGCCGCCCGTCTCGCGGACGGCGTGCAGGACGCCCCGGTAGCCCTGCCGCTCGTAGCGGTGGACGATGTTGACCGCGTAGTCGACGCCGATGCCGAAGGTGATCGGCAGGGCGATGAAGTTCAGGAAGTTCACCTTGATGTCGAACAGGACGAAGATCCCGACGAGCCAGCCGACGCCGACCAAGAGCGAACCGAGCACGAGCAAGACGGCGCGCCGGAAGCGGAAGTAGACCGAGACCGCGACGACGGTCGCGAGCAAGGACAGCGTGACGGCGATCGGCACGGCCTGGCGCACGGCCGCGAACATGTCCGCGTAGATCACGGCGCGCCCCGAGCCGAGCACGACGCTGCCGTCCGGAAGGGTGGTCTCGCGGTAGCTGTCGGCCCAGCGCAGGAGGTAGCGCGCGTCGTCGTCGGTGCGGTAGCTCGCCGCGGGGCTGATGTAGACGATGCGCCCGCGCGTGCCGTCCACCTCGGTGAAGGGCCGGGCGACGTCCTCGGGCAGGTCGCTCATGCCGATGGGCGCGAGGTCGTCGGGCGGCAGGTAGCGCGCGAGCTTCTTCCAGTCGTCGTCCGTGATGGCCTTGAAGCCGTGGATGCGCGCGAGCTTCTTCTTGATGTCGAGCAGGACGGGGATCTTCGCCTGCTGATCGCCCGGGGGCACGAAGTCCTCGAGGGCGTGCACGGCCTCGAAGGGCTTCTCGTCCGGGGGCACCGCGTCGCGCCGCGCGTAGAGCGCGTCGCGCAGCGCCGGCACTTGCTCGGGCGTGTCCACCAGGATGGCCATGCCGTCGGCGCCGACGTAGCCGGTGATGTCGTCGGCGCGCTGCTTGACGCGCTCCTCCTCGACGCGCGACTTGTGCTCGTTGCGCAGGTTGTCGAGGTCGTAGTCCATCGGATCGCGGGCGATGAAGGTGTAGAGGCCCGTGAAGCCCGCGACGGCCGCCAGCAGGCCGACCACCGTGATGAGGCGCGGCGCGACGCTCGCCAAGAGGGCGAACGGCTTGCCGTAGCTCGCCGCCCAGAAGCGCCGCACGCCCGCGACGAAACCCTCGCGCGTGGTGTCGATCGGGGCCACGCGCTCGACCAGCACCAGCATCGCCGGCAGGGCGGCGAAGGTGGCGATCCAGCAGAGCACCATGCCCGCGCTGCCGATGAGGCCGAAGTCCCGGAAGCCGCGGAACTCGGTGGCGAGCAAGGAGCCGTAGGAGGCCGCTGCCGCCGAGGCGGCGCACAGCGTCGGGAGCCAGGTCTCGCGGTGGGCCACCGCCAGGCTCTGCTCGACGCCCACCCCCTTGCGCCGCGCCTCGAGGTAGCGCGCCATGTAGAGGATGGCGAAGTTGATGCCGTTGCCGGCGATGATCGTGAACAGAAAGCCGGTCGCGATGTTGAGGTGGCCGATCGTGAGCCGCGTCAGCCCGAAGGTCCACGCCACGCCGATGCCGACCGTGAGCAGCATCAGCACCAGCGTGCGCAGGCGCAGGTAGTAGAGCAGCACGATGCCGGTGATGAGCCCGAGCCCCACCAGGCCCACGTCCGTCAGGTCCTCGTGGATGGCCTGCACCTCGACCCAGCTCGAGTGGAGGTCACCCGCGAAGGCGTAGCCGAGCTCGGGCGCGTAGCTCGCGAGGTCGACTCGCTCGAGGGCGGCGCGCACGCGCCGTATCGTCTCACCCGCGCGGTCGACGTCGCTCCCCAGCACCTTCGAGCGCACGGTGACCACGAGTGTGCGGCCGTCGGCGCTCTCGAAGTAGCCGTCGGGGTAGCGCGCTTTGCCGGCGCTGTCGGTGCCGAGCCCCTCGACGCCGAAGCGCTTGCGGATGCTCGCCGCGTCGAGCGCGACCGCCGGCGGCTCCTCGTCGAGCAGCATGTCCGAGGCCTTCTGGACCTCGTACTCGTAGCGGGCGTCGATGTCGGCCTTGAGCTTCTGGAGCTCGCCCAGCTCGGCGTAGAGCCCGACGCGCGGCTCGAGGAAGCGCACGGCGTCCTGCACGCCGTCGTCGGCGCTGCCCACCCAGGGCTCGCCCACCTGGCGCAGCTCGGCGACGAGCGCGTCACCCGCGCGCCGCAGGGGCTCGCTCAGGCTCGGGCCCTCGCCCTTGGCCTCGAGCACGATGAACAGGGTGGAGACGCCGGCCGTGTGAGCGGCCACGCGCCGCAGCTCGCCGACGCTCTTCCTGTCCTGCGGCAGGAGGTTCTCGAAGCCGGTCAGGAGCTCGAGGCGCGACGCGAGCAGGATGGCGACCGCCGTCAACGCGGCCACGCCGAGCAGCACCCAGCCCGGGTGGCGGTACTGCAGGCCCGCGACGCGGTGCGAGCGCCGGCCCGCGACCGACATCGGGCCCTCGGGCGCCTCGCGCCAGCTCTGGGCCGAGCTCGGCACGGGGTCGCTCTCGGGCGCAGGCGTGCGCTTGCCGACCGTGTCCGGCACGGGCGAGCGCAGCCGTCCCTCGGGTGCCGGCGAGCGCTTCGCGAGCGTGATGGCGGGCGGCTTCGGGCTCGGCGGCGAGAGCGGCAAGAGCGGCAGAGCGGCCGCGCGCGCGGCGACCACCGCCGGGTCGGCGAGCACGTGGTCCGAGCGCCGGGACGGAACCGCGTCCTCTTCCGGGAGCTCGTCCCCGTGGGACGGGTCGTCCTCGCGCGTCTCGTCCTGCACCATCGGTGTCCTTCGTGCCGCTCGCGACTGCCACCCGAGCGTCGCCCGAGCCTAAAACAGCGGCCGGCATTCCGCGACCTTCGAGTGGTCGCGGCGGCGCGGCCCGCCCGGGCGAACGCGCCGCTGCGTCACGCCGAAGAGAGCTCGCTCGCGTCGCGCGCCCCGAGCTCGGCCGACGCGTCGAGCTGACGGCAGGCGCGCTTCGGGGCCGCGCTCGCCAGCTGCCCGAACTGCCGCAGCTCCTCGAGCCGGCAGCTCCACACGAGCTTGCCCTCGTGGAGCGTCATGTCCGGACAGCCGTCGCACATGTTGTCGCGCCCGTCCTGCATCAGGTCGATGGGCTGGATGACGACCACCGCCTGCAGGCGCTGCGTGGCGAGCGCGTCGCGCGGGTCGCTGAGGAACGAGCGCGCCCAGCGGGCCGCGGCCTGGCGCACGCCGCGGTCGAACAGCGAGCCGCCGAGCATGAGCGAGCGGCCCGCCTCGAGCGAGGCCGGTGGCGCGTAGCTCATGTAGCGGCCGGTGGTCATGTGGTGGATGACCTGCGTCGCCTCCATCATCCGCGCGCCCATCCAGCCGTGGGTGCGCCGCTGGGTGCCGATGCGCATCGCGAGCAGCCACTTGAAGGACTGGGGGTCGACCGTGCCGCCGAGGTAGGCGCAGGGCTCGTAGTCGGGCTCGGCCTCGCGGATGAGGCGCGCCACGTCGCGCGCGGTGATGTCGGTGCGGCGCGGCTGGTCGATGGTGTAGACGAGCTTCTGCATCTCGGCCTTGCGACCGCCGACGAAGTAGTCGAAGCCGTCCGCGATGGCGGCCCGGTAGGTGATGAACACCACCGTGTTCACCCGGTCGATGTTCTCGCGGCCCCAGGCGACGACGTCCGGCACCTGATCGAGCGTGTCGTCGTAGACCGTGCTGTTGAAGGCGCAGGCGAGCCCGCCGACGCGCGCCACGAGCTCGACGTACTCGCTGCGCAGCTCGTTCATCTCGCGCTCGGTCTTGTTGCGCCAGCCGGGCCGTCCCTGGTGGGAGTCGACGTGGAAGGTGAGTCCCACGAGGCCCGCGGCCTTGAGCTCGCAGAGCAGCTCGTAGCGCAGATCGAGGCCGTTCGTGTTGATGATGGGCTTGCGGCCCATCTTCGCGACGCGGCGCACGATCTCGACGACCTCCGGGTGCATGAGCGGGTCGCCGCCCGCGATCGACACGCCGTCGAAGTTGCGCAGCCGCGCGAAGCAGTCGAGCTCGGCCTGGACCTCCTCGATCGGTTTATGCTCCTTCACGTTCTGCCGGTAGCAGCCGTCGCAGGCGAGGTTGCACTGCATGGTCGGCTCGAGCCAGGCGATCGGGTTGTCCGTGAGCGTCCAGGGCAAACGGTAGAGACGTAGCGGATCGAGCGCCTGCACGGCATGGCTCCTTGGTGGGGCCCTCCGGGGGGCCGAGCGCGCCAAGTTAGCGCCGCGGCTCGGTCGCCTCTTGATGCGGATCAACTGGCAGCCGTTTCCGTCGAAAATCGGACGGAGCGGCACCGAGCTCGGTGTGCGGCGACTCAGTGCCGGTAGCCGGGCCACACCGTGATGAGGATGAGGGTCGCCTCCCCGGGGCCCGGCTCGCAGCCCTCGGGAATGCCCCCGTGGACGGGGGCCACCTCGAGCTGCGGCTCTCCGTCGAGCTCGTTCGACAGGAGCATGCCGCCCTCGGTCGCGGTCTGGCGCATCCCGAGGTCGCGGCCGTCGAGGTAGAAGCGCATCACGCGGTCGGCCTCGTCGCGGCTCGCGAAGACGCGCGTGAACGTGTGCGGCACGAGGCCGCGCAGCTCGCAGAGGGGCCGTGCGCCGGGGTACGGCTCGAAGACGGTCCACCACGACACCTCGCGGCGCCCGCGGCTGCGCGCGCTCGCGCTCGCGCTCGGCGCGCTCGAGGTCGCCGTGCTCGCGACGGGCGCGGCGCTCGCGGGCGCGACGGGCGCGGCGCTCGCGGGCGCGACGGGCTCGGCGCTCGCGGTCGGCGCCGAGCCGCGCGACGAGCAGGCGACGCTGGCGAGCAAGAGGCCGAGCCCGGCCGTCATCGCGCGTCCCGTCATGGAGCCAGTCTTCGACGCGGGGGGCGGCGGGTCAACTCAGCGGCCCGAAACGCGGTTGAACGAGCTCGCGGCACGTGGGACCCTTTCGTCATGCCGTGCGCGGACGACCTTGCCGCGACGCCCGCAGCCGCCGGGGCCCAGCTGACGCTCGCCCCGAAGGGCACCGTCGCGGACGTGCGGCGTGGCGAGACGCTGCTCGACGGCTGTAACCGCGTGCACGCGCCGCTCGCCCAGTCGTGCAGCGGCCACGGCGTCTGCGGTCACTGCCGTGTCCGCGTCGTGGCGGGCGGCGAGAGCCTGCCACCCCCGTCGGCGCGCGAGCAATCGCTGCGCGAGCGCCGCGACTTCGGCCGCGACGAGCGGGTGGCGTGCCTGGCCGTCCCGGCGGGCGACGTCGTCATCACGACCACGTACTGGTGACGGCGAGCGCGGGTGCGGGGGCGCGGGCGAGCGCGGGTGCGGGTGCGGGGGCGAGCGCGGGTGCGGGTGCGGGTGCGGGGGCGCGTGGGTCATCCCGTGTTTTCTCCCCAAAACCGGGAGAATTTCGGGGATGACCCCACCCATCCCCAAATATCTCCCGATTTTGGGGAGAATTTCGGGGATGACCCTGCTCGGATGGCGGCGGCGGACTCTGCCCGTCTGGAGTCATCGCTCTCTACCGTAGTTCTGTAGTTGCCCACCCCCGGCGGGCCTGCGGCCCGCCGCCCCTCCCAAGGGCCGTGCTCGGCCTGCGGCCTGCGCGCGGCCCGGGAGGGGGACCCGTGCGGGGCGGGGCTTCGGCGCGGACGGGCGGGTGCGCGAAGGCGGGATTGGGCTTGCTCGGGGCTTTCGATTATCCCGCCGAGCACAGGAGCCGTCGAGGCCGGGGCCGTGCTCGCCGTACTCGCCGTGCTCGGACCGCGCGGCGAATGATGCGCGGCCGGAGGTCGAATGCGGCGCGGTCCTGCGCGCGGCTCCGTGCGGCTGCGCGCGGTGAGCCGGCGCCGAGCGCGCCGGCTCAGCCTCGACCTCTCCTCTGCTCGGCGGGCGGGGACGCGTGGCCCCGCGCGCGGGGCGCGGGCTCGTTCCAGGGAGCTCGTCCAGGCTTCGCAGCGACCCGGTCCTGTTGCAGCTCGTCCGCGACCTCCAGCCGTGCGTGCGGCAGCTCGAGCGGCACGACGCC
>JADLAB010000540.1 GCA_020848455.1 Polyangiaceae bacterium
AGCAGCTCGCCGAAATGGGGGATGTAGAAGCCGGCACAGTCCTGTTCCCGATAGCACACCCGCTGCTCCAGCTTTGGGTTGCAGTCGGTCTTGCACGTCGTTCCGACCGACGCGCAACATCGCTGGCGGGCTCGAGCGCGCGTGCGACGCCTGCTACAGGCCCGCGGCACGACCTGGTGTAGACTCCCGCCCCCATGCGGACGACTACCTCGCGCACGATTGCCCTCGCGGCGCTGCCCTTCGCCACGCTCGCGGGCTGCTACGGCTGCTACGGCAGCCGCGACATCCACTACCCGACCGGTCACGTGCCGGACGCCGTGACGAACTTCCGCGAGCTCAACACGCCGCACGACGACTTCAACGCCGCCGCGCCCCCGACGCTCACGGCGCACGACTGGCTCGCACTCTCGACCAACCGCGCCGCGCCCGCGGAGGGCAACCGCCTGCAGCTCTTCCAGATCGACTTCTCGTTCGGGATGACGGACGGGCACTTCTTCGCGTCGGCGTACGATCGGGGCAAGCTCCCCCTCGCCCACGAGGGTGCGGAGTTCGGCCCGCTCTTCGTGTGGCCGGACCGACCGCCGCACCGCGCGACGCGCCTGCCCGCCGGGGTCGCCCCGCGCGAGGGTGGCCGGGGCAGCCGCGCGCTCGTGTTCGCGGGTCGGGGGCCGGGCGGCGATCTCGACCTCTTCGTGACCCAGCCCTTCGATCCGGGCGATTCGGGGCGCACGGGCGACATCCCGGTGCTGCCGCTCGGGCGCGTGAACCGCGCGGGCAGCGACCAGGCGTATCCGAGCTTCGGGCCGGACGGCCGGCTCTACCTCGCCTCGAGCCACGAGGGCGCCTTCGACATCTACGCGGTCGTGGGCGGCCCCGCGGACGGCGCCGGCGCGCGCGGCGACGCCTGGCTCATGTGGCTCGCCGAGCCGGGCGCGCCGCCCGCGGAGCTCGAGAAGGTCGCGGCCCTGAGCTCGCCCGGCGACGACACGGCGCCCTCGATCCTCGACGGAACGCTCGTCTTCGCCTCGAACCGCGCCGGGAGCACGGGCGGCTACGACCTCTACGTCTCGACCTTCGCGCCCGGCGGGGGCTGGAGCGCACCCGCGCCCATCGCCGTCGCGAACAGCGGCGGCAACGAGTTCCGCCCGACCCTGATGGCCCTCGGCGCCGCGGACCTCGGCGACACGATGGGCCTCGACCCGTCGCACGCGCAGCCGAGCTACGACAACCAGCTCCTGCTCTTCTCGTCGGACCGGCCCGGCGGGCTCGGCGGCTACGACATGTACTACGTGGGCTACGCCGCGCCGGGGATCCCGGCCGCGGCTCCGGCACCGGCACCGCAGCCTCCGCCGCGCTGAGGCGCGCCACCGAGTCCGCTCACTGGAGCTTGCTCACGTAGCGCTTGCCGTCCCAGGACCACACGGCGCTCGCGTGCCGTCCGTCGGCGAGCGTGCCGCGGATGCCGAAGCGGGTGAAGGCGGCGTCGACGAAGGGTTGCGCCTCGAAGTCGCTCCACGACGACTCGGGGTTGTCGTCGCCGACGCTGGTCAGCGTGCCGTCGCGGGCGACGCGCAGGAAGAGCCAGTGCGCGGGCACCTCGTAGCCGCCCTGACTGTGCCAACTGGGCACGCCCGAATGGAAGGCGAACACGTGGAGGTCGCCGCCGCGGGGGGTCGTCTCGCGTACCTCGTAGCCGTCGAAAGGACGATGGCCACGCAGCGCCTCGCCGAGCATCGTCACGAGGTGGGTCGCGAGGCCGTCGCTCACCGTCGCGACGGCGACGGCGCCGAGCTGCGCCACCGGCGCGGTCGCGAGCGGCAGGCGCCCCTCCTGCACCGAGACGAAGCGCAGGTGGAGCGCGGCGTCGGCCTCGGCGCTCAGCCGAAAGTCCGACACATCGGAGCGCCGCAGCACGGTGAGCTCGTCGGGCGCCCGCGGATCGAAGGCCACGTGGGTCGCGAGGTCGCGCGACCAGTTGGCCTCGTCGAGGAAGAAGGCCCGCAGCTCGGCGTGGGGCGGCCACCTCACGGCCGCGGGCAGGCGCAGCGCTCGCCACGCGGCCACGGCTCCGGGCGGCGCGCCGGCGGTCGCAGCCACGGCGAGCGATTCGAGTGTCGCGTGGTGCAGCCGCGGCAGTGCGCCGAGCGGCAGCGAGGCCTCGAGCAAACCGACCCGGCTCTGCGCGGCAGCGCCGTCGATCGCGACGGCGCTGCCGTCGGGCGCTTCGAAGTGCACGCCCTGTCGGTCCAGCCGATAGCGGCGCACGAAGCGCTCGCGGTAGGCGGCGAGCACGTCCTCGTGATGGCGCAGGAGCGCGAGGCACTCCGCGACGATCGGTGCGTCGTGCTCCTTGCCCGACAGCCACTCGGGCCCGGTCGAGTAATCCTCCTGCTGATCGCTGCGGCAGTGCTCCTCGGTGAGCGGCCGGAATCCCGCGTGCGTGCCCTCCCAACCGAGCGCCGGCAGCACGCCGTCGAACGGATCGGCGACGGCCAACGACACGGGCTCGACCTCCGGCAGCGACGCCAGGAGCGCGAGCCCCGTCGGGGTCAGGCTCAGCCTCACCCAGGCACCGGCGCCCGCGGGCCGCGCGCCCCATTCGGACGGATCGCCGTCGACGCGCAGCGCTGCCGGCGCGGGCACGACCTCGACCAGCACGTCCGCGCTTCTCGGCTTGTCGATCGCGGGGCGCAGCGCCGGCGTGGGCGCCGGTGCCGGCGCCGGCGCGACCGCCGGCCGGCAAGCGCTCGACGCGCACACCCCGGCGCCGGACAAAAAGAGGCAGAGCGTCGTCGCCCAGGAGCGCGTGAGCACGGCACGCGACTAGCCCGCGCGCCCGCCGAGGGCAAGCGCGCGGGACGGAGCCTCGGCGCTCACCCGCGCCGGGGGCGACCGAGAAGTTGTCGCTTTTCGGGCGCTTCTGGCATGAGCACGCGGTGAGCGAGGCGGTAGGACGCGCCTTCTTCGGGCCCCGAGGGACGCCGCATGCGACGGCTCGGCGGTCGCACGCCGACGCGCCCGCGACGCCGCCCGCGACCGCGGAGCAGCCCACGGCGGCACCGGCGCCCGGCACGCCAGCCGCGACGCGCGGCTCGGCGTTCAACACCGTGCTCGGCTTCGTGGCCACGGCGCTCCCGCTCGTGCTCGCCGTCTGGCGCGCCTCGGCCGGCGCGCAGTGGCGGAGCGACATCGCGGCCGTGCGCGAGGAAGGACTCGTCTCGACGGGTCTCGGGGGTGCGTTCACGACCGCCCTCGACCAGCTGACGGCGCTCCTGCCGCTCGGCACGCGCGATTTCCGCGCCGCGCTCGGCTCGGCGCTCGTCCTCGGGCTCGGGGCGCACCTCGTGTGGCGCGTGAGTCGCCTCCTGCTCGCGCGCGCGCTCGGCCTCGTGCGCCCGGTCGGGGCGGGCGGCGTACCCGGAGGGCTCGAGCTCCGTCCCCTGCCGAAGCTCGCGACGCTGCTCTGCGCCGTCGCGGCCGCCGCCGCGGCGCTGACGCCGACCTGGCAGGCCGAGGGCACGGTGCGCGGCGGCGCCATGGTCGCCGTGGTGCTCGGGCTCGGCTGCCTCGAGCGGGTGCTCGCGGCCACGAGCCCCGAGGTCTCGAGCTTCGGCCCGGACGCGGCGCGCCGCTGGCTCGTTCTCACGGCCCTGCTCGGGGCGCTCCTCGCCGAGAACCTGCCGGCCGGGATCGGCGTCCTCGCGGCCGTGCTCGCCGCCTGCGCCGCGTCGAAACGGCGACCTCCGGGGCGTCTCCGGTGGCACCTCGCCGTCCTCGGGCTCGGCGCTCTCGCGCTCGGCCTCGCGCCGGCGCTGCTCCGCCCCATGGCACCCCGCAGCTGGAGCGAGCTCGGACACGCGCTCGGCGCGACCGGCCTCGCGGGCCTCGACGCCGCGAGCGGCGCCCTGCCGGGCGTGTTCGCGTGGGCGCACGAGCTCGGGTGGGTCGCGCTCGGCGTCGCGGGCTTCGGCGTCGTCGTCGGGCTCGCGCGCACCGCCACGCGCGGCGTCATGGCGCCGCTGCTCGTGCTCGTCGGCGCCGACCTCTTCTACCCCGCGAGCGCGAGCACGGCGCTGTCGACCGACCCGCTCGCCGCGCTTCGTCTGCTCGCGCTCGCCGTCCTCGCCGTCTCGTCGGCCGTCGGGATGGCCGAGCTCGTCGCGTTCCTCCTCGCCCTGCGCGTACCGCTCGCCCGCACGGCCGCCGTGCTCACCGTCGTGTTCCACGTCTCCATCGTGGCGGTGAGCAGCGAGGAGGCGGGCTTCGTTTCGAATCGCAACGGCCTCGTCGCCACCGAGGAGTGGACCGACGCCGCGCTCGGGAGCCTGCCGCCCTCCGCCGCCGTGCTGGTCGACACCCCGGCGCTCGCGTGGCGCCTCTCGGCGGCGCAGCTCACGCGCGGCGAGCGCCCGGACGTCGTCGTGCTGCCGGTGCCACTGCTGCGCCAGGGGCTCGGCACGGGCGCCCTGCTCCGGCGCGAGCCCGCCGTGTCGCTCGTGCTGCGCGATCTGGCGCTCACCGGACAGGCGAGCGAGTACGCCCTGTCGGTGCTCGCGGACGCGCGCCCGCTCTACCTGGAGCTCGACGAGAGCTGGCCCGCGCGCCTGCTCACCCACGCGGCGCCCGAGGGCACGTGGCTGCGCTACCGTCCCGAGTCGCTCGGCCTCGACGACCGGCGCGCCGACGCGAGCGGCGTGCTCGCACCGACCGGCCGGCTCGTGACGAGCCTCGATGCCGGCCCGAGCCGCGACCGCGCGACGGCGGCCGTGGTGGGCCAGGCCCTGAAGGAGCACGCCGCGGCGCTCGCCCTGCTCGGCCTCGGCGCTTGGGCCGCGAGCACGGTCGACTGGCTCGCGTCGGTGGCGCCCGACGACCCCTTCGTCGCCGCCGCGCGCCTGCGCCTCGACTACGCCACGCGCGCCCGCTCGAAGGCGGGCGTCGAGCTGCGCGACCTCCTGCGCTACTGACCTCGGCTTCGCGGGCTCGCGGTCGGCCGCCTCAGCGCGGCTTCGGGCTCGCGGGCTCCTCGTACTTGCGCCCGGGCCCGCCGCCCTCGCCCATCGCCTTGGCGAAGTCCTCGAGCTTGGCGCCCGCCACGGCCTTGATCAGGGTCGCGAGGTCGCCCTTCGGCAGCATCAGCGCCGCGACGAGCTCGCCCTGCTCGACCGAGAGCTTCACGCGCTTCATCGCGTCCCCGACCGGCGCGAGCGAGGTGCCCGCGAGCCGACCGGCGATCTGCGCCACGACCGCGTTCACCTCGCGCAGCGCCTCGTCCGGCTTGTCCTTGAACGCGCGGCCCTGCCGCCCGTCGGGCAGCACGCGGAGCCGGAAGTCGAGGTCGCTCCCCGCCGCATCGACCGACAGCGAGAAGTGCTCGTCCACGTCCTCCTTCACGTCCGCGAAGACGAGGTGCTTCTGCGCCTCGGCGAAGCCCGCCGCGCCGCCGCCCTTGAGCAGGGGCAGGGCGTCGTCGTCCTCGAGGAACGCGATGACGTTCGCCGCCGGCTGCGCGATGGGGTCGCCCATGTCGATGAAGCGGATGCCGCCCCGCTCGACGATCGGCTTCTCCTTGCCGCGACCCTTGAGCGCCACGAGCGCCTTGCTGAGCGTCGCGAGCGGGTCCTTGGCCGCGCTGAGATCGGCGCCGGCGGCGATCACCATGTCCCGGTTCTTCTCGGCCACGCACGCGGCGACCTCGCGCAGCTTCGCGATGTCCACGCCGCCGTCGGCGAGGACCTTGAACCCGTCCTCGAGCAGCTTCGTGATCTTCTCGGCGTCGCCGCCCGAGCTGTTCTCGGCCACGGCGAGCTTCGCGATCGCCCCGCGCAGGCTCGCCGGATCCAGGTCGGCCGTGAGCGCGCCCACGTTCAGGTACACGCGCCCGGTGCAGCTCGGCGGCATGACCGCGAGCACGTCGCCGTCCTTGTAGGGCCCCGCCGCGAAGCTCGGCGCCGGGCTCGGCGTCGCGGGTCCGGCGCTGCCCTCGGCGGGCGGCGTCTTCGGCTCGGGCGCGGCCGAGCCCTGCACGACGGCCGAGCCTCCGGGCGACTCCTGCGCGGTCGGGTTGGCGCCCTCCTTGCCCTTGTCTCCGCGAGCCGGGCCTGCCGCGCCGGCGGTCCCGCCCCCGCTCGCACCGGGGCTCGCGCTCGCCGGCGTCGACGCGCTCGGCGCCGCGGTCGCCACGCCGGGCCCGGCGTCCTTCGAACAACCCGCGAGCGACAGCGCCACGAGCAACGCCCCGATCCCACCGCCCAGCACGAACGACCGCTTCTTCATGATCCTCTGCTCCTCGGCGGTCGCGCCCCTCGCGCCCCCGAACGGGGCGGACCGTGGTCGCGACCCCTCCGCGGCGTCAAGTCGGCGCCCGGGGGCAGGGGCACGCGGTTCGGCGCGGCCTGGGCCCCTCCCCTGGCTCGCGCTCCGGCGCAGGCAGTGGGTCGGTCGCCCACTCCGAGTGCCTCCGCCTGCGTCCTCGCGCTCGCATCGGGACCCTCCCAGGCCGCGCCGAACCGCGTGCCCCTGCCCCCGGGCTCATGGGTTGGGCTCGGGGCGGGGCCGATGCGCGGGGCGGGGCGGATGCGCGGGGCGGGGCCGATGCGCGGGGGCGGGGCGCGAGCGCGGGGGCGGGCGCGAGCGCGGGGCGGGCGCGAGCGCGGGGCGGGCGCGAGCGCGGGGCGGGGCGCGAGCGCGGGGGCGGGCGGTGCGGGCTGCGACGTGACACCGAGCATGCGCCACACCGCCTTGGTCATGGCCGCGGCGTTTTTTTTCATCGACGGGGCGATGACCGCGCGCCAGTGCCGGAAGGGAACGGAGCACGGCGCACGCGACGCGCGGCGCGCCGCCGGAGCCGGCGGCACGGCGGCCGCCGGGCGCGTCACTCCCACACGTGGTCGGCGCGGTCTCCGAACTTGCCCCAGCCGAAGTTCTGCTCCCAGGCCGAGCCGTCCGCGAGATTCACGCGGTACGTGTGCGGTCCGTTGGCGCGCAGGCCTGCGACCGCGATCGGCCGGGGCGGACCGCCCTTCGGGCTCACCGGGCCGCTGCCTCGCAACGCGACCTCGCCGTGCCGATCGAGCAGCTCGATGGTCACGGGGCCGACGGTCGGATCCCCCGTGAGGACGACCGCGCCGTCGGTGACCTCGATGCCGAGGTCGACCTCGAGCGGGCCGCGCACGAGGTAGCTCGCTTCCCACGGCAAGAGCGCGGGCGGCGCGTAGTCGCGCAGCGAGCGATCGTCGAGCCGCTCGCGGGCGAGAGGCTCGATGCGCTCGATGCCGCGCGCCACCGGGCCGACCATGAGGCGCGGCTCACCGCCGGTGTCGACCACGAAGAGGCCGATGCGCGGCTGCGTCGCGCCGAGGTAGGTGACGGCGCCGAGCGTCGGTGAGGTCGAGACGTCGCTCACGAAGGAGCCGCGCGCGAAGGCCGTCCCGGGGCTCGGGAACATGCGCGGGTACCAGCCGTTGAAGCGCGGCGGCGGCTGGATCGGGCCGTCGTAGGTACCAGCCGGGACGTACTCGGCGACCATGCGCAAGAAGCCGACTTCCGCCGCGGAAAGCGCGCGCCCCGCGAGCTCGTGCTCGGCAATGGTGCGGAGCGCGAGGAGCACGCCACGCAGCCTGTCGTAGTAGTCGCTCTCGTCGTGGCCCCACAGGGCCGTGCTCGCCGCGCGCGCGTGCGCCACGTACGCGAGCAGGGCGTCGAACACCGGCAGCCTCGGCTCGACCCAGGCGTCGGGGATCTCGCAGCCGAGCGAGTCGTAGGCCTGCGCCGCGTAGAGCACGTACGCGTGCCGCAGCTGCCCATACGCGACGAGCTCGGAGCCGAGGCGCGCGTCGGCATACGCCTCCGTGCGCATGAACGACGGCTCGACGTCGGCGCCGTTCGGCGCACGCCGGTCGAGGGCGCGCACCGCGGCGAGCCAGCTCCGGTAAAGATCCGTCGTCGGGATGGGACGTGCGAGCGTGTGCCGCGCCGCGAGGGCGAGCGGCGCGACCTCGGGAGCGAGATAGCGGAGCGCGCGCTCGTTGCCGAGCGCCACGGCGAGCTCGGCCGCGCGCACGACGCGGGTCGCCGCCGTGCCGCTCTGCGACAGGATGGGGAAGATACCCGTGTCGGGCGGCACGGCCGCGGGGAAGAACGTCGCGATCACCGGCAGCTCCTCCGTTCCCCACGGCATCGGCTGGTACGCCGACGTCCGCTCGAAGCGCGTGCCGATCGCCTGGGTCAAGGCCGCGCTCGCGCGATCGACGTCGCGCAGATCCGGCAGGGTTGCGGCCACGCGCGCGAGCTCGGCCAGCGGCACCGACTCGCCCGCGCCCGCGAGCGCCTGAAAGCCGCGCGTGGCGGCGAGGAGCGTGTCGAGCAGGCGCG
>JADLAB010000541.1 GCA_020848455.1 Polyangiaceae bacterium
CTCGCGCGCGGCCTCGCCGAGCCCATCGCCGAGCTCGCGGACGGCTTTCCGTGGCAGGCACTTCAGGCCGCGCCACCCGATCAGCGGACGGCGTTGCTCCGCGGCGACGAGTGGCTGCGCCTCGAGGGCCTGACCGCGAGCCACTTCGAGCTCGTGACGAGGTTGCCCTTCGCGAGCGCGAGCGCGTGGGTCTCGATCCACCCGGGACAAGCGCCACGCCCGGTGCGCATGCAGGCCGATCGGCTGCTCATCGACGGCGACACCGAGCGCTGCTCGCTCGTCTTCCGCGGTGCATTCCCCGTGGCCGTCGCCGCCGAGCTCCAGGCTCTCCGCTTCACGGTCGGGGTCGCGAGCACCGATGCGCCCATCGACTGGCGGCAGGCGCGAGAGCGCGAGGTCGACCCCTCGCTTGCGACGACCCTGGCGCGCGCCCCGCGCCCGGTCGTGGCCGCGCCGCCGAGGCCCGCCGAGATCGAGGAGCCCGATCCCCTCGAAGGCACGATGGCGCTCGGCTCCGAGCTACCGCTCGTCGCCGCGACGCCGTGGGAGCGCGGCGGCGACGTGCCGACCGATGCGAGCGAGGCGGATCCGCTCGAGGGCACCCTGGGGCTCTCGAGCGATTTCGTGGCGAAGGCGCCGATGCCGTGGAGCGGCGCGACCGGGGCGCCGCCGCGCCCCGCTCCGCCCGAGGCCGTGCCCGCGCTGCCCTTCCGCCCCGTGCAGGTGGCGACCGCCCCGCCGGTGCCCCCGCTCGCGCCGCCGGCGCTCGAGCCCGACCACGATGCGTCGCCCGAGCTCGGCGGCACGCTCGCGGGCTCACTCGTCGTGCCAGCCGCGCAGTCGGCGACCCCCTTCCCGCTCGCGCCCGCCCAGCGGGCGCTGGCGCCCGCCTTCATCCCCGGCGCACCCTGGTGCGCACCCGCGCTCGCCGCCGCGCCCGTGCCGCTCCCGAGCGACGATCCGCTCGAGGCGACGATGGGGCTCGCGAGCGTCCTCGGCGAGGTGGCGCGTGCCGGCGCCGAGGGCCTCGAGGCCGAGAGCCAGCCCGCCACCGCGAAGCGCAGCGGCAAGACCATCCCGGTCGCGAACGCCAGCGAGCTCGCGACGGCGTGCCTCTTCTGGCAGCTCGAGCCGGGCCGACCGAGCGCCACCGTGATCGTCAAGGGGAGCTTCGTCCTCGGCGCGGGCGGCGTCCCCGCCCGCGCCCCCGAGCCTGCGCCCCCGACCGCCGATCGCCACCTCGGCGACGACCCTGCCGCGAGCGTCGTGCATCCCGGTGACTTCGCCGTCGTGAAGCCGCGCGCCGACGTGACGCTCGCGGGGCATGCGCACGCGCCCGGCGGCTCTGCCACCGAGATGCGCGTGCGCTTCCGCTTCGGGCGCGAAGGCGCCGGGTTCGACCGCGAGCTCGCGGTCTTCGGGCCTCGCGCATGGCAGGGGGATCGCCCCGGAGCACCCGCGCCCTTCGACCGCGTGCCGCTCGTGTGGGAGCGCGCCTCGCGGGGCCCGGTCGGCCAGGCGAACCCGGTGGGGGTAGGCACATCCGCGGCGGGCGCCGACGCCGCGGATGGAGCGGCGCTGCCTCAGCTCGAGGACGCGAAGGCGCTGGTCGCGCGTCCGGGCGACGCGCCCGCACCCGCGTGCTTCGCGCCGATCGCCCCCGGCTGGTCCCCGCGGCGCGACGCGGGCGGCACCTACGACGCAGCGTGGCGCGAGCGCTGGCCCTACTTCCCGGCCGACTTCGACCGCGCGTTCTTCCAGCATGCGCCTGCGGCGCAGCAGGTGCGCGTCGTCGTGGGCGACGAGCCCTTCGAGCTCCACGGCCTGCACTCCGAGCACGCCGTCGTGCGCGGCGCACTGCCGGGCGTGCGCGCGCGCTGCTTCGCGCAGCACCTGGGAGCGGCCCCGCCCGACGTCGCGTCGATCGAGGGCTTCCGCGAGGTGAAGCTCCTGCTCGACAGCGTGCACTTCGACCTCGACGGGGATCGGCTCCACCTCGTGTGGCGCGGCCTCTTGCCACTCCGCGACCCACGCGGACGCGACATCGAGTCGCTCTTCGTGGTCGAGGAGCCGGTGCGCGGCCCGGCCGTCACCCTGTCCGAGGCGCGTACGCGCTACGCCGCCCACGTCGCCAGGCTCCGTCCGCTTCCGAAGGCGCTCGCCGCCGCCGAGGGTCCTGCGAACACAGCGGGCCCGAGCGGCGCCGGGGCGCTCGCGCTCGCCGCGGCCGGCGAGACGCGCGCGGCCGCGCTCGCACCGCTGCCCCACGCCTCGCCCGCGCCGCCCCCGCCACCGCTGCCGCCCGACGCTTCTGCCGGCCCGCCGCCGCCCGACGCGCGGCGCGCGGAGGTCGAGGCGCGCCTCGCGCGCGGCGCCTCGCTCGCCGGGCTCGATCTCGCGCGCGCCGATCTCTCCGAGCTCGATCTCGCAGGCGCGAAGCTCGGCCGCGCCAGGCTCCGTCTCGCGAACCTGGCGCGGGCTCGCCTCGCGGGGGCCGATCTGTCGGAGGCACAGCTCGCGGGCGCGAACCTCTGCGACGCCGATCTCGCCGAGGCCGTCCTCGAGCGCGCCGACCTCGAGGGCGCACGGCTCGACCGAGCCGTCGTCCGGGGCGCCCGCCTCGGGCGCGCGAGCCTCGAGCAGGCGAGCGCCGTGGAGGCCGACTTCGAGGCCGCAGACGCGCGCGGCGCGAGCTTCGCTCGGGCGGAGCTCCGCGGCGCACGCTTCGTCGGGGCCGAGCTCGGCGGCGCCGACTTCACGGACGCGCAGCTCGACGACGCCGTGCTCGATGGCGCGCGCGCGCGCGAGCTCCGCCTCTACGGGGCGTCCGGCAGGGCGGCCTCGTTCCGCGGCGCCGAGCTCGCGGACGCGCGGGCCGACGAGGCCCGCTTGCCCGGCGCCGTCCTCGACGACGCCCGCGCGATCGACTCGGTGTGGGAGCGAGCCGTGCTCGAGGGCTCGAGCCTCGCGGGCACCGATCTCACGGGGGCGAGCCTCGTCGGCACCACCTGCACGGGCGCCGATTTCTCCCGCTCGAAGCTCGTCGGCGCGCGCCTCGACGAGGCCGCGCTCGCGGGCTGTCGCTTCGGCCGCGCGAATCTCATGCGCGCCGGGCTCGTCGGCGCGGATTTGAGCGGCGCCGACCTCGCCGGCGCGAGCCTCTTCCAGGCCGACACCTGGAAGGCCGTCCTCACCGACGCCGTCCTCACCGACGCCCCCC
>JADLAB010000542.1 GCA_020848455.1 Polyangiaceae bacterium
GGCCGCTACTTGAAGGTGGTGGACGTGGGCGCGTAGGTGAACGGCTTCTTGCCACCCGGGGGCGGCTTCGTCCCGGTGGCGACGGCCTTCGGGGTCGCGGCCGCGCTCGGCGCGGGCGCCGCGCTCGCCTCCGCCGCCCCGCTCTCGCTCGAGGCACTCGCCTCGGTCGCACTCGCGCTCTCACCCGCCCCCGCCCCCGCACTCGCGCTCGCACCCGCGCCCGCACTCCCGCTCGCACTCGCGCTCGCCCCCGCACTCGCGCCCTCACCCGCCCCCGCACTCGCACTCTCTCCCGCCCCCGCACTTGCACTCGCACTCGCGCCCGCTCGCTCTCCCTCTCCGCCCCGCTTCGCCGCCGCGACGTCCGCCGCCGCGGCGCTCTCCGGCACGCTCGCCCGTGGCCCGCGCGTCGCGACCCACCCGATGACGACGGCCGCGGCCCCGATCGCGAGCGCCCCGACCGCGAGCCCGAGCAGCGTCTTGCCGCTCAGGCCACGCCCGCCCGCCGCGTCGGCCTCGCTCACCGTCTGGACGACCCGGAAGCTCGCCGAGGTCGTGTCGCCGACCGGCTGCGCCGCGCGCGGTGGCGTCGGCACGGCCTCGCGCGCGAGCGGGTGGGCCGAGCCGCGCGCCGGCAGCGCGGGCATCTCGGGCAAAACGAGCGTGCTCTTGCCCGGTGCCGCCGCCGGCGGGAGGCTCCCGACGTCGAGCGCCACCGTCGGCGCATAGGGAAGGGGCTCGCTCGCGCCGGCCACGGGCGTCGCGCCCGCCACGGGCGTCGTGACCGGCACCGGCGTCGTGGCGGGCACCCTCGTGATGACCGAACGCGCGGCCTCGCCCGATGGCGTGGGCGTGAAGAGGCCGCTCGACGGGGTGGCGAGCTGCTGCTCCCACGCCTTGGCCCCGAGCGACAGATCGCTCTCGCCCGCCGGCCCGAGCGCGACCGCGCGCTTCTCGGCGTTGCGCCGCTGCTGAAAGCTGCGCAGGGCCGCCCCGAGCGTGGCCATGTCGGGGAAGCGCTCCTCCTGGTGCTTGGCGAGCGCGCGCTCGATGAGGTCGCTCAGCTCGCGCGGGAAGTCGCGCACGAGCTCCGCGACGGGGCGCGGCACCTCCGTGAGCTGCTTCATGACGAGCACTTCCTGATCCATCGGCTGGTCGATCGGCCCGAAGGGGTGAACGCCCGTCGCCATCTCGTGCATCATGAGGCCGAGCGCGTAGACGTCGGTGCGCGGGTCGATGGTCTCGCCGCCGAGCTGCTCGGGCGCCATGTAGCGCAGCGTCCCGTAGCGGTCGTGCAGGCCCGTCGTCTTCACGCCGTGCGCCTTGAACTTCGCGATGCCGAAGTCGTAGACCTTCACGATGTCGCCCTTGGCGATGATGACGTTCTCGGGCTTGAGATCGCGGTGGATGACCTTGAGCTCGTGCGCCTGGCCGACGCCGTCGGCGATCTGCCGGCTCCAGCGCACGAGCCGGTCGGGGGTGAGCGGCCCGCGTCGCTCGACGAGGACCTGGCGCAGCGTCGGGCCCTCGAGGAACTCGAGCGCGACCCACAGGGTCGGCGAGCCCCCGAGCGTGATCATGCCCGCCTCGTAGAAGTGCACCACGTTGAGGTGGTCGAGGTAGCTCAGCAGCATGATCTCGCGCTTGAAGCGCTCGAGCAGATCGCTCTTCATCCGCGTCTTCAAGATGAGCGTCTTGATCGCGCGGTCCTCGCCCTCCGGGCTCTTGGCCTGGTAGACGACGCCCATCGCGCCGCGCCCCACCTCGCGCACGATGGTGTAGGGCCCGCAGCTCTGACCCGGGGCGAGGGCGTCGGTCACGACGACCTCCCGCCGCGACCGCTCCAGCCGTCGCGACCGATCGAGAGCCGGCGCTCGCGGGCCTGTTCCACGAGCACGAAGATAGCGGCAAACGCGGGTGCGGACGCGGCGAAAAGCATGGCGCGCCCTCAGGGTCTCGCGCGCAGGACCGATACGCGACCGGTCCCGCCCGAGATCGACAGGACGACGAGGTCGAGCGCACCGTCGCCGTCGAGGTCGGCGAGCGCGAGGGCGTTCGGCGCGCTCTCGACGTCGATGGGCGACCGCGAGCCCTCGGGCGGATCGGCCGACGCGAGCGCGCCCGTGCCGTCGTTCACGAGCAGGCTCACGCTGTGCGCGCCGAGCGAGCCGTTGCCCGTCACGACGTCGAGGTCGCCATCGTCGTCGAGGTCGCCGAGCGCGATGGCGCGCGGGCCCGTGGCCGGCACGCCGCTCGGTCCGCTCGTCGGGAAGGTGTCGACCGTGCTCCCATCGTTCGAGGCGACGAGGACCAGGCTGTCGTCGTAGCTCGCCGCGACGATCTGATCGCTCCCGCCCGACAGGGGGCCGACCGCGACGGCGGTGGGAGCCGTGCCGAGCGCGAACTGCGCGCCGAGCGACCAGAAGGGCGGTCCGCTCGTGCCGATCGGCACGATGTAGGCGTCGCCCGTGTCGCGCCCGACGATCACGAGATCGTCCGGGCCGCCGCCCGCGAGCTGGCCCATGGCGAGCGCGGGGGTGTCGTTCGAGCCGGGCGCGGCGTCGAACTGGAAGAGGTTGCCGTTCGGCACGAGCAGGGTGCCGTTCGACAGCAGCACCACGGGTTCCTGCCCGCTCGCATCGATGAAACCAGCGGCCACGGGTGGGCTCCCGAGCGGCGGGCCCATGTCGGCGATCGTGTCGTGTGGGTCGACGGTCAAGCCGCAGTCCGCGTGTACGGTGATGACCTCGACTGCCTGTCCGCCGCCTCCGATCTGCACGGCCACGGCGAGGCGCGGCACGGAGGGTGGGCGGTTGACCGCGATGGTGCCCTGTGCGTCGAGCGTCGTGTCGAGCGTGCGCGCCAGCGTGAGCGCGCCGGCGCCGTCGTTCGTGAGGACGGAGACCGCTCCGACCCCGGAAGCCACGGGCTCGTTGCCCGTGAAGACGTCGAGATCTCCGTCGTCGTCGCAGTCGAAGAGCACGAGCGTGCGCGAGCCCGGCTGGGTCGTCGAGAAGCTCGACGGCGCGTCGAGAAAGCAGAGCTCGCCCGGATCGACGATGCCGTTGTCGCAGCGGGGCAGGGTGCAGTCGGCCTCGCAGCCGTCGGCGTCGACGAGGTTGCCGTCGTCGCACGCCTCGCCCGCGTTTTGCGTGTGATCGCCGCACACGCCCGCGCCGCCCACGCCCCCGGCGCCGGGCGCGAAGGGCCCGCAGGCGAGCAGCGGGTTGAGCTCGCAGTCGTCGCGGCTCGCCGCGCAGCTCGCCGTGCCCGCGCCGGTGAGGGCGAGCCCGGCGAGGGCCGCCACGAGAGCGACGAGAGCGGCCGCCGAGCAAGCGCGCATCAGAAGCTCCCCGCGAGGGACAGGGTCGCGCCGCCCTCTGCCGGCAGGACGATCGCGGTGACCGTGGGGGCAGGGGCGCTCGCGGCGTCGGGGCCGTCGGCGTCGCTCGCCCGGCCCTCTGCGACGCCCGCGTAGGTGCCCGTCGCGACCCACAGGGCGGCGCTCGCCACGAGCAGGCCGACCGAGGCGTTCTGTTCGTCGTCGCTCGCGCCGAGCTCGTAGTCGATCTCGCTGCAGGCGGTGAGGTACGCGGCGCATGCGCCGCTGCCGCGCGGCAGGGCGGCCGTCTTGTCGGCCGCGTACGAGCGCCGCCCTTGCGAGCGGACGAGCAGACCCATGCCGGCGGCGAGCGACCCCGCCGCGAGCGCGCTGCCCGCGACGACGAGGCCGACGTAGCCCGCGGAGAGCGCGCTACCGTGCGTGGCCTCGCTCGTGTCCGGATCGGGCGCCGCGCCCGGGCCCGTCGCGCCGGCCGCCTTGTGCGCGCTCGTGCGCAGGCCCTCGAGGCGGCGCTTCACCTCGGGGCTCGCGTCGGCCGGCAGATGCGCGAGCGCGTAGTCGAGGTGCTTCTGCGCCTGCGAGCTGCGGCCGAGTTCGAGCTCCACGCGCCCGAGGCTCGCCGCGAGCCCGGCGCTCGGCTCGCGCGCGAACGCCCTGCGATAGCCGTCGAGCGCGCCCTTCCAGTCGCCGCGCGCGTACGCCGCGTCGGCGACCGCGAGGTCGGTGGCCGACGCGCTCGCTGCCGCGCGGGCAGACGCGGCCTCGGCGCCGGGTGAGGCCGCGCCGGGTGAGGCCGCGTCGGGTGAGGCCGCGTCGGGTGAGGCCGCGTCGGGTGCGGGAGGCTCGCCGGCGTGCGCGCGGGCCGGCGCGCCGAGCGTCGCCACGCCGAACGCCACGCCGAGCGCCACGAGGACCAGGTCGCGGGACGTCGTCGGCATGGCTCAGAACCTCCCGCCGACGAGCGCGCCGCCACCTTCGGGCAGGGCGAGGGGTACGACCGCGACCTCTGCGCTCGAGCCGTGCGCGGCGCGGACGCCGAGGTAGGCGCCCGTGAGCGCCCAGCCGACGAGCCCTGCGCCGAGACCGGCGATGCCGACCGCGCGCCAGGTGCCCGCCTCCGACTCGGCGTCGCGCCAGTCGGCGCACGCGCCGGGTGCGCCCGTGACGCCGCACGCGAGGTGCGCGTCCGTGCCGCCCGCGGCGAGGCCCGACGCGAGCTCGTCCGCGTCGCTGCTGCTGCCCGCCGAGAGCCCGAGCCCGGCGGCTCCGAGCACGAGGGCCGCGCTCGACACCACGCCGCCGAGGATGCCGGGCCAGAGCGGATCGGCCGCGGCGCCGTCGCTCGGCACGGGCTCGGCCGGGCCCGCGACCCCGACCTCGGGCCGGCGAGCCAGCGCGAGGCGGAGCACGACCTCGTGCGACGCGCCCTCCTTGGCCTCGAGCTCGACGGGTGCGCTCGCGAGGCCCGCGCCTTCGGGGCCCGTGGCCGGCGCCCCGGCCGGCGGGCGCGCGGCGCCCGAGGTGCCCGCGCCCGAGGCGCGCGCGACGAGCTTGCGGCTGCCCGGCGCGAGGTAGAGCGGATCGCACGGCTCGGCCGGCACGCCGTCGACCACGAGCTCCGCGCCGTCGAACGGCTCGCCGAGGAGCTCGACCGTGACCCGCACCGCACCGACGTGGCGCTTCGCGTCGGCGAGCTGCGCGCGGGCGGTGTCGATCTCGGCGCGCGGCACCGAGGCGTCGGCCTCCATGATGCCGAGGGCGAGCGTGAGGTAGGTGGCCGCGTCGGCCCAGCGCCCGAGCGCGATCTCGCTCGCACTGAGGTTTACCGCGACCATGTACGAGTGGTACTCGGCCCAGGCCTTGCGGAAGGCCTCGATGGCGGCGACGTGGTCGCCCTTCGCCTGCGCCTCGCTGCCCTTCGTGAAGAGCTCGCGGGCCTTGGCCTTGTGAGGGTCCTCGGCGGGCGCGCTCGCGGGCTGCGCGAGGGCGTGCCCGCCGGGCCACGCGCCGCCGAGCGCCGCGAGGAGCGCGGCCACGGCGAACCGCGGCACCCACC
>JADLAB010000543.1 GCA_020848455.1 Polyangiaceae bacterium
CGAGCCTTTCGATGCTGCGGAGCATCGCGAGCTACTCGCGGCTCATCCCGGCGGCGAAGCGCCGGCAGCTCGTCTGGGGCGTGCCCTACTACGGTCGCGAGTGGGTGACGGCGACGGGCGAGCTCGGGGCGGCCACGATCGACAGCCTGGGCGCCGTGACGTACGCGGCGTCGGTCGCGGACCTCGCCTCGGGCAACGTCGAGAAGCTCTTCGACGACGGCATCAAGAACCCCTGGTACCGGTGGCAGTCGGCCGGCGCGTGGCACGAGGTCTACTACGACGACGCCGAGAGCCTCGCCGCGAAATACGGCCTCGCGCTCGCGGAGGATCTCGGTGGCATCGGCATGTGGGCGCTCAACTACGACGCGCCCCACACGGAGCTCTGGGACCTGCTCGAGACGAGCTTCACGAACCTGCCCGCGCCGCCCGAGGGCCATCGCCACCATCCCATCGCGATCCCGTCCTTCCCGTTCCAGGACGCGCGCGACACGACGGTCGGCCCGTCGCAGTACTTCAACTACTACTCGTGCGCGCCGAGCACGCCGGAGTACGGCCGCGAGTGGGTGTACCGGCTCGACGTCTGTCAGCCGGGCACGCTCGTCGCGAAGGTACCGAGCTACGCCGATCGCGATCCGGATCTGCACCTGCTCTCCGCGCCCGATCAGGACGCCTGCCTCGCACGCGACGACACCGAGCTCAGCGCGACCGTGACGGCCGGGCAGTATCTGCTCGTCGTCGACACCTACGTGCAGATGCCCATCGAGCTCGAGGGTGCGTACGAGCTCGACGTGGACTTCACGCCGGAGCCGGGCTCGGTCGGCTGTGCGCCGTACCTCGCCTGCCTCGCGGGCGCCTGCGTCTGCGCGACCACCGGCGAGCTCGACTGCGGCGCGGGCTGCGTCGATCCCGCGACCGACCGAGAGCACTGCGGCAGCTGCGGCGTCGCGTGCGGGCTCGGCGAGGCCTGCGTGGGCGGCGAGTGCGCGCCCGCCCCGCTCCACGCGGCAGGAGCGCTTCCCCCCTCCGCCTCGGGTGGCTGCGCCTGTCGCCTCGGGCCCGCGAGCGCTCGGAGCACGGACGGCGCGCGCGCGACCTTGCTCGGCTTGGTCGGGCTCGCCGGCCTGCTCTCTGCCCGTCGCACCCGCAGCGGCCGGCGCCGCGGCTGACGGCGCGCTCCCTGCGCGGTATGCTCGGTCCATGCTTCTCGTGTACGGGGCTCCGCACACGGCGCGTCACGACGCACGGGCTGAGGGCGAGGGCACGCCGGGCCGGGCTCGACGCGCGGCTTCGGTCGCGCTCGGCCTCGCCGCGCTCGCGTGGGCGCCTCTCGTCGAGGCGCAGCCGGCACCACCGCCTCCCGCGACCGCGACCGCGCCCACGGCTCCACCGCCGACCGCGACCGCGCCGCAACCGCCGCCCCCTCAGCCCTACGCGCCGCCGCCTCAGCCGCCCTACCCCCCGCCGCCGTACTACCCCCCCACGGCCCCGCCCACCGCCTACGCGCCCGCCCCGGCCCCGGCCGCGCCACCCGCGGTGGTCGTCGCGCAGCCCTGCCCGGCCAAGCCGACGGTGATCCCCAACTGGGACCCCGACCGGCCGACCCCGGAGGGCTACGTCACCGACTGGTCCTTCAACACCTCGCTCATCACGTCGGGCGCGACGCTGCTCGCCACCGGGTGGCTGCTCGCCTCGCTCGGCGGCATCATCGGCGCCAAGGTCGAGGAAGACCGGCCGATCGACGACGACAACGGCGTCGACCCCGAGGACTGGGCCATCCTCTACGTCCCGATCGTCGGCCCGTTCGCCGCGATGCAGACGGTGCGCGCGCGCCCCTCGGGCATGGGGCTGCTCCTGTCCGACGGCCTCTTGCAGGTGGCCGGCACGGCCGCGCTCATCGCGGGCTTCATCGATCAGGACCACATGCTCGTCCGCTACGCCTCGGGGGGCACGACGGTCGAGGTGCGCCCGCTCGTGACGGTGGGCGCGAGCGGCGTGTCCGTCGAGGGCGCGTTCTGAGCGGGGGCGTGAACCATGGCGAGCTCGCGTCTTCGCACCGTCCTCACCCTCGCTATGCTCGGCGCCGCGAGCGCGCCCACCGCGGCCCGAGCCGACGGTGCCGGCAGCGCCGCCGCGCAGCCGCCCGCGCCGGTGACGCCCCCAGCGCCTGCGCCACCACCACCCGTGACGACCCCACTGCCGGAGGATCTCGACGGCTCGGTCGGCAAGGTGCGCGGGGTCGTGGCCGGCCTCGACGCCTTGCTGCCGAGCGGCGGCGACGGCGCGCCCGAGGGCCCGTTCCAGGCGGTCGGCACCGTGCTCGCGGGCCTCGGGGCGGGGGCGCTCGTCGCGGCCTCGCTCGCCTGGACCGTGGCGGGCGCCTCGGCCCTCGGCCTCGAGCGCGACTGCCCGGACCACAAGTGCGTCGAGGGCACGCCGGGCGCGCGCACCTACCGCCGCGTGCGCGATGGCGCCCGCGCGGCCGACATCCTCGTCGGCGTCGGGATGCCCGTGCTCACCGGCGGCCTGCTCCTCGTCGTGCTCGGCAGCACGGCTGCGCCGCCACCGGTCGCGGGCGCGAGCACGACCCCCGACGCCGTGGCGGGCGCGGGCACGCTCCGGGTGACGCCGTCCGTCGGCGCGACCGGCGGCGAGCTCGTCGTGGAGGCGAGCTTCTGACATGACGCCCATCGGAAGGCTCCACTGGCTCGCGCTCGGCGCGGCGCTCGGCCTGCCCGCGCTCGGCTGCGACGGGTGCTTCGGGCTCGACGAGTACGAGCTCGTGCCGTCGGCCAACACGAGCAGCACGAGCGGCACGGGTGGCTCGACGCCGAGCTGCCCCACGCCCGCGACCACGATGCTCTTCGCGGCGTACCCGCTCGCCCCCGGCAGCGGCGATCCCGCGGGCGACGCGTGCGCCACACCCTCCGCCAGCGCGCCCGGCGGCGGGCTCGCCCTCGTCGCGCTCGGTCCCGACGACGGCGCCTGCCTCGCGCGCACCGACATCGCGCGCCCGGCGGGCGGGAGCCTCGAGGCGCTCGCGCGCGTGAGCACCGGGCCGGCGTCCGCGTTCCTCGTCGCGGCGCGCTATCGCGGCGGGGCCGTCACCCTACCCCCGAGCTGCGCCGACAGCTCGCCGACCGTGGTCGACGAGGTGCCCGGTGCGAGCGATGGCCTCTTCGTGGCGCGCGTCGCCGTCACGGGCACGGAGCTCTGCACGCGCTGGGCGCGGCGCGTGTACACGACGACGCCGGGCGCCAGGATCGTGGTCGGCGCGCTCGACGGCGCGGGGGCCGGGCCGGTCGCGCTCGCGGGAGCGCTCGACGGCGCGATCGGGCACTTCGAGGACGGCCCGGCGACCACCGACGCCGCGGGCGGCGCCTTCGTCGCGCGCTACGACGAGAACGGCGCGCTCGAAGGCGTCTCGACCTTCGGCAGCGCGGCCGACGCGGCGCTCGGGCTCGCGCGCTACGAGACCGGCTGGCTCGTGAGCGGCGCCGTGCGCGCAGCTTCCCCGGCCTGCCACGGGTGCAGCGGAGAGAGCAATCTCGCCGCCGTGAGTGGCGGCTGCCAGGGTGGCGCAGGCGGAGCGGCAGGCGCCGGCGGCACCGCGGGCACGGGCGGCACCGCGGGCACCGGCGGCACCGCAGGCACGGGCGGCACCGCGGGCACGGGCGGCACGGGTGGCACCGGCGGCAGCCCGGACGACGCGCTCAACGCGTTCACCTGGACCCGTCAGGACGGCGAGCTGTCCTGCATGCGGCTCGCGTCGTTCGGGCGTGACGCCGCCGGCGACGCGCAGCTCGGCTTCGGGCTCGATGCGCGCGCGGGCACGAGCGGCTGCGAGGCGTACTGGACCGGCCTCGCGGGCCGCGGCAGCTGGCGCCTCGACGCGGACGACCCGTCGAGCTCCCTGTTCGACGCCGGCGGCAGCGTGGACGGCTTCGTGGCACGCTTCGACGGCGGCTCGCCGCCGGGCTGCCTCTGGAACGGCGTCCCGAGCTGGGGCGTGCGGCTCACGCCCACCGTGCTCGGCGCCGCCGCGTGGGGCGAGCGGGTACGGGTCGAGCCGTGCGCGGGGGGCGAGAGCGTCGTCACCGCACGCGTCACGGGCGGGGGCGGCGGGCGCATCGAGCTGCACCGCTGCGGCGGTGGCGGCTGCGAGACCGACGCCCTCGACGTGACCCTGCCGTCGTCGAGCGGCGCCGCGCTCGCCGTCCTCGGCCTCGGCCCGACCGGCTCGCTCGACTGGCGCGCCGCCATCGGCCCCGTCGCCGTCGACGCGAGCTCGGCCTGGCTCGGGGCGGGGGCTGCGGCCGACGGGCTCGCGCTCGAGCCCGGAGGCGACGCCTACCTCGCGTTCACCACCACGGGCCCGCTCGTGCTCTCCGACCTCGAGCCCTTCGGATGCGACGCGCTCGTCGCGGGCGCGCCGGCCGGCACCTACCTGGTGCGCCTGAAGAGCGGCGGCTTCATCGACCGGGCCATGTGCACCTGGGTGCGGCGCTTCGGACCGTGACGTGCACGCCGGGCGGCTGCCGCCCGCAGCCGTGCCGATCCGGGCGGCCCCTGCGACGCGACAGGCGTAGGATGGTGCCATGGACGAGAAGCGCCAGAACCCACGGCTCCACACCATCCGCCTGGTCGCCTACTCCCGCTTCGCGCCGGACCAGCAGATCGACCACCTGGGCCTCGGCAGCACGCTCGATCTGAGCGAGGGCGGGCTGCGCATGTCGATCTCGCGGCCGCTCGAGAGGGGCGAGGGGGTCGAGCTCGAGTTTGCCCTCGACGACGAGATCGTGCGCGCCCACGCCAAGGTGGTCCACGTCGAGGCGGTCACGCAGTACGTCGTGGGCCTCGAGTTCGACGGCAACCTGGCGCCCCGGGATCTCGAGCAGCTGCGGCGCCACGTCCCGCAGAAGTCCTCCCCGGGCAAGGCCGGCCCGGGCGAGACGCCCTGACGAGGCCCACAAAACGCAGCGCGCCGACGCTGGCCACGGCGAGCGTCGGCGCGTGGGTGCGCGCGAGGGCGCCGAGCGTCAGCCGCTCGGCACCGGCTTCGGCTGGCCGAAGATGCTCGAGGCGCGGCGCTTCTCCTTCTGCTGCTCGTTGCGCTCGCGGTAGGTCGGGATCTTGACGCGCTCGCGGTCCGGCATCTGCCGCCCGCCGACGAGGGCATCGATCTCCTCGGCGTCGAGGGTCTCGCGCTCGAGCAGGGCCTCGGCGAGCTTGTCGAGCGTGTCGCGATTCTCCCCGAGCATCTTGCGCGCCGCCTCCTGGCTGTCGAGCACCAGGCGCTGCACCTCGTGATCGATGAGCTCGGCCGTCTTCTCGGAGTACTCGCGCTTGCTGCTCGTCAGATCGCGCCCGAGGAACACGAGCTCGTCCTCGCCGCCGTAGGCCACCGGGCCGACGGCGTCGCTCATGCCGAACTCGGTCACCATGCGCCGCGCCAGCACGGACGCCTGCTTGATGTCGTTGGAGGCGCCGGTCGTGTAGCGACCGAAGACGAGCTCCTCGGCGATGCGCCCGCCCATGAGCACGGTGATGCGCGCCTTGGCGTACTCCTTCGACATGTTGAGACGATCCGCCTTCGGCAGCTGCTGCGTCAGACCGAGCGCCGGTCCGCGCGGAATGATGGTGACCTTGTGGACCGGGTCGGTCTCGGTCTCCATCAGCTTTGCCACGAGGGTGTGGCCGGCCTCGTGCCAGGCCGTCGTGCGCTTCTCCTCCTCGCCGATGACCATGCTGCGGCGCTCGGTGCCCATGAGCACCTTGTCCTTGGCCATCTCGAAGTCGACCTGCCCGCAGAACTCCTTGTCTTGCCGGGCCGCGAGCAGCGCCGCTTCGTTCACCAGGTTCTCGAGGTCCGCGCCCACGAAGCCGGGGGTGCCGCGCGCGATGAGCGCGAGGTCCACGTCCGGCCCGAGCGGCACCTTGCGGGTGTGGATGCGCAGGATCGCCTCGCGGCCGCGCACGTCCGGGCGGCTCACGACGATGCGCCGATCGAAGCGACCCGGCCGCAGGATCGCGGGGTCGAGCACGTCGGGCCGGTTGGTGGCCGCGACGATGATGACGCCCTCGTTCGACTCGAAGCCGTCCATCTCGACGAGCAGCTGGTTCAGCGTCTGCTCGCGCTCGTCGTGCCCGCCGCCGAGCCCGGCACCGCGATGGCGACCGACGGCGTCGATCTCGTCGATGAAGATGATGCACGGCGCGTGCTTCTTGCCCTGCTCGAACAGATCGCGCACGCGGCTCGCGCCGACGCCCACGAACATCTCGACGAAGTCGGAGCCGGAGATCGAGAAGAAGGGCACGCCCGCCTCGCCGGCGATGGCGCGGGCGAGCAGCGTCTTGCCGGTTCCCGGCGGGCCGACCATGAGCACCCCCTTCGGGATGCGGCCGCCGAGGCGCTGGAACTTCTTCGGGTCCTTCAGGAACTCGATGAGCTCCTCGACCTCGTCCTTGGCCTCGTCGACGCCGGCCACGTCCTCGAAGGTGACCTTGTTGCTCGACTCGTTGAGCATGCGGGCGCGGCTCTTGCCGAAGCTCATCGCCTTGCCCCCGCCGGCCTGCAGCTGGCGCATGAACAGGTAGAACATCCCGAGCAGGAGCACCATCGGCACGATGGTGACGAGCGCGCCCGACCAGAACGGCGAGCCGTCCTCCTTCTCGAAGTTCACGCGGATGCCCTTGTCGATGAGCTTCTGCGCGATGGCGTCGGCCTTGTCGGGCCCGATGGCGACCTTCTTCACCGCCGAGCTCGAGCGCGGATCCTTGACCGTGAAGATGTACTCGCGGTCCTTGATCGTGACCTGATCGATGTACTCCTCGCCCTTGCTCTTGTCGGCGTCGACCTTCTCCATGAACTCGGTGAAGGACACCTGGGTCGACGGGCCGCGATCGGGCTGCAGCAGCTGCCAGACCGCGAGGAAGATCATGATGAGCATGACCCAGAGCAGGAGCGTCTTGTGCGATTGCTTCACGTGTCTTCGTCCGAGTGCCACCGGGGACGCGTGGTCCCCATTGAAGATCGAAGGGTCGTCGGGCAGGCACGACCGAGCGGCCGCTGAGCATGCCATGGGGCATGCGCAGGGTCGACTTCCCACATCATGACCACGTCGCGGGCATGCTGCAACGCGAAGGCCGGGGGCGGTACCGGCGCGAAGGGCGAAATCGACTACGCGCCACGCGCCGGCGACAGCGCGACCCGGAGGTCGCGACCACCGCTCAGCCGTACAGTGATGGCGGGCCGCCCGAGCCGCTGCGCGCGATCGATCGCCAGCCGCTGCGCCCGGCCGAGCACCGCCGGAGCGCTCCCGAGCGCGGCCGTCACGTCGGCCGACACGGCACGGGCCTCGTCCGCGTCGGCCGCGAGCATGTCGGCGAGGTCGCACAGGTGCGCCACGATGCGCGGCGACAGCGCCTCGAGCAGGGGCAGGAGCTCGCGCCGCACGCGCACGCGCAAGAAGCGCGCGTCCGCGTTGCTCGGGTCGGAGGCGAAGGGCACGCCGTGGCGCGCGAGGTGGAGCGAAACGTCGGCCCGGCGCGCCGCGACGAGCGGTCGCACGAGCACGAGCCCGCCCGCCGACGTGGCCCGGGGCGGCAGCACGGCGAGGCCCCCGGGGCCCGCGCCCCGGAGCAGCCGCAGGAGCACGGTCTCGGCCCGGTCGTCCGCGGTGTGGCCGGTCGCGATCGCCGCCGCGCCGGTGCGGCGCGCCACCGCCTCGAGTGCCGCGAGGCGCGCGGCGCGGGCCCGCGCCTGGAGGTTGCCGCCGGGCGCGACCTCCACGCGGCAGCGCTCGAACGGCACGCCATGCCGGCGCGCGAGCGCCGCGGCGAGGTCGAGCTCGAGCGCCGCCTCGGCGCGCAGGCCGTGGTCGACGCCGACCGCCAGGACCTCGTGGCCGAGGCGGGCGCGCAGGTGGGCGAGCACGTCGCACAGGGCCTGTGAGTCGGCACCGCCCGAGCACGCGCAGAGCACGAGCTCGTCGCGGCGCACGAGAGCCGCCTCGCGCAGCGTGCGCTCCGCGAGCCGGACGAGCGAAGGAGGGTGCGTGCGCTTGCCCACCCGGCGCAGCATAGCAGCCGGGCGCCCCTCAGCGCGCGAGCCAGGCGATCGCCTCCGCGTGCTCGGTCTGGGGGAACAGCTCCACCGAGACGAGCTCGCGCAAGGCGAAGCCCGCGGCCGCGAGCCGGGCGGCGTCGCGCGCCAGCGTCATGGGCGCGCACGACACGTAGACGACGTGCCGCGCACGCGAGGCGGCGATGTGCTCGACCGCGCCCGGCGCGCCGGCCCGGGGCGGCTCGAGCACCACGAGCTCGACCTCGCGCGACACCGCGAAGGCGTTGGCGTCCGCCTGCCGGGCGCGCACGGCGAGCCCGCGAGCGCGCAGGTTGTCGCGCAGACACGCGAGCGACGCGGGCTCGGACTCCACCGCCTCGAGCGGACCGGTCTCGGGCGCGAGCGCCACCGTCAGGGTGCCGCTGCCCGCGAACAGCTCGAGGGCGGGGCGACCGGGCGCGACCCGCGCGGCGAGCGCCCGGACGGTCGCGGCGAGCGCGAGCGCGCCGGCGTCGGAGGGCTGCGCGAAGGCACCCGCTGCCAGCACGAGCTCGCGACCGTCGGGCCCCGGCATGCGGGGGCGCGCGTCGCCGAACGAGAGCGGCTCGCGCGCACCACCGAGCCACACCCGCGCCCCGGCGAGCTCGCCGGCGCGCACCGCGGCGTCGAGGCGCCCGTAGCTCGCCGGCGCGAGCTCGCCCTGCCAGCGGAGGTCGTACACCCGCGCCCCGCCGGCGCCCCGGGCGAGCGCCACCTCGCCCGTGCCGCGCGCCCCCGCGAGCAGCGCCGCGAGCTCCGCGAAGGCTGGCTCGAGCGCGGGCTCGAGGACGGCGCACGCCCGGACCGGCACGAGCGCGTGGCTGCGCGGCGCCCGGTAGCCGAGCACGACACCCCGCGCGTCGGCGCGCACGTGCAGGCGCGCGCGACTCCGGTAGCCGAGCGCGGCGCCCGGCGCGAGCACGCGCGGCTCCGGCACCGCGGCGCGACCGAGCGTGCGCCCGCAGAGCTCGGCGAGCCGGCGCGCGTGGAACGCCTGCTGCTCGGGCAAGGCCAGGTGCATGAGGTCGCACCCGCCGCAGACGCGCGCCACCGGACAGGCGGGCTCGACGCGTGCCTCGCTCGGGACGAGCACCGCGAGCAGCCGCGCGCGGCGCGCACCCTCCGGCACCGCGCGCACCGTCTCGCCGGCAAGCGCGCCCGGCACGAGCCAGCGCGTGGCGTCGGGCCCGAGCGCCGAGCCCTCGCCGGTGTCGGCGAGGCTCCCGACCGCGAGCTCGAGCGACACCTCGTCGCGCCCGCGCGCGCCGCGAGCGGAGCCGGGTCGCCGGCCCACTAGTCGAGCTTCAGTACGCGCGAGACCGACTGGCCGGCCTCCACCATCACGCTGATGGTCTTGCCCTTGGAGCCCGACCGGGTGCCGGTGATGCGGTGCTGGCCAGGACTGACGCGGGCGCTCGCCGGATCGCCGTACGAGGAGCCCCCGATCGTGATCGAGTCGCAGCGCGGGCTGCAGCTCACGTTGATGGTGCCCATATCGCCGCCGGTCGGCGGTGGGCCGACGGGCCCGATCGGGGTCGTCGGCGCCGCGGACGTGGCGCCGCTCGCGCTCGTCGCAGCGGCCGTCGTCGCGGTCGTCGCTCCGGTGCTGGCGCTCGCCTTGGGGTTGACCTTGGGCGCCACCCCGCCGGCGGTCGTGTCGACCTTCGCGATGTCGGGGGGTAGCAGCGACCGCGGCTCGTCCTCGGGTGCGAGCTTGACCTCGGGCACCGCCGCGAGCGCGGCCGGCGCGCGGACCTTGTAGACGACGAGCGCGCCGAGCGCCATGGCGCACAGCGCCGCCAGCATCGCGATCGACGTCAGCGTGCCCATCCCACGCGGCCCGCCGATCTGGACGTTGCCCTGCTCGGCGAGCCACTGCGCGACCGCCGCCGGGCGCGGCATGGACATCTTGGTTTCCACGTTGGACTGCCCCGCTTGTGATGCATCCGGGTGCCCGCCCGCTGGCGCCGCCGCCTGGGGCGCGGCCTGCGGGACGGGAGCGTGCGCCGGCGCGGCCGCGTACTGCGGTTGCGGCGCCGCGTAGGGCGACTGCGCCGGGAAGGCCGGGAGCGCCGCGGTCGGCTGCGGCCCCGGCCGCTGGGCCTGCGCCTGCGCCTGCCGGCTCTCCATCGCCCGCAGCTCCTGCTGGATGGCCGCGGTCTGCATCGCGTCCGGCAGGGCGATGGTGGACTGCAGATCTTGCCCGGGCTGCATGGCGCCGGGGCTGAGCTGCGGCTGGGCCGGAGGCCAGCCCGCCTGCGGCGCGGGAGCGTTGGGTGCGTAGGGTTGCGGGCCTGCGCCGGGCATGCCCGCGGCGGGTCGGGGACGGCCGATGTTGTTCATCTCCTCGTCACGCATGGCGACGACGGTCGGAATCTCCTCGTCGTCGTCCATCAGAGAAGTGGCACCAAGGTCGGGCGAAGCGATCTGCGTGGAGGCGAGGTCGACCAGCGCCGGCGCGCTCGTGACCGGCCGCGAGCCGCTGCTCGAGGCCACCTGCGCGCGCGCGCTCGTCGCCACCACGGGCTGCTGCGGCGCGTGCGCGACGGGCGCGCGCCCCTTCACGGCCGAGGCGTCGGCGTGGCCGGCGCTCGGTCCCGCGACCGAGGGGGTCGGCTGCGGCGGCCCCGCGCCCTGCTGGCGCGCCCGCAGCGTCTCGAGATCGACCGTCGAGGTCACCTCGGCGGCCCACTCGAGGTACTTCTCGCGCTTCTGCACGCGGTCGACGAACAGGTTCTTGACGTACTCGCCGACGTCCTCGGGCCCGACGAAGTAGCCCGACGTCATGAGGTACCGCTGCAGGGCGCGCGAGAAGTCGCGCGCCGTCTGGAAGCGCTGCTCGGGCCGCGGCGCGAGCGCGGTCATCACGACCTGCTCGAGCTCCTTCGGGTAGTTCGGCACCTTGGTCGACGGCAACGGCACGGCGCACGCCTGGACCTTCTCGAGCGTGTCGAGGTCGGTCTCCATGCGGAACAGGCGCTGGTTCGTCGTGATCTCCCAGAGCACGACGCCGAGCGCGAAGACGTCGGTGCGGCGGTCGACGTCCTGGCCGCGCACCTGCTCGGGCGACATGTACGCGAGCTTGCCCTTGAGCGTGCCGGCGCGCGTGGAGGCCAGCCGGTCGATCACCTTCGCGATGCCGAAGTCGACGACCTTCGTGTAGCCGTCGTAGGTGACGAACAGGTTGTGCGGCGTCACGTCGCGGTGCACCAGGCCGAGCAGCTGGCCGTTGCGCCCGCGCAGCTCGTGCGCCGCATGCAGACCCTCGGCGGCGTCGGCGCAAATGCGCGCGGCGATGTGAGGCGGCACGATCGTGCGCACCTCCTCGGCCCGGCGCATCACCTCGCGCAGCGGCTCGCCGTGGAGGTACTCCATGGCGATCCAGTAGGTGTTGTCGTCCTTGCCGAGGTCGAACACCTGCGCGACGTTCGCGTGGTTGATGCCGGCGGCGATGCGCGCCTCGTCGAGGAACATGTCGACGAACTGGTCGTCCTCGACGAGGTGCGGGTGGATGCGCTTGATCGCGATCCACTTCTGGAAGCCGCCGGGGCCGTCGACGCGCGCCAGATGCACGCTCGCCATGCCCCCGACGCCGATCTCGTCGACGACGCGGTAGCGGCCGAGGAAGAAGGTCTGCGGGAGCGGCTTGTCCTCTTCGACCGGGCGGGCGGCCGCAGGGCGGTTCGCCTGCGGGGCAGGCTCGGGGCGCGCCGGGGCGGGCGCGGGCCGCTGAGGCATCGCGCCCGTTCGTCGCGGGGGCGGCGGACGTGCAACCATGAGAGACGATAACCTTACATGGAACCGGCGGGGTCACGCCAGCGTACCCTGTTCCGCTCGGTTCGACGCTCGACCGCGACCGCGCGCCGGCGCCGTCGGTCGGACCGCCGCGGGGCGTGCCCCCGCGCTATGCTAGCGACGTCGTGATGCCGCTCACCGTTGTCAGCCCCCCACCCGCGGGCAGCCGGGTGCTCGTCGCGATGAGCGGCGGGGTCGACTCCGCGGTCGCCGCCGCGCGCCTCTGCGACGCGGGCTACGCCGTCGTGGGCGTGACCTTGCACCTCTGGGACTACCCCGACGCCGCGAGCGAGCGCACGCGCTGCTGCGCCCCCGAGGACGCCCACGACGCGCGCCGCGTCGCCGACCACCTCGGCATCCCGCACTACACCTTCGACCGGCGCGAGCTCTTCCTGCGCGAGGTGGTCGAGCCCTTCGTGGCGGCCTATCTCGACGGCACGACCCCGAGCCCGTGCGTGCGCTGCAACCGCGGGGTCAAGATGCGCGAGCTCTTCGAGCTCGCCGACCGGCTCGGCGCCGTGGCCGTGGCGACCGGCCACTACGCGCGCGTCGGCCGCGCCGCCGACGGCACGCCCCGGCTCCTGCGCGCCCGCGACCACCACAAGGACCAGAGCTACTTCCTGCACACCCTCGCGCCGCCCGCCCTCGCGCGGCTGCTGCTGCCGCTCGGCACGTCGCAGAAGGCGGAGGTGCGCGCCGAGGCGCGCGTCCGCGGCCTGCCCGGCGCGCACAAGGGCGAGAGCCAGGAGCTGTGCTTCGTGCCGGCCACGAGCGACTACGCCGCCTTCGTGGCGGAGCGTGCCGCCGGCCGCCTGCGGCCGGGACCGGTCGTGGACGGCACGGGCCGCGAGCTCGGACGGCACGACGGCGTGCACCACTTCACGGTGGGTCAGCGCAAGGGGCTCGGCATCGCGCTCGGCGAGCCGGCGTTCGTGACGCGCATCGAGCCCGAGGGCGCACGGGTCGTCGTCGGGCCGGCGGCCGAGGCCGAGGCGCACGGCGCCCGCGTGACCGACGTCGTCTGGCGCGCCGACGTCGCCGTGCCGACCCGGGCGCTCGTCAAGGTGCGCTCCCAGCACGCGGGCGTCGAAGCGCGCGTGGAGCGCGGCGCGACGGAGCGCGAGCTGTGCCTGTGGTTCGAGCGCCCGCTCCGCGGCGTGTCGCCGGGGCAGGTGGCCGTCGCCTATCGCGACGACGAGGTGCTCGGTGGCGGCACCATCGCGAGCGCTCTCGGGCTGCAGCCGGCAAGCCCCAAGCCCGAGCCCGAGGTCGCACCATGGGCTTGACGCGCGCCGACGCGGATCGGCGGGCGCGACCGCGAGCGATCGCGTGCGCGGCCGCGCGCGCGCTCGGCGCGGCGCTCGTCCTCGGCGCTCTGGCCGGCTGCACCGTCGGCCAGGGCGAGGGCTGGGTCACGAGCGACCGGCTCTACGTCGCCGAGTGCTGGAACGGCGCCTACGATCTCCGCCCCGACTTCTTCGCGGCCTCGCCCTTCCGCGACACGATGCAGATCCGCGTGCAGCGCGGCAGCGATCTCGCCGAGGTGAGCGACGGCGTCAGCGTGCTCGTCAACGAGGTGAGCACCATTCGCGCGAGCCTGCTCGGCACGCCGATCACGGTGGGCCTGCCGCCCGGCCTCGTCGCGGGCGACCCGACCCAGGAGCCTCCACTCGTGAGCCTGGCGCTGTACCTGCAGCTGTCCTGCCACAACCAGAACGCGGTCGTGTACGCGCTCGGGGGTCAGATCGTGTTCGAGGAGCTGTTCGACGGCGATCCCAACGAGAAGAGCGCGGCCGAGAAGCTCACCGTCGCCACCTTCGAGGTCGACGTGGCCGATCCGCACGACGCCGCGCCGGGCACGATCGACGTCCCGGACGACAAGCGCTCGCACCTGTCGGGCTACTTCCGCTTCTTCTTCGAGCGCGGCCGGCCGGGCCAGCCCTTTCCGTGAGGGTCCGGCGCGACCGAGCGCCCGCGCGGATCAGCCGCCGGCGGGCTGCTGCGGCTCGGCGAGCGGGTCGTGGTCGCGCAGGTAGGCGAGGTTCACGGCGTTGACGACCGCGTGAGCGATGAGCGGGCCAAGCAGCGAGCCGGTGCCCGCGAACACGGCCCCGAAGAGCAGCCCCACCGCGAGCGCCCAGCACACCCAGACCCAGCGGCTCGGCCCCGGGACCTGGTGTGCGGCGCCGAACAGCACGGCGGCCGGGAGCAGGCCCAGCCACGGCTGCAGGAGCCCGCGGAAGAACAGCTCCTCGCCGAGGCTCGAGAGCCCCGCGATCCACACGATGTTCGCGAGCGAGAGCCCGTGCGCCAGCGGGCGCAGCTCGACGTGCAGCTGCCGCGCCCACTGGACGCGACGCACGGCGACGCGCGTGAGCGCCACGAGCAGGAGCGCGAGCACCGTCCCCGTCGCGCCGCTCACCACGAGCGCCTCGACGGGCTCGAGCGTCCACCACGGCGTGGGGTGGCTCCACGGCGGGTCGTCGCGGAACGCCAGCGCGAGGCCCGCCGCGAGGCTCGCGAGCAGCGCGTAGCCCACGATCACCCGGCGCGCGGAGGACTGCAGCAAACCGCCGCCCTCGTGCGGGTCGAGCGGACCGCGCAGATGGGGAGCGCGTCGCGGCTGCATGGTCGGCGACTATGACATGCGACCTCACACGAGGCGAGCCGCCGCGCGCCGGCCAGCACCCGCACGAGCACGACCGACGAGCCGCCGGCCCGCGCGGGCCGCCGACCGACGCCAACGCCCGTGCGGTGCCGCAGGCGGCGTGTTACAGCCTGAAGGGCCATGAGCCAGCAGGGCCCCTTTCCGGGAACCGCGCCCGGCGGCGGTGGCACGAAGCCGTGCCGTGCCTGCGGGACGCCGCTGCCCCTCGCGGCGCTGTTCTGCGAGTGGTGCAACGCGCCGCAGGCGGGCGCGCCCAAGTGCCCCCACTGCCGCACCGCGACCGGCGTCAGTCCGCACGAGGAGCTGCGCTACACGTGCAACGTGTGCGGGGCCCCGCGCATCCCGCTCGAGGCGCAGGGCGTGAGCCTGTCGGGCGCCGAGGTGGCCCCGCTGCGTCAGGCCAACGAGCTGCGCAGCGGGCGGTCGCTGTGGCGCATCGGCGGCGCCGTCGGAGCCTTGGGCGCCGCGACCGCGTGGGCGTTCGTCGGCCTGTGGGCCATCGTCTTCGGCTGGAGCACGCTCTTCGCCGTGCTGGCGGCGGTGTTCTCGGTGCCCCTCGTCGCCCTCGCGCTCGCCGCCGTCGGCAAGGTGCGTGCGAAGACGCGCCAGATCGGCGCGGCCATCGATGGCGCCTGGCGCGCCGCCGCCAGCGACGTCGTGCGCCAGCTGCACGGGCCCGTCTCCGCGAAGCAGCTCGCGCAGCTCCTGCCGATCGGCGAGGACCAGGCCGAGCGCCTGCTCACCGAGCTGTCGGTCGACGCGCTCGTGAGCACCGAGGTGACGGCGGACGGTGCGCTCGCCTACAGCGCGTCGGGCGCGGCGCTGCTGCCCGCCGAGCTCGCTGCGCCGCCTCGGATGCGCATCGAGCCCGCGCTCGCGGCCGGCGCACCGACGCCGGCCGTGCCGCCGAGCGCCGTCCCGGCCTCGACCCCGGTGAAGAAGCATCTCAAGGCCACGATGGTCGGCGGCGAGCTGCCGAACGCCGCGCGGGCTGCCGCGAAGGCCGCCGCCGCCAAGGCAGCCGCCGCCGAGGCGATCGCCGCCGCCGAGGCCGCCGCCGCGGAGGCCGCCGCCGCCGAGGCCGCCGAGGCCGAGAATCCGGCCGCGCCGGCCCACGAGCGGGCACGCGAGCGCTGAGGCGCTACGCGGCGCGCGCCCGGCGCTGCCGCAGCCGGTCGAGGTGCTCGGCGATCTCGAGCCTGTCGACCTCGCTCATGCCGATGAAGCGCAGGGCATGTCGCCCGCCGCCGGAACGCACGGTGCGAGCGAGGCCCTGGATCGGCGTGGCGTCGCCGAGCCGCAGCTCCACCGGGCACACGAGCGGGAGCGCGCGCCGAGCCGCGCGGCCCTCGTGCACGAGCGCGCCCCCGCAAGACAGGTCGAGGGTCCGCGCCGAGCGGCCGGAGCCGTCGACGAACAGGGTCAGCGAGCAGTCGGCCTGGAGCCGCTGCCCCTCGAAACGCCGGTCGATGGTCATGTGCGTTATTGTATGTCTAGGTCGGATACACGGGTGAACTTCCTGGACTGCGACCCCGGCGCCGACAGGCCCGCCGCGACGACTCTGGGTGGAATTTCGCCGCAGATGGACTATAGCGCTCGCCCCATGCCTCAGCGTCCGATCGTCCGCCGCAAGCTCAAGCAACGCCGCACGCGCAAGCTCGCCGAGTGGCGGGTCAAGCAGCAGGAGAAGCTCGCCGACACGAAGAGCAAGGCCTCCTGAGCGCCTCGCTGCCCGCCGCGCCGGCTCGCCCGGTGCCTGCACACCCGCCGCGCCCGCCGGGGGGCGATGGGCGGGTTTTACGCGCGGCCGGCAGGGTCGTTCGCATCGGCGCCGCTGCGGCGCGGGCCTCGGAGCCGCGCGGGTCGCGTCCCCGGCCCGGGAAACTCTGTTAGACTGCCGCCATGCTGAGCAAGCTGTCGAAGACCGACCGCATGCGCCTCATGCGCTTCGTCTGCTCGTTCGCGTGGGCAGACCTCGAGGTGCAGAACGAGGAGCGCGCGTACGTGCA
>JADLAB010000544.1 GCA_020848455.1 Polyangiaceae bacterium
CGCTCCGCGGCGCGGAGCGCCGCCACGCGGCCGATCTGCACCAGATCGTCGTAGTCGACGACGCCGGTCGCCATGCGCTTCAAGCTCCGCGCCGCCCACACCACGACCGGGGTCTCGGCGGCCAGCCGCCGTTGCTCGTCCTGGGTCAGCATCGCGCGCTAGCTCCGGCCCGGTCGTGGGGCGCCCCCCGCTGCCGACACCTCGGCCGGCCCCCCGTCCTCGCCGCCGGGCACGGTCTCGGTGCCGCTAGCCTGCTTCGGTGCGCGCGGGCGAGCGCGGGCGGCGAGCTCGCGAAGGACCGGGTGGGAGTCGAGCGCGAGGCGCAACAGCGTGCCGAGCTCCGCAAGCGCGGGTGCGGGGAGCACCCCCCGATACGGTGCGAGGGTGCGCTCGACCTCGGCATCGAGGAAGGCCTCGGGGTCGGGTGCGCCGGGTGCATCGGACGCGTCGGCTGGGTCGGGCGCGTCGGGCGGCACAGGGGCGGGTGGCTCGGAGTCGAGCGGCGTAGGGCTGGGCGGTGGCGGGCTGGGCGGCGGTGTGTTGGGTGGCCGGGCGGTCATGGCGTCGTGCTCCTCGCGGCAGTCGCGCCGCCGTGGCGGCGCGACCCCCACCCTACATTTCGCGTTCGAGATCACACGGACTCAAGAAAATGCACACGAACCGCCGACGGTGCGGGGGCGACCGGTTCGGTGACGGTTCGAAACCGCGACCGGCCCGGTCCCGCCCAGTTTGGCGGCGGTTCGAAACCGCGACCGGCCCGGTCTGGAGCGGCCCTCGGCCGGTTGGGAACCGGGCGGTCGCTCTGCACGACCTCGCCGGCGGCGGTTCCGACCGCCGGGAGCCCGGTGCCGACCGCCCCTGGGCGGTCGCGCAGCTCCGCTGATCCCGCAGAGGCCCGCACTCACCGACCCGTCTTCACCTCGCGCGACGGCGTCACCTGGGCCGAGGCGACCTCCGGCAGCCGACGAAGCGCCGCGACGAGCCCATCGAGCAGCCCCACGACGTGCACGAGGAACATCGCGGCAAGGCGCGGGTCGCGGTGGCTGGGGAAGACGGGCTCCACGGTGGCCCGCTCGATGACACCCGCGTCGACGAAGCGAGCCACGATCGCGCTTAGGACCTCGGCATAGCCTGTCTGCACTTCGCGGACTTGCCGCGGGCTCGCGGCCGCGTTCGCCGCCGGGGTCGTCCTGAAGCGGATCGAGATCATCCCCGACCCGGACCCTGGGCGAGGCCCTCGCTTCGCCGTCGCCGCCGCGCTCCTCATCGTCTTCGAGTCTAGCGCAGCGTGGCCTCTACATCGAGCACCCCTTGACCTAGCTCGGTCTTGGTGCCGTCGCCGCGGCGGGTTCTCAGCGCTGCACGTACGCCGGCCGGGGTCATGCCGGGATGCTTGGCAAGCAGCAACGCGCAGACTCCGGCGACGAACGGGGTCGCCATCGAGGTGCCGTCCCACCGGTCGTAGTCGCGCCGCTTGCTCAGCGAGCAGCCGTACGTGGGTACGCTCGACAGGATGTCGACTCCCGGTGCGGCCAGTGCGACGTGGCGCCCGGTGTTGCTGAAGTGCGCACGGCGGTCTTTCTCGTCGGTCGCGGCGACGGCGATCACGCCCGGAATCGCGGCGGGGAACGACTTGGGATTGCCCTCCTCATGCTCGTTGCCCATCGCGGCCACTACCGTCACTTCGTTCTCGATGGCGATCTCGATGAGCTCACGCTCAAGATCGTCCTCAGGGCCGCCAAGGCTCAGGTTGATGACATGCGCCTCCCTTCCGGCACGTTCGAGTGCCTGGTAGTACGCGCTGGGCTGATACGGGTTCAGCGCCTTGAGCACGAGCAGGCGCGCAGTGCACATGCCCTCCAGAGCAACCGAAGCAAGCCTGCGGGCGCCGATGAGGCCCGTGACGTGGGTGCCGTGCCCCGCAGCATCCTTCGGCTTCTTCGGCACCGACAGGCATTCGGAAGTCAGCGCTATCCCGTGCAGGCTGGGATGGGCCTTGTCCACCCCAGAGTCGATGACCGCGATCGTCACCCCGGAGGCGTCGGGCAAGAGACCGTGCGCGCGGGCTTTGTCGACACGAAGGGCACCGTAGGCCCACTGCGTCGCGCTGTCGAACGTCGCACCGCCGGCGAGCGCGCGGTGCGACCGCGTCGCGTAAAGGTTGCGCGGCGGCGCGACGTAGACCTTTGCGACCCTCGGGTCGGTGCGCAAAGCAACCATGAGCTCCCGCGTCTCGGCCTCCGAATGGGACGCCACGGCGACCGCGGGTGGCGGCGCCCGCAGCGCACGCTTCGTGGGCGACTCGGCTCCCCGCGCCGCTGCCACGTCGCGCGCGGAGCCGAAGATGTCCCGAACGCGGCCGTCCAGGCGTAGCCGATCGAGCAACGTGAGCTGCGCCGACCGCGCGGCCCGCACCCGACTCCCACTCGCGCCTGCATCGCGAAGAATCGCGACCACATGAAACGCCGCGGTCTGCTCCCTACTGGATCCCTTGGTCATGACTGTCTCACCGCGAAGGCATATAGGTGGTGGCGGGAGGCTGAAGCCTGCCTGTCGCCGCGAGACTATCGCCCGAAAAGGCGAAAGTCGAGTCAGGCTCAGCCCGATTGGGGCTCGCGGTGCCTCGGATCGGCGCCCACGTGGACCTTCGGCGCCCGCCCGCGGCGGTCGGCGTGGGGGCGACCTGCGAGCGCGCCGTCGAGTCGCGCGGTGCAGCGCGCCGCGAGCCGGCTGTGACGCGGCGAAACGCCGGACATTGCGAACACCCCGCCATGAAAGTAGGCGTGCCGCTCCGGATCGGTGCGTTCCCACCCGAGGAAGGCGTCGGGCGTCATGGGGTGGGTCGGTGCGGGCGCGGTCACGCCTTCAGGTTACTACGCACTCAACGCGTGGGCAGGGGCGCGGCTCGCGTTCGCGAGGATCCCGCGCCGAGTCACCCCGCCGGAGTCGGCACGACGGGCTCGTCGTCCGCCGCCGGATCGCTCGGGACGGCGTCGTCGAGCACCGGGAACACGAGGTCCCGCTTGCTCGCGTCGCCGGGGAAGGCCGTCCGCACCTGGCCGAGGAGCCGCTCGATCGCGAGGCGGTGCTCGTCGCGGAGCGCGAGCTCGGTCTGGAAGACATCGAGCAGGTCCTTGCGCGCGGCTTCGTAGGCGCCCGCGGCCGTCCGCAGGGCTGCCAGGCTCGCCTCGAGCTTCGGGCCCCATTCGGTCCTGTACGCCTCGATCTGCGTGAGCTTGCTCTTCGTGATCCGGGCGACGAGCTCCTCGGTCGGCTTCACCTGGCGGGCGCCGCCCGGCGCGACCACGGGCGCGAGCCCGTCCGGGAAGGCTGCCGCGTGGATGGGCCCGCGCGACCCTCCGTCGGCGATCTCCGCGGCCCGCGATGCGCTGCGGATGAGCTGGTCGGTCTGCCAGTTCGCGAACCGGAGGGCGA
>JADLAB010000545.1 GCA_020848455.1 Polyangiaceae bacterium
ACACGAAGGACGTGCCGGCGCCGGCCGTGCCCGGCGGGCCCCGGCCCGAGCTCGCCCACGCCTCGACCGTGCAGCAGGAGGCGCCCGTGGAGACGCCCGCGCGCGCGCTCCCCGCGCCGCCCCCCGACACGGCGCCGCGTGCAGGGCCGCTGCCCGCGCCCGTCGCAACGCGCGCGCGCGAGTCCGTGGCGGACGAGGCGCCCCGCGCGCGCAAGCCCTCCCGCTCGCGGCGGCGCACGCTCGCGATCGCCCTCGGCGCCGGGGTCGCGCTCGCCGCGGCGGTCGCCGCCGGCGTGGCGCTCGTGGGGGGCGGTGCGCGGTCCGCGCCCCCGCCCGAGCCGAGCACGCCGACGACCGCGGTCGTGCCGCCCGGCAGCGCGTGCCCCGAGGGCATGGTGGTCGTCGCAGGCGCGCGCTTCGAGATGGGCTCCGAGCTCGGCGACGAGACGCCGACCGACGAGACACCGCGCCACGCCGAGGACGTCGCGGCCTTCTGCCTCGACGTCCGCGAGGTGAGCGTCGCAGCCTACGCCGCGTGTCGGGGCTGCGGACCGGCGCCGACGACCGTCGACTGGGAGGGGCTGACGCCGCGCGGCCGCTCGTTCTGGAGCCGCTTCTGCAACGGCACGCGCCCCGACCGGCAGGACCACCCGATCAACTGCGTCGACTGGCACCAGGCCAAGGCCTACTGCGCGAGCCGCGGGGCGCGCCTGCCGACCGAGGCCGAGTGGGAGCTCGCGGCCCGCGGCGGCGACGGCCGGCTCTACCCGTGGGGCGACGCGCCGCCCTCCCGCACGCGGCTCAACGCGTGCGGCGCGGAGTGCGGCGAGCTGCTGAGCAAGCTCCTGCGCGACCTCGGCAAGGACAGCTGGCCCGCGATGTACGCCGAGGACGACGGCGCCGGCACGACCGCGCCCGGCGGGAGCTTCCCCGAGGGGGCGTCGCCCGCGGGCGTGCTCGACATGGCGGGCAACGTCTGGGAGTGGACCGACAGCGCGTACTGCCCCTACACGCGCGGGGACTGCGGCGAGTCGCGCCGCGTGCTGCGCGGCGGCGGCTGGGACATGTCGGACGCGAGCGGCGTGCGCGTCACGCGCCGCTACCCAGCGCCGCCGACCGGTCGCGGCTACAACAACGGCTTTCGCTGCGCGGCGGACGTCGCGCACTAGGAGCCTGTCGGGGAAAGGCGCCGCGCTCCGCCGTCCCGATCTGGAGTGGCGAAGGTGGCCGACGTCGTGCGCGTGGTGCTCGGGTCGTAGGCTGCCCCTGCTCGTACGTGGCACGGGTTCTCAGCCCTTCGGCCCCACCCGCTTGCGCGAGCGCAGGAGCTTGCCGCGCGACACGCCGAGCCGGCGCGCCGCCTCGGTGAGGTTGCCGCCCGCGGCCTCGACCGTGGCGGCGACGACCTCCTCGGTGAGCGCGGGCCGGTCGCCGTGCGCCGGCGCCGCGCCGAGCACGTCTTCGAGCGCCCAGAGCCGGAGGCCCGGGGTGGGGTCGACGCGCCGCGCCGCGTCGAGCGCGCTCGCGAGCTCGCGCACGTTGCGCGGCCACGGCTCGAGCATCAGCCGCTCCACGGCCTCGACCTCGACCGCACCCAGGGCGAGCTCGCCGCCCTTGCGGCGCACGAGCGCCTGCGCGATCGCGAACACGTCCTCGCGCCGCTCGCGGAGCGGCGGCAAGAGGAGGCGCGCCTGCGCGAGGCGCGCGTAGAGATCGGAGCGAAAGGTCCCCGCCTCGACCATCGCCTCGAGCGCCCGGTTCGTGGCGGCCACGACGAGCACGTCGGCGCGCACCGGCCGCTCGGCGCCGACCGGGAGGATCTCGCGGTTGTCGAGCAGGCGCAGGAGCTTCGCCTGGAGCTCCCACGCGAGCTCGCCCACCTCGTCGAAGAAGACGGTGCCGCCCGCGTGCGCCGCGACGACGCCCTTGGCCGCCGTGCGCGCGCCCGAGAAGGCGCCCGCCACGTGGCCGAAGAGCTGCGACTCGAACACGCCCGCGGGCAAGCCCGCGACGTTGACGGCGCCGTAGGGCTCGGCGCGCCCGAGCGCCGTCGCCACGGCGAAGGCGAGGTGCTCCTTGCCGGTACCGGTCTCGCCCTCGATGAGGACGTTGCCCGGGTGCGCCACGCGGAGCCCCTCGAGCGTCGCTGCCACCGCGCGCAGGCCGAAGGGCCCGACGAGGTCGCCCACGGGCGCGGCCGGCTCGAAGGGCCCGAGCAGGCCCTCGCGCACCACGAAGACGCTCTGCCCGAAGCGCAACACGGCACCGTCCTCGAGCGACACGAGCTCACCGGGGCGCAGGCGCACGCCGTGGACCCAGGTGCCGTTGCGCGAGCCGACGTCGGCGACCCCGAGGACGCCACCCTTGCGGCTCAGGCGCAGGTGGCTCGCCGACACCTCGGTGTCGGGCAGGCCGCGCTCGGCGAGCCAGACGCGCCCGACCACCGTGCCCGAGTCCGGCAGGGCCACAGCGAGCGCGCGCGGGAAGGCGCACACGAGCGCGGCGCGCCGCGGTCCGAGGGCAGGCCGGTCGGGACCGCGGTGGACGCCGGTACTCGCGTCGGGCGGGTGGGCCATGGAAGCCCCTGGTGCCATGCGCGGCCGCGCTCGGCAAGCGCGAGGCCGCGCCGCGCCTGCGCTCACGCGCGCTCACTCGGGCAAGGTCGGGCAGAGGGGATCCCACTTGCTCCGGCACTTCACGACGAGCGGTGGCTCGGCCGGCGGCGGCGGCGCGCCGATCGAGACCGCCACGCGGGGCTGGCGCGCGAGCTCGCGCTCGAGCGCCGCGAGCGCCTCGTCGTAGGCCGCGAGCGAGCGCTCGTCGATGCGGCCGCCGTCGATGCGGCTGCGCGCGGAGACGGCGCGATCCTCGGCCTCGGACAGGGTGGCCGCCGGACGCACGAGCTTGCGCAGCGTCGCCGTCGCGAGCGCGTGCCGCGCGTCGAGCTCCGCGAGCTCGGCGTTGCGGTTCGCCTTCACGAGCTCGCTCCGGAGCGAGCGGAGCGCGTCCTCGAAGGCGTCCACGCTCGCGTCGTCGCCGCGCTCGGCCTCCACCCGCTCGCGTGCGCGCGCCACGCGGTCGACGACGGCGGCGAGCGGCGCGGCAGCGGCCCCGAGCTTGTCGACCTCGGCGCCGAGCTCCGAGCGCAGGCTGTCGAGCTCCGCGAGCCGCACGCGCCGGCGCGCCTCGTAGCGCGCCTCGAGCTCGCGCACCTCTTGCTCGAGCTGGGTCGGGGCGGGCCCGGGGCCGGACGCCGCGAGGTGGCGCGCGACGCCGACCGCCGTCGCGCTCCCGGCGAGGAGCACGACCGCGAGGCCCGCCCAGAGGGAGCGCCGCAGCCGGCGCGTCGTGCGCTCGGTCCGCCGCCGCTCGAGCTCGAGCTCGGGCACCTGCGTCGCCTCGACCGCCAGGCGACGCGCGGCGTGCTCGGCCTCGAGCCGGGCGCGCTCGACGACGGCGCGCTCGATGGCCGCGAGGCGCGCCGCCTCCTCGCTCGCGCGGCGCTCGCGCTCGGCCCGCGCGGCCTTGTCGGCCTCGAGCCGCGCGGCCTCGTCGGCGCGGGCCCGCTCGAGCGCGAGCTCGCGCTGCCGCTCGGCCTCGGCGCGGGCGCGCGCGCGGGCCGAGCTCTCCTCGCGCAGGCGCTCGTCCTCGAGTGCAGCGAGGGCCTGGAGCGAGACGAGGACGGACGTGTCGGTGGTGTCGTGGGACATGGGGGGGTTCCTCCAGCGGCGTGGAACCCCCCCATTGCAGCGCCCGCGCCAACGACAGAGCGGCGGAAGATCGAGCACTTGGCGCGCTGGCGCCGCGCCCACGCGCGATCGCGATCGGGCTCGCGGCGAGCCTTGGCGATCGCGATCGGCGCGAATCGGGTTACCATCCGCCGATGGCTCGTCCGCTCGCGGGGAACGCACTCGGCGCCGTCGGGCTCGCCCTTCTGGGCGCGCCGGGCTGCGTCCTGGTGCTGGGCAACGACTACGAGGTGAGCTCGGCCGGGAGCGGCCCCCAGGTGGTCGCGAGCGTTCCGGCCCACGGCGACGTGCAGGGCTCGATCCAGCCGTACATCGAGATCCGCTTCGACCGGCCGCTCAATCCGCTGCAGGCCACGGGCCACGTGCGCGTCACGACGGTCGCCGGCACCTTCTTCGCCGAGACCCTGGCCTGCCCCGGCGTGAGCGACCCGACCTGCCTGCGCGCCGGCTATCCGCCCGAGGTGCTCGACGCGAACGGCACCAAGGTCGAGTCCGCGGTGGACGTCACGGTGACGCTCGACGCCGGCCTGCCGGGTGCCGACGGCTCGGTCAACGAGACCGACACGGTGCTCGGCTACCGGACCTTCGAGTACGACCCGAGCTTCTACGACGACACCAACACCGCGAGCTACAACCTCGGCGGCATCGCCTACGTGCCGCTCGTGCAGTCGCTCTACTACCTCGTCCCGCCGCAGGGCGGCAACGCGCCCGGCCTCCGGCGCCTGCCCCTCGACGCGAGCCTCGCGCCGACCGCGGCCGAGTGGATCACCGTCGCGGATCTGTCGAACTACGGCACGGGCTCCTACGCCTACGGGCTCGACTACACCGGC
>JADLAB010000546.1 GCA_020848455.1 Polyangiaceae bacterium
GCGGCCTGGGAGGGCCCCGATGTCGAGCGCGAGGACGCGGGCGCACGTGCTCGCCCCCCGCGCACAACCCCGTGCCCGCGCCGCAGTGCGAGTTGGGGTTGGGGCCCAGGCCGCGCCGCGGCGCGCGCCGCTGCCCTCGGGCGACGCCTCTCGCCCCCGTGGCCCGGACCGAGTAAGGGTGCCGCACGATGGTCCCCGCGCCCAGTCGTCCGTCCGCAGCTTCGTCGCGCCCGCGCGCCAGCCGCTCCGTCGCCCTCGTGCCGGGCTTCGCGCTCGCGGCCGTGGGGCTCTCGAGCTGCTACTGGGAGCCGCCCACCTACAAGCCGCCCGACGCGGCGTTCGAGCTCAGCTGCCCGCCGCGCTGCGGGGCCGAATTCGCCGGACCGGCGCTCGTCGTAGGCGTCGACTTCGCGAAGGTGCGCCGCGAGTTCGAGGTGTGCTGCCCGAGGGTTCCCTCCTTCGTCGCGCGCCTGAAGGAGCTGCGCGACGGGTACTGCCGCACCGGCAAGGAGGCGCTGGGAACGCGCATCGCCGACCTCACCATCGAGCCCTTCGAGTCGCCGCTCGACGGCGCGCGCGGCGTGAAGCTCGATCAGGGCAACGGCTACGTCGTGTTCCGCTGCGACGGCTGGCTCGGGGACCTCATCGCGAAGAGCGAGGCGTCCTGCTGCGCGGCGCCGTAGCCGGCCGCCGGGCCGGGCCGGCTCGCCCTACGCGGCGGGCGCGCGCCGCCGCAGCCACCGAACGATGGGCGCGAACACCTTCTCGGGTGCGCAGTTGGCGATGAACAGGTTGGCGTGGGCGTACCAGTCGCGCTCGTCGCCGACCTCGAGCACCTCGACCTCGTCGCCGCCCCACGCCCGGACCGCGCTCAACGCCGACGGGGCGGGCACGATGCCGTCGCGGTTGGAGAGCACGACGAGCAGGGGTACCTCGATCGAGCCCATCGCGTCCGTGACGTTGACCCCGCCGACATCGAGGTCCTTCGCCCGCAGCCAGCGCGCGATGTCCCGGTTCACGCGCGGCAGCGGGTCCTCGACGGTGCTCACCATCTCCTGGATGCGGTCGAGGTCGATGCTCTGCGTGTTCATGTACATGGAGAGAAGGCCGGGGGCCCGTAAGAGGAGCGGCAACGCGGCCCTCACGAGCGCGCGCGTGTTGCTCATGCGCAGCGCGCCCGCGACGGTCTCGGACGCGAACGCCATCCGCAGCACCGGGTGCGCTCCCTCCCAGCGCAGGGGCGCGCCCATGGCGATGAGCTCGCCCACGCCGTGGTCCGGCGTCGTCGCGAGGTAGGCGTACGCGATGCTGCCGCCGAGGCTTGCACCGACGAGCACGAGGTCGTGCGCGTCGGTGCGGGTGTGCTCGAGCACGTAGCGGACCGCGGCCGGGAGATCGCCGCGGGCGTAGCGCTCGAGCGAGATCCCGGAGCGCTTGCCGTGGGTGGCGCGCGAGCCGCCCTGACCGCGCAGATCGACCGACCACACCTCGAGCCCCGCCTCGGCGAGGCAGCGCTCCATGCTCGTGCCGCGCGGGTGGTACCCGAAGATGAAGCTGTTCATCCCGTAGCCCGGCACGATTAGGAGCGGGCGCTGGGCGGGGTCGAGCACCGTCGGTGCGTAGGTGCGGCGCAGGCGCAGGACCCAGCCGTCGTCGGTCTCGGCGTGGTGCTCCTGCACGGACAGGTCGATCTTCGGCATGCTGACCGCATGCTAGAACAGCGGCCCGCGCACTGCAGGCCATTCGGTCGCGCGCGGCGCTTGACGCCGGGCTACGGTCGGCCTCTCGCTGTCCGGGCTCCCGTCCCGGGGAGCCCGGTGGAGGCAAGCATGAACAGGGTGGCTCTTGGGCTGGGTGTGCTCGTCGCGCTCGCGGCGTGCGGCAAGAAGGACGACACGGCGGCGGGCGCGAGCGCGGCGCCGGCGGGGAGCGCCGCGGCCACCGCGCCGGCCGCGAGCCCGGGCTCGAGCGCCGGCGAGGCGCCGCGAGCCAGCGCGACCGCGACGGCCACGGCGACGGCGAGCGCTGCGGCGAGCGCGCCCGCGCCGGCCGCGTCGGGCGAGTCGACCGGCATGCCGGCCTGCGACGAGTTCCTGGCGAAGTTCGCCGCGTGCATGCCCGGTCAGGGGGCCACCATCGACCAGATGCGCAGTGGCTTCAAGATGGGCGCCGTGTCGGCCGAGGGGCGCGGCCTGATGGAGCAGACCTGCAAGCAGCAGCTCTCCGCGCTCGGCGATTGCGGCGGCAGCGGCGCGCCGCCGGTCGCGGTGACGGGCGCGCCGACCCCGCCGGTGGCGCTCGGGAGCGAGTGCGACGAGTTCAAGCGCGTCATGGACTGCCTGATGACCAAGATGCCGCCCGACTCGCGCGCCGGGTTCAAGCAGACCATCGACCAGGTCATGGGCCTCATCTCGAGCGCGGGCGGCATGGCAGGCATGGTCTGCAAGCAGGCCATCGACTCGAAGCGGGACCTCATCGCCCAGCTCGGCTGTGCGACCCCGGGCGACACGCCGCCCGGACTGACGGCCACCGCGGCGCCGCCCCCGCCCGCGGCCACCACACCGGGCGGAGTGTCGCCCGCGCCGACCCTCGCCGAGTGGGACGCTCAGACGCGCGAGGTCGCGGTCACGAACTCCTCGCGCCTCAACTGCGAGACCAAGATGGTGCGCGAGTGGCTGCGCGTGTCGTGCCGCGGCAAGAACGACACCGGCGGCACGCCGCAGAGCCTCACGATCCAGTCGGGGGGCGACGCCAACACCCTCACGCACGCCGCGGCGGGCACGGTGACGAGCCTCGTCGTGCGCTACGTTCCGGGCATCGACCTCAAGGTGCTGTTCCTGTGGAGCGACAAGAGCTCCGTGCTGCGCGTGTGGTGGCCGCGCGGGGCCCCGGAGCCGCAGGCGAAGGGCGCCTTCGAGCTCTAGCAGGCCGCGCCTGGGCGGTGACGCGCAGGCCGGGGCCGAACGAGCTGCGCCCTTTCCCGCGTAGGTCTCGCGGCCACAGGGATCGGGCTCCAGACTTCAGGTGCGAGACTCGAGGGAGCGAATCGGTCCCTCGAGTGCTCTTCCAGGTCAGAAGTCGATCTGGATCCCGAGCTCGACGACGCGGTTCGGCGGTAGGCCGAAGTACGCCGTCGCCGGCAGCGCGTTGCGCGACACGTAGGCGAAGAGCCACTTGCGCCAGCGCCACATCTTCGCCCGCCCCGTCGGCAGCAGGGTCTCGCGGCCGAGGAAGTAGCTCGTGCGCGCCGGGTCGGCGACGAGCCCGCGCTCGGCGCACAGCGACAGGTCATGGGGGATGTTGGGCGACTGCATGAACCCGTAGAGCACGGTCACGCGGTAGAAGCCGTGCCCGAGCTTCTCGACCTTGAGGCGCCGGTCGGCGGGCACCTCCGGGACCCGTCTTCCTTGCACGCTCAGGAGCACGATCTGCTCGTGCAGCACCTGGTTGTGGCGGAAGTGATGGAGCAGCGCGGGCGGCGTGCCCTCGGGGTTCGAGGACATGAAGACGGCGGTACCCCGCACCCGGTAGGGCTTGGTGTTCGCGACGTCGTCGAGAAAGAGCTGGAGCGGCAACAGGCCCTCCCGGATGAACTGCCCGAGGATGCCCCGTCCGGTCTTCCAGGTGGTCATGACGACGAACACGGCCGCGGCGAGCGAGATGGGGAACCAGCCGCCGGGGCCGTCCTTCAGCTTCAGGATGTTGGCGCCGAAGAAGGCGAGGTCGAAGACGAGGAAGAGGGCGACGAGCGGCAGCGCCTTCCACCGCGACCAGCCCCAGGTGCGGCGCACGACGACGTAGTACACGATGCTCGTGATCCCCATCGTGCCCGTGACCGCGATGCCGTAGGCCGCGGCGAGCGCGGTCGAGCTCTGGAACGCGAACACGCAGGCGATGCATGCCACGAGCAGGAGGTTGTTCACCTCGGGGATGTAGATCTGCCCCTCGTGCTCCTTGGCGGTGTGGATCACCGTCATGCGCGGCAAGTAGCCGAGCTGCACGGCCTGCTGCGTGAGCGAGTAGGCACCCGAGATGAGCGCCTGCGAGGCGACCACCGTGGCCGCGGTGGCGAGGATCACGATCGGGTAAAGCAAGGCCTTGGTGGGCACGAGCGCGTAGAACGGGTTCAGGGTGACGGCGTCGCTCGGGTCGGCGAGCAGGAGTGCGCCCTGTCCGAAGTAGTTGAGCAAGAGCGCCGGCATGACGACGAAGTACCAGCTGGCGCGGATGGGGCCGCGGCCGAAGTGGCCCATGTCGGCGTAGAGCGCCTCGCCGCCCGTGATGCACAGCACGACCGAGCCGAGCACGAGGAAGCCGTGTACCTCGTTCTGCGCGAAGAAGCGCACGGCATACCAGGGATTCACGGCCGCGAAGACGCCCGGTTGCTTGGTGATCGCTACGACGCCGAGCGCGCCGATGGTCAGAAACCAGAGCAGCATCACTGGACCGAAGACCTTGCCGATGCCGCCGGTGCCGCGCCGCTGCACGATGAAGAGCAGGAACAGGATGACGGCCGTCGCGGGCACGATGACGGGCTCGAGGGCCTTCGTGGCGACGGACAGGCCCTCCACGGCCGAAAGCACCGAAATGGCCGGCGTGATGACCCCATCGCCGTAGAGGAGCGCGGCGCCGAAGAGCACGACGAGCAAGAGCAGCCCGCGGCCGCCGCCCGCCTCGCGCTTGGGTACGAGCGCGAGCAAGGCCAGGATGCCTCCCTGGCCCTCGTTGTCGGCGCGCATGATGAACGTGAGGTACTTGACGACGATGACCGAGACGAGCGACCACAGGATGAGCGACAGGACGCCGAGCACGTTCTCGGGCGACGCGTCGACGTGGTGCGGGCTCGCCGGGCTGAAGCACTCCTTGACCGCGTAGAGCGGGCTCGTGCCGATGTCGCCGTAGACGACCCCGAGTGCGCCCAGCATCAGGCCCCAGCGGCTTCCGTGGTGCCCGGCGTCGGTGCTCGGCACCACGGTCGCCATGAGCGAGCGCATCAGGGAGGCGGGCGCGGTGAGCGCCGTGTGCTCGCGCGGGCGCTTCGAGGGCGAGGCGCCGGGCTTGCTCGGGGCAGGGCCGCCGGCCGGGGTGGCGGCCCGCTCCGGCCGCGGCGCTCGCGCGCCGGGCTCGGATGGTCGCGGGGCCGCGGCGGCGTCGGGGGGCGGTTCGTCCCCGGGCCGGGGCGGCGGCTGCGCGGCTGGCTTCGGTGTGGTGTCGGCGGCGGGCCGGGGCACCGGCGTCTCGGCAGGCGCCGGCTTGGCGGCAGGCGCCGGTGCGCCGGAGGGTTGGGCCGGCGGCTTGGCGGCCGGCGCAGGCTTGGCCTCAGGCGCCGGCTTGGCGGTAGGCGCAGGCTTGGCGGCAGGCGCCGTCGCGTCGGAAGGTTGGGCCGGTGGCTTGGCGGCAGGCGCAGGCTTGGCGGCGGGCGCAGGCTTGGCGGCAGGCGCAGGCTTGGCGGCGGGCGCAGGCTTGGCGGCAGGCGCCGGTTGGGTCGCCGGCTTGGCGGCAGGCGCAGGCTTGGCGGCAGGCGCAGGCTTGGCGGCGCGCGCGGGCTTGTCGCCGTGTCGGTTCGGCGCCGGCGCCGACCGCTCCGGAGCACGGCTGCTCGGTGTGGACGGCGCGGTCGCGGTGGGCGCCGCGCCCCCCGTCGTGCGCCGCACCCGCGGGCTGCGCCGCTTGCTGAACGGTTCCTCGTCCGCGCTCGGCACGTCCGTGCCGCCGGGCACGCCGTCGCGCCCGTCGCTGCCGCGATCATCCGACATGGAGCCTCACCTCGAAAACGAGGACGCCTGCTCCGCCATCGGGCGGCCCAATCGTCCTCTCCCACGCCTACGGAGTTAGCTGACGGGCTCGGGCC
>JADLAB010000547.1 GCA_020848455.1 Polyangiaceae bacterium
AGCGGCGAGGACGGCAGCGGCGGCGAGCGAGCGCATCATCGGCGCGATTCTAGCCCGCGAGCGCGGGATGTCGACGGCCTTGCCGCGTCATGGGCCCGAGCGCACGACGACGACCTCGCGCCCGGCGTCGACGCGTAGCGCGAAGCTCGCCTCGAGCGGGAGCGTGCCGTGCTCCTGCGCCGGCCCGGGCTCCGTCCCCCACTGCCCGACGTCCGTCACGTCGCTCGAGCGGAGCGACGTGCCGTCGGCGCCGCCCCGCCAGTACGCGAGCACGCGGCCACCGGCCACCGCGAGCTGCACCTCCGACACGAGCTCGGGGCGGCTCGCCCACCACGGGTGCTGCTCGGGCCGCCCGCCCGGATCGAGCGTGACGAGCGACACGCGCGTCTGCTCGGGGCTCGAGCTCGTGAAGTAGAGCCCGAGGTGGTAGCCGCGCCCGTCGTGCGCAAGCGCCGCGACGGACCAGGGCACGTCGACCACGTGGGCCGGCTCGAGCCAGCGGCCGTCCGCGCCGATGCGGCCGAAGTAGGTGCGCGCGTCGGGGCGGTCGCCCGCGAGGACGAGCTCCTGCCAGAGGACGGTGAAGCCGGTCGGGTCGGGGCACGCGAGGACGGCGGTCGGCACGCCGTCGCGGCCGGTGCGCAAGGCGGTCGCGTCGAGCGCTTTCGGGGTTCCGGCGGGCGCGCCGTCGGCGTCGAGCGCGACGACCGCGAAGCGCACGAAGGTGCTCGCCCCGCCCCGCACGAGCGCCACGAGCGCAGCGCCCTCGCGCACGGCGAGCGCGCTCCGCGCATCGGCGCCCTCGTGCACGAGCACGCTCGGCCCGAGCGGCGCCTGCGCGGGTCCGAGCGCGGCGAGCGAGACGCGCACCCGGCCTCCGCCGAGGTCGTCGGTCTGCAGGCGCACGCCGTGGGCCGCGGCGAAGCGCAGCTCGCGCGCGAGCACGCTCCCCCCGGCGGGCTGCGCCGCGGCCGTGGCGGCGACGACGAGCGCACAGGCAGAGACCAGAAGACCGAACCAAGCGCGCCGAGTGGGCATCGGAAGCTCCTCCCATCCCACGTGGCCGCGACGGGCCCGTTCGTGACCGAAAAAGAGCGACCCGCGGGCCCGCGGCGGGCCGGGCCCGGTTTGCTCGCCGGGCGCGGACGTGCTTGTCCATGGCCATGGCTCTCGGTGACGACAGGCTCTTCGACCCCGCGCACATCCGTGCGCGGCTCGAGGCCCGCACGGTCGCCCGGCTGCCCGGGACCGTGACGCGGCACGCCGCCGTCGCCACCGTCGTGCGCTACGTGGGCGAGCCCGAGGTGCTGCTCATTCGCCGCACCGAGCACCCGGGCGATCCGTGGAGCGGGCACATGGCCTTCCCCGGCGGGCGCCACGAGCCAGGCGACCCCGATCTGCGCGCGACGGCCGTGCGCGAGACGCGCGAGGAGGTCGGGGTGGATCTGTCCGTGCACGCCGAGCCGCTCGGGCAGCTCGACGAGTTTCAGGCGCTCGGCCGCGGCGCCCCGATCGATCTCGCCATCGTGCCCTTCGTCTTCGCCCTGCACACCGAGGTGGCGCTCGCCCCGAACGACGAGGTGGCCGAGGCGATGTGGGCGCCGCTCGGCCCCATGCTGCGCGGCGAGGTGGCCGCGGTCCGGCCCTACGTGTGGCACGGCAAGGAGGTGGCGCTGCCGGCCTTCCGCGTCGGCGCGCACCTCGTCTGGGGCCTGACCTACCGCATGCTCGAGACGCTCTTCGAGGCGCTCTCGGACCGCTCTCCGGCAGCGAGCAGCGTTGAGGCGGCCCCCGTTCTCCGCTAGTGCTGCGCCGTGGAAAAGCTGGTCACGATGCTCTCGGCCGAGCAGGTCGCCGCGCGGGTGCGCGAGCTCGGCGCACAGATCGCCCACGACTACCACGGCCGCAAGCTGGTGCTCGTGTGCGTGCTCAAGGGCAGCTTCATCTTCATGGCGGATCTCATCCGCGCCATCGACGGGGTGCCGCTGCGCATCGAGTTCCTGGGCGTGCGCTCCTACGGCGAGGGCACGCAGTCGACCGGCGTCGTGCAGATCACGCACGACCTCGGCCGCTCCGTCGAGGACGAGGACGTGCTCTTCGTCGAGGACATCGTCGACACGGGCCTCACCATCGCGCACCTGCTCGACCTGATGCGCACGCGCCGCCCCGCCAGCGTCAAGGTGTGCGCGCTCTTGCACAAGCCGGCGCGGCGCCGCATCGAGGTGCCGATCGACTACCTGGGCTTCACCATCGAAGACAAGTTCGTGGTCGGCTACGGCCTCGACTGGGGCGAGCGCTACCGCGAGGTCCCCTACATCGCCGTCGTCGAGCACGCCGAGCTGGCGCACTGAGCGGAGCGAACATGGCCTCGGAGAAGCGCCTGGCGGTGCTCGAAAGCATGACGGCGAGCGGCAAGGCCGACTCGTTCGGCTGGTACGCGCTGGCGCTCGAGTACAAGGGGCTCGGGCGCCACCCCGAAGCGCTCGCGACCTTCGCCAAGCTGCGCGAGCGCGACCCCGGCTACGTCGCGATGTACCTCATGTGCGGCACCATGCTCGCCGGCCTGGGCCGGCCGCTCGAGGCGCGCGAGTGGCTCGAGAGCGGCATCGTGGCCGCGCGCGCGGCGGGCAACGGCCACGCCGCGAGCGAGCTCGAGCAGGCGCTCGAGGCGCTGCCGCCGCCGCAGAGCCTGCCCTGAGGCCGGCGCTCACTCCGAGCGCTTGCGCAAGAGCGCGAGCCGCTCGCCGAGCGCCTTCTCGAGACCGCGGTCGGTGGGCTCGTAGTAGCGGGCGCCGCCGAGCTCGTCGGGCAGGTAGGTCTCGCCCGCCGCGACCCCGCCGGGCTCGTCGTGGGCGTAGCGGTAGCCGGCGCCGTGGCCCAGCTCGCGCATGAGCTTGGTCGGCGCGTTGCGCAGCTTCACCGGCACCGGCAAGGAGCCCCGCTCGCGCACGGCGGCCTGGGCGCGGTGCCAGGCGAGGTTCGTGGCGTTCGATTTCGGCGCGCACGCGAGGTACACGCACGCCTGCCCCATCGCGTAGAGCCCCTCGGGCAAGCCGAGGCGCTGGAAGGCGCGATCGGCGTCGACCGCGACGGCCAGGGCGCGCGGATCGGCGTTGCCGACGTCCTCGCTCGCGAAGATGAGCATGCGGCGCAGCACGAAGAGCGGATCGTCGCCCGCCTCGACCATGCGCATCATCCAGTAGAGCGCGGCGTCCGGGTCGCTGCCGCGCAGCGACTTGATGAAGGCGCTCGCCACGTCGTAGTGGGCATCGCCGGCGCGGTCGTGGGCGAGCGTGCGCCGCACGCCGAGCTCGCGCACGTCGTCGACGACGATCGTGTCGCGGCCGCGCTTGTGGGCGTGCTCGGCCGCGCGCTCGAGCAGCCCGAGCGCGCGGCGCGCGTCCCCCTCGGCGGTCGCGGCGATGAGCGCCGCCGCCTCGTCCTCGCAGCCGAGCGCACCGGCGAAGCCGTCGGGGTGCGCGAGCGCGCGGTGCACGATGCGCGCGACGTCGTCCGCGCCGAGCGGCTCGAGCCGGTAGACCACGCAGCGCGACAGGAGCGGCCCCGTGAGCGCGAAGGAGGGGTTCTCGGTCGTGGCGCCGATGAGCGCGATGGTGCCGTCCTCGACGTGCGGCAGGAAGGCATCCTGCTGGGCCTTGTTGAAGCGATGGATCTCGTCGACGAAGAGCACCGTCGGGCCCGCCTGGCGCCGCGCCTCGTCCACGATGCGCCGCACGTCGGCGACGCCGCCGAGCACGGCGCTGAACGGCACGAAGCGCGCGCCGCTCGTGTGCGCCACGAGCTCGGCGAGGGTCGTCTTGCCCGAGCCCGGCGGGCCCCAGAGGATCATGCTCGGCGGCGGGCGCTGCGCGAGCGCGAGCGCGAGGGGCTTGCCCGGCCCGACGAGCGCCACGTGCCCCACGACGTCGGCGAGGTCGCGCGGGCGCACGCGCGCCGCGAGCGGGGGCGCGCCCGCTCGCTCGGGACGGGGCGCGGCCGGCGCGAGGGCACCGGGCTCGCCGCCCGGCGCCCGGGGCGGCACGGCCGCCCCACCGAAGAGGTCGGGACCGGGCGGCGGACCCGCGCCGCGCCGGGCCATCAGAACACCTCCGTCTCCGCGCTCGGCTCCGCGAGCACGGCGCGCACGGCTTCGGCGAGCTCGTCGACGTCGCGACCCACCCAGCGCACGGTGCCGTTCGCGTCGAGCACGAACGAGAGCGGGATGCGCGCGACGCGAAAGCGCGACACGAGCTGCTGGTAGTCGTCGAGCACGACCGGGAAGGTCGCGCCGAAGCGCCGCGCCGCGTCCGCCGCCACGCGCGCGTCCTCGTCCGCGGCGACGCCGACGACGCGCAGACCGTCACCGCGGTAGCGCTCCCAGAGCGCCTCGAGCGCGCGCATCGACTCGGGGCAACTCTCGCACCAGCTCGCCCAGAAGTCGACCACGAAGACCCGCGAGCGGAAGCCTCCGGGCACCGCGACGTCCTGACCCCCGAGCGCGCGCTCGGCGATGGGCGGCGCGGGCCGGCCGACGAGCGCGTGCGCGAAGGACGGCGGCATGCGGGCGGCGCAGCCCGCCGCGAGCGCCGCCAGCCCGAGCGCGAGGAGCCGCACCGAGGTCATGGCCCGTCGGCATACCGCGCGCGGTCGGAGGAGCCAATGCCGCCGCGCGGCCCGCTCCGCCGGCCCGTGCCGTGGGCCCGCTCCGGCCCGCGGCCAGCGCGAGCCGGGCGGACGCGAGCAGCGCAAGCAATCGCGGGCGAGTCCGAGAAGAAGGCCAAGTGCCAAGCGCCGAGCGCTTGATTCGGGGCTAGTTGCCGGCCTTGCGCAGCACGACGCTGCGCCCGTCGCCGAGGTTCCAGCGCAGCCGCTCGTCACCCTCGAAGCGGAACGTCGCCGTGTCCACGTCGCCGTTCTGGCGCAGGAAGTTCACGGTGAGCTCCTCGGCCGAGGCCTTGGCGATCTGGTACGTGCCCTCCCGGGGACTCTCGGCGGGAATGGAGATCTTCACCCGACTGCCCTTGAACTCGAACGAGGCGCCGGTGGCCCACCCGGATGCTCGGCCCGCCTGAGCACCGTGGAAGCTGTCGACGCGCTCGCCTATCCAGCGGCCCTGGATGCGATCCTTGGGCGACGCCTTGCACCCGATCACGGCGAGGAGCAGGGTTGGAGCCAGCCAGAGGTAGGAGCGATAGCGCATGGCGTTGGACGAGGGCCCCGCGATGGGGCCGCTTCGTGAAGCCAACGATAGGGGCAAAGGTGCTACATTGGCAAATAATGTAGTCCAAAGTAGTCTTTACTCGCACCGCGTCGCGCGGGGGGCGCGGCGTGCCTCCGCGACGGCGCTCGTCCTGCTCGGATGGGGGCTCTGGACGGGCTGCGGCGACCCCACCGGAGCCCCACTCGATCCCCCCGCCGGCCGGGCCGCGGGCCGCGGCGTGAGCCCCATCCCGGCGACGCCTGCAGACGAGGACACGCTCGACGCCGGGCCACGCGCCGCGGCGAGCGACGCCGGCGCGAGCCCGCCGCTGCGCCCGCCACCGGAACCGCTCGAGCCGCACGCCGAGCTGCCGCCGGAGCCCGTGGCCTCCGTCGCCGCGGAGCACAGCCTGCCGGGCCTCGGTCTCGAGGCGGTCTGGACGTGGCCCAAGGCAGCCTCGGGCGCGCCCGAGGTGGCGAACGTGAGCGCCCCGGGGCTCGAGGCGGCGCTCGCGGCGACGGAGCGTCGCTGGCACCTCGAGGTGGCGACCGCCGGACGGCTGCGCGTGTCCTTCGACGCCCCCTCGCTGCCCCTGGCGCAGGGTGCCGAGCTGCGGATGCGCGAGGAGCGCTACGGCTCGGTGGTGCTGTGGCCGGGGGGCAGCCAGTACCGCGTCATCCAGGCCGGTGCGATGCGCACGGTGCTCGAGGAGCTGCGCGTCGACGCGATGCCGCTCGGCGACGGCAAGGTGACGGCGAAGGCGAAGGGCATCCTGCTCGGCTACGCCTCGCGCACGATCGAGGTGCAGACCCCGCTCGCGACCCTGGAGCTCGAGCTCGCCGAGGTGCGCGAGGCCGGAGACGGCGGCCCCCTGCTCTGCCGGCTGCTGGTCGAGCTCGCGGGCGCCGACCCGTCGAGCGCCGCGTGTGCCCCGTTCGAGCTGCCGCTCCGCGCCGACTACCACTGGACCGAGGGCGACGGCGCCCGTTTCGAGGTGCAGTCGGTCGAGCGCCGCGAGGCCCTCGAGGCGGAGGGCTTCACGATGCCGCCGGAGGGTGCGCGCCGGATGCGGAGCGGCCTGCCCGAGCCGGACGAGCCGATCCTGCCGAACGCGGCCCTGCGGGCGCTGCGGGCGGGCGACGCGACGAGCCCCGAGGGGCCGGCGACGGCCGCCAACCGGACCGACCGCGCCGCGTACGTGCTCGTCGACGGCGTGCCGGTGGGCCTCGTCGCGCCGGGGCGGGAGCGCAGGCTCGGCGTGCTCCGGGCCGGCCACTACCGGGTGCAGTGGCGGAGCTTCCTCGGCCGGGACGTGGAGCCGGAGGTCGAGCTCGCGCTGCCCGGCCGCATCGTGCGGGAGCCGGAGCGGGCGGCACCCTGAAGCGGGCCGGGGCGTACGCCGTTTCGTCCAAGCGAAACGAGCAGTTACGGAAGAAGTGTCCACCCGTGGCGCGTGCCGTTCCCCGTCCCCGAATCTAGGGCTCGACGCCTCGCCGGGGGCGAGCTACTTCACGGGCTCGGTGACCGAGCCACGTCGCTTCCGCGTGCGCCGCAAGGGCGCCCATGAGCCCCTCGGCGGCACGTTCGCCGACTGGGAGATCCGCACGCGGGTCATGGGCGGGCTGCTCGCGCCGGAGGATCTCGCGGGCCCGGTCGGGACGCGCATCTGGGCGCCCATCGGCGCGTGGCAGAGCATCGGGGTCGATGCCCACCCGCCACCCCGCCACGCCCCCATCGGACCGCTCTCGGTGGAGGGGCCCGCGGGCGCCCCGGGCCTGCGCTTCCTCCTGAAGAACGGCGACCGCATCGAGGGCCCGATGGGTCGCGAGGAGCTCATCGACCTGGTCGACACCGGCGATGTGGTGGCGCCGGTCGCGGCGCTGCCGGGTGGCGACAGCTGGTTCCCGGTCGAGGAGCTCGCCTCGGCCCGCGAGGCGGTCCCCACGCCCCCGCCCCTGGTCCACTGCGAGACCTGCCTCGAGGTCATCCCGTACGAGGCGCACGCCTGCCCGCACTGCGGCGAAGATCCGCGCGGACCGCTCAGCAGCGCGCGGCCCGGCACCCTGCCCGAGCCCGAGCCGGACCCGGGCTTCCTGCGCCTGCACTGGCGCCCGATGGTGACCCTGACGGTGCTCGGCACGATCATCGGCCTCGGGATCGTGCTGCGCCACCTGGCCCCGAACCGCTTCACCCCGCCGGCCCCTCACGAGGAGGCCGCCGCGGCGGCCGCGGCCGTGTGTGACACGCCGTGCTGGAACGGCGAGGCGTGCGAGCTCGGTCACTGCGTCTGGCAGTCGCCGAACGACGTCGGCCACCCGTCGAGGAGCCTGACGGTCGCCGGCCCCTTCAGCATGCCGAAGGACGTGACCGACGTCCTGCCTCTCGACGGCGAGCGCCTGCTCGCCTCGACGCTGGTGGGCGTGCAGGTGCTGAGCGCGCGCACGGGCGAGCTGCTCGAGGTGGTCAACGAGGCGCCCCAGGCCCAGCGGCTGTACCGCGTCGACGACGTCGTGTACGTGACCTCGCCGCAGCGCATCTACGTGCTCGACGTCGCCGGTACGCGCCTGCTCAAGACCATCGAGGTCGGCAGCCGCGTGCACAGCATCGAGCTCGGCGCCAGCGGGCGGCAAGCGCTCGCGTCGATCCCGGGGGCCCGCGCGGTGGCCGTCATCTCGACCGACTTCCACGCCGAGATCGACCGGTTCTACTTCGGCGACGACGCGGTGGGGCCGATGGGCCTCGACGACGGCGGGCGCCTCGCCATCGTGACCACGGGCGAGCTGCCCCTGCCCGGCTTCCGCGGCAACACGGGCGGCGCGCTCTACGCCTTCGACCCGACCGCCCTCGCCTCGCGCCAGGACATCGTGCGCGCCGCGATGGAAGGCAACCCCGTCGACGTCATGACGACGCCGGACGGCGAGACGAGCTACGTCGTCTTGCGCGAGAAGAACCAGGTCGTCGAGCTGCGCCGCACGCCGAGCGGGGCCGTGCGCCGCGTGGGCGAAATGGCGACCTGCCAGCAGCCCGAGCAAATGGTGCTCGTGCGCCGGGGCCGGCGCGCCGTCGTGCGCTGCAACATGGGGCGCGAGCTGGCGGTCTTCGACCTCGAGCGCCGCACCCTGCTCGAGCACGTCGCGCTCAACGGCCGCGCCAGCGACATGGTGGTCACGCCCGACGCGCTCGAAGCGCTCGTCGTCATGCCGCGCAACGAGGACGGCGGCGCCGTGGGCGTGCTCGACCTCGAGACGCTGGAGCTGCGCGTGACCGAGCTGGCGACCGAGCCGTCGCGCATCCGTCTGTCCGACGACGGTCGCACGGCGGCGGTGATCTCCGACCGATCGAAGGTGGCATGGGTCATTCGCTGAGCAGCTCCGACGGGCGGCCGCGCGTGCCGTGCCCGATGTGCGGCGCCATGGTGGTCCAGGGCGCGCGCAAGTGCCGCGCCTGCCGGGGCTGGATGGTCGAGGGAGCGCGCTCGTCCACCGGCCGGCCGCGTCGCTCGCTGATGCTGCTCGGGGCCGCCGTGACGGCCGTCGCCGCGGTGCTCATCGCGCAGCGCACCCCCGTCGGAGAGGCACCGCCGCTCACAGCCCTCAGCACGGCCTCGGCGAGCGCGGCGGCGAGCGCGGCGCCGCTGCCCGCCGGCGAGACCCCCAGCGCGGCGAGCTCCGCGCCCGTGCCGCCCGCGGACACCAAGGCGTGGAAGACCCGCACGCTGCGGCTCGAAGCCCACCCGCTCGACGTCGTGTTCGCGCCCGACGGGCGCACCCTGTACGTCAGCGCGGACGACAGCACGGTGCGGCAGTTCGACGTCGCGAGCGGCCGGCTCATGCGGCGCGTCAACGTGGCCATCCAGGGCGAGCGGCTGCGCCTCCTGCACGGCCGCTACCTGGCGCTCATCCGGCAGTACTCGCTGCACGTCCCCATCGTCGACACCCAGCACATGGAGAGCGAGCCGATGCTGCTGCCGGTCGGCGCGGGCCCGACCGACATCGTCGCGCTCGCCGACGGGCACACCGCGGTCGCCGCCTCGACGGTCGCCAAGCGCCTCGGCTGGTTCGACCTCGCCACCGGTGCGCACCTCGGCGACATCAAGCTCGCGCACGAGACCGAGAGCCTGTTCCTGGTCGCCGCCGACGGGCGCTCGTTCATCGGCGCGATGGGCGTCATGCAGCGCGGCGGCCGGCCGGTCGGCGCGTGGCTCGATCTGTTCGACCCGGCCGAGACGCCCTTCGGCGCCACGCGCCGCAGCATCAAGGTCGGTCGCGACCCGCGGGCGGGCTCGGTGAGCGCCGACCGCTCGAGCATCCTGTTCGCCGACGCGGCCACCAACCAGCTCAACCTGCTGCGGGTCGACGCCGCGACCGCGATGCGCTCGGCCGACGTGGATCAGGGGCCGGTCGGGGCGTTCCTGCTCGAGGGCGATCGCTTCGGCGTGACCATCAATGCCGAGGCGCGCACGGCCACCGTGGTCGACCTCGAGAGCATGAAGCGCGTGCGCTCGCTCATGCTGAACGGCACGCCGAACAGCACCGCGACCTCGCCCGACGGCCGCCTGCTGCTCGTGTCGCTCGGCGGCACGAGCTGGCCCCCCGTGGGCCAGGGGCTCGTCGTCATCGCGGGCGATCCGCCCGCCATCGAGGCAGCGCTCGACACCGACCGGGGCGCCTCGAACATCGCCATCGCGCCCGACAGCCGCCACGCCGCGGTGGCGAACTACTACGATCGCTCGCTCACGCTGCTCGAGCGCTGAGATCCGGCCAAGCGTGCCGAGCCGGCCCCGGCCGAGCCCGAGGGCCGCAGGCGCGCAGGCTCTGCGTCAGTGACCGCCTGCGCCGCCCTGGCCGCCGCCGCCGAGCGCGCCACCCTGACCGCCGACGGGCTCGCCGCCCGCACCGGCCGAGCCACCCTGGCCACCGGCACCGGCGCCCGCGCCGCCCTCCTGGTCGCCCGTGCCGCCCGCGCCACCGCCGAAGATGCCGCCCCCGGTCCCGGTGGACGTGAACGTACCGGTGCCGCCCGCTCCGCCCTGCCCGTTCTGCGCCGCAGGAGGCTCGGGCTGGGGATTGAAGAGGCAGCCACCCGCGTGCAGCAGGCAGAGCGTGCTGCCGACGGCGAGGCCGAGGGCGAAGAGCCGCTTCATGGGCCCACCCCGCCGGTCGGTGCAGGCGCGCTCATGCGCCGCCTTGCCCGCCGCCGCCGCCGACACCGCCGCCGGCACCGCCGCCACCGACCGCGCCACCGCTGCCGCCGAGACCGCCGCCGCCGCCGGATTCGCCGCCGCAACCGCCACCGCCCGAGCCGCAGCCGTTCACGCCGCCGCCGGTGCCTGCACCGCCGAGACCCGTCCCGGTGGTGGTGCTCGTCGTGGTCGTCGTCGTGGTCGTGGTCGACGTGGTGTTGCCGTCACCGCCCGTACCCGTCGCGGCGGGGGGCTCGGGCTGCGGGTTGAAGAGGCAGCTGGCGACTGCGCCGAGCGCAACCGCAAGCCCGAGACCGGCAAAGAGGAAGCGAGCGCTGGCCATGAGTCCAACCCGGAGGTTAGCACACAACGTGCCAGCTCGGCGCGCCAAGCGAACGCGGGGTTACGCCATGGTACTGGCACAGCCTGACACAGACGTGTGATCATGGCGGCGGCATGGACCGGAGCCCCATCCCAGACGCGCTCGAGCGGGTACGCGGCGAGGTCCACGCGGCCGCGCGGGCCGCCGGCCGCGCGCCCGAGAGCGTGCGCATCGTGGCGGTCTCGAAGCTCCAGGGCCCCGAGGCGGTGCGCGCGGCCTTTGCGGCTGGGCAGCGCGACTTCGGCGAGACCTACGCGCAGGAGCTCGGGCGCACGGCCGACGCGCTCGAGGCGCTCGCGGGCCTGCGGTGGCACTTCATCGGACACCTGCAGCGCAACAAGGTGAAGGAGGTCGCGCCGCGGGCCGCGGTCGTGCACACGGTGGACCGGGCCGAGCTCGCGCTCGAGCTCGAGCGCCGGGCGGCCGTGCTCGGGCGGCGCCTCGAGGTGCTCGTGCAGGTCAACGTCGCCGGCGAGGCGCAGAAGAGCGGCTGCCGCCCCGCCGAGCTCGGAGCCGTGCTCGAGGCCGTCGCGCGCGCTCCGCACCTCGCGGCGGTGGGGCTCATGACCATGCCGCCGCTCGAGCACGACGCCGCGCGCAACCGCCCCTGCTTCGCCGCGCTGCGCGAGCTGCGCGACCGGCACGGCGGCGCGCGCCTCTTGCCCGAGCTGTCGATGGGCATGAGCGGCGATTTCGCGGTGGCGATCGCCGAGGGGGCGACGATCGTGCGCATCGGCACGGCGATCTTCGGAGCCCGCGGCGGCTGAACGCCGCGGGCGCGGCGCGGCGCGCTACAATGCCGTGCCGCCAGGCCACGGAGCGCCCCCATGAAGCCGGAAGCGATGCTCGCCAAATGCCGCCGCGAGCAGTGGCGCGCGGACGACCTCGACTGGCAGGCGACGCCGCGCGCGCTCGACCGCGCCGACGAGCTCGCCATCGTGCAGTACTTCACGGACATGGCGGGCATCGAGCGGCTCGCCGGCGCGCTCTTCGCCGAGCAGCGCCGGCGGGTGCACGATCCGGTGCTGAAGAAGATCTTCGCGACCTTCGTGGTCGACGAGGAGCGCCACGCCGAGGTCGCCGAGCGCCTGGCGCGCTTCTACGACGTGCACCACTACCGCGCGTACCGCACGAACGAGCACCTCGAGCGCTTCCGGCCGCACTTCGTGCGCGCCATCCGCTTTCTGTCGCCCGAGATCGCGAACGCCTACATCACGACGGGCGAGCTCGTGCTCGACATCGCGCTCTTGCGCTCGATCGACGACTTCGTGCGCGACGACATGAGCCACCGGGCCATGGAGCTCATCAACCGCGACGAGTCGCGCCACATCGCGGTCGACTTCCACATGGTGGGCTACTACGCGTCGCCGGCCTATCGCGCGGCGCTCGCGGCCGAGGCGCGGCCGCTCGCCGAGCGGGTGCGGGGCACGCTCGCGCTCGCCCGGATGATGTTCCACGCGGCGCCGTTCTTCCGCGACGTGTTCTTCGCGCCGATGGATCTGTGCGACCCGAGCGGCAAGCGCATGCGCGAGGCCTTCAAGCGCGTCCAGCTGCTCGCCAGCAAGCCCGGGGTCGCCGAGCGGCCCTTCACGCGCTTCATCCGCAGCCTGCAGCTCGTCTTCAACCACCCGCTCGCCGGCCCGGTGCTCGGCAAGGCCGTGGCGCGCGTCGTGGGCGTCGACCCGCGCGTGCTCGTCGAGCTCGCGAGCGACGAGGAGAAGGCGCGCGTCGCGACGCTCTCCTTCGACGCGCTCGCCGACGAGGCGCTCGCGGCGAAATACGAGGGCTGAGCGGGCGTCCGCACCCGACCACCGATGGCCGTCACCGAGCTCGTCCCCGCACCGCCCGCCCCGCGCGCGAGCCCCCTCTGCCGCCACCTCGTGCCCGGGCTCATCGGGCTCGGCTCGGCGCTGCTCGTCGCCGGGTCGGCGAGCGGGGTCGTCGCGCTCAGGCTCGACGAGGTGCTCGGCTTCGTGACCGGGGCCGCCTGCGTGTGGCTGACGGTGAAGCAGAACATCTGGAGCTTTCCCATCGGCATCGCGAACAACCTCTTCTACGTGGTGCTGTTCCTCGCGGCGCGCCTGTACGCCGACACGAGCCTGCAGCTCGTCTACATCGCGCTCGGCGCGCTCGGCTGGTACTGGTGGCTGCGGGGTGGGGCGAACCGAACGCGCCTGACGGTGACGCGCACGCCCGCGCGGGCCGCGCTCGGCCTCGCCTCGGGCCTCGTCGCCGTCACGACGGCGCTGACCGCCCTGCTCGCGGCCGTCGACGACGCGGCCCCCTTCCTCGACGCGCTCACCACGACCGCGAGCCTCGTCGCGCAGCTCATGCTGTCGCGCAAATGGCTCGAGAACTGGCTCGTGTGGATGGCGACCGACGTCGTGTACGTCTACCTCTACGCCGCGCGGGGCCTGTACCTGACCGCGCTGCTCTACGCGCTCTTCTTCGTTCTGTGCGTGGCGGGCCTGCGCCAGTGGTGGCGCGCGCTCGCGCCCGCGCGCCCGGCCGCGCTCGTGGAGGGAGCGAGCCGTGGCTGAGGCCGGCACGGGCGTCGTCGTCGGCAAGTTCTACCCGCCCCACCGCGGCCATCAGCTGCTCGTCGAGACGGGGCGCGCGGCCGTGCGGCAGCTCTACGTGTTCGTGTGCCACCACGAAAGCCAGGTCATCCCGGGTGAGCTGCGCGCGGCGTGGCTGCGCGAGATGTGCGGGGGCCAGGGCGGCGTCGAGGTGCGCGTCATCCCGGACGTGCTCGACGGCGACGACTCGCCCGGCTGGGCCGCGTACATCCGGCGCGAGCTCGGCTTCGCGCCCGAGCTCGTGTTCACCTCGGAGGACTACGGGGAGCCGTTCGCCTACCATCTGGGCGCGCGCCACGTGCTCGTCGACCGGGCGCGCCGGCGGGTGCCGTGCTCGGCGACGGCGATCCGCGCCGACCCGCTCGGGCACCTCGCGTTCCTCGCTCCGTGCGTGCGCGCCTACTTCGTGCGGCGCGTGGTGTGCGTGGGCGCCGAGTCGACCGGCAAGACCACCCTCACGGAGCGGCTCGCGCGCCACTACGGCAGCGCGTGGGTGCCGGAGTACGGGCGCGAGCTGGCGGAGCAGAAGCTCCGCCGCGGCGACGACGGCTGGCGGAGCTCCGAGTTCGAGCGCATCGCGCGCGAGCAGGCGCGCCGCGAGGACGCGGCGGCACGCGGCGCCGAGCGCGTGCTCCTGTGCGACACCGACGCCTTCGCGACCGGCATCTGGCACGAGCGCTACCTCGGCCGCAGGAGCCCGGCGGTCGAGGCGGTCGCCGACGGCCGGCGCGTCGATCTCTATCTCCTGGCGGCGCCCGACGTGCCGTTCGTACAGGACGGGACGCGCGACGGCGAGCACCTCCGGCACTGGATGCACCGGCGCTTCGCGGATGCGCTCGCGGCGCGCGGGGCGCGCCACGTGCTCCTCGACGGGCCCCACGCCGGGCGCTTCGCCCGCGCGGTCGCCGCCATCGACGCGCTGCTCGGCGAGGTTCGCCTGTGAGGCGCGCGATCGACTGTGGCACGATGCGGCCGACAGGAGGTCTGCCATGCCGATGACGCTCGCCGCGAAGCTCCAGATCCGAGAGGGCTCGCTGTTCCTGCTGAACGCCCCCGACGGCTACGCCGGGGTGCTCGCCCGCGACCTCGGCAACGTGCCGGTGGTCGCCGAGGCCACGCAGCCCGTCGCGGGCGTGCTCCTGTTCGTGAAGGACCGCGCCGAGGCGGAGCGCCTCGCGCCGCGGGTGTTCGACGCCGCCGGACCGGACGGCGTCGCGTGGATCGCGTACCCGAAGGGCGGCTCCGGCACGGACCTCGACCGCGACCGGCTGTGGCACGCTCTCGCGTCGACCGGGTGGCGCCCGGTGCGGCAGGTCGCGCTCGACGCGACGTGGTCCGCGATGCGCTTTCGTCCGGCGGACCGGGTCGCGAGCGCGAGCAAGGCCGCGGGGCGCGCGAAGCCAGGCACCGCCAAGGCGCCGGCCGCGAAGAAGGCACCGGCCGCGAAGAAGACGGCCGCGAAGAAGGCACCGGCCGCGAAGAAGACGGCCGCGAAGAAGACGCCGGCGAAGAAGGCGCCGGCGAAGCGCGCGAAGGTCGAGGCGAGAGCCAGGCCGCGAGCGAAAGCGCGCTGACTCCTGGGGCGCCGTTCGCGCCTGGGTGACGGCGAGGCGCGGTGGGTTGTACGCTTCCGCCCGAGCCTGCATCCCATGGTGGACCTCCCCTCGCTGCGCGACCTCGTGGAGCGCCAGATCTGGCGCGAGAAGATCGACTCCTTGCCGCGGCGCCTGGTGCGGCTCGCGCGCGTCGCGGACCGCATCGGCCTCGTGGCGGAGCCGCACCTCGAGCGCCTGCCGGCCCTCGCCTGGCTGGCGCTGCGCCGTGGCGTCGGCGTGCGCACGATCCACGCGATCCACGCGCTGCGCACGCCGGACCGCCTCGCGCTCGTCGACGCCCACCGCTCGCTCACCTACCGCGAGCTCGAGGCCGAGATCGCCGCGCTCGCCGCCGGCCTCTCGGCCCGGCTCGGCGTGGGTCGCGGCACACCGGTCGTGCTCATGAGCGACAACCGGGCCGAGTACCTCGTCACCTGGCAGGCGCTGACGCGCCTCGGCGCCCGCGCCATCCACGCCTCCTATCGGATGCGCCCGGCCGAGCTCCGCTACGTGCTCGACCACTCGAACGCGCGCATCGCGCTCGTGTCCGAGGCGTCCCACGAGGCGGCGGCGAGCTGCCAGCGCGACGAGCCGGAGCGCAACCTCCGCCTGCTGCTCGCGTCTTCCGCGCTGCCCACCGGCGCCGGCGCCCTCCGCTGGGAGGAGCTCCTGCAGCCCTCTGCGAGCCCGCCGGCGGACGCCGCCGTGCGCACGCTCGAGACGGAGAGCGTGGTCTACACGTCCGGCACGACCGGGCGACCGAAGGGCGCGGTGCGCGACTTCGCGCGCTACGGGGCAATCGAGCTGTCGCGGGTGCTCGAGCGACTCGCGTTCCGCCAGGGCGACCGCCACCTCGTCGTGAGCCCGCTCTACCACAGCGGCGCCCAGGCCTTCGTGCTCATCCAGACCGCGCTCGGCGCCACGCTCTACCTCGAGCCGCACTTCGAGGCGGAGCCGACGCTCTCGGCCCTGTCGCGCCACGCCATCCACAGCGTGTTCCTCGTGCCGACGATGATCCGCCGCATCCTCGAGCTCGGGCCGGAGCTCTTCCTCGCCAACCCGACGCCCGAGCTGCGCGGCATCGTCAGCGGCGCGGCCGAGTTCCCGACCGCGCTGCGCGAGGCGGCCATCCGGCGCTTCGGCGCCGCCCACATCTTCGACTTCTACGGTGCGACCGAGCTCGGCTGGGTCACGCTGATCGACGGGACCGAGATGCTGGCGCACCCGGGCAGCGTCGGGCGCGCGCTCGCGGGCCAGGAGATCGCCATCTTCGACCGCGACGGCCGGACCCTGCCCGTGGGCGAGACCGGCCTCGTGTACGTCCGCAACGAGCAGACGATGAGCGGCTACCTCCACGACCGCAAGGCCTCGGACGAGACCCGCCGCGGCGAGTGGGTCACGGTGGAGGACCTCGGCTACCTCGACCGCGACGGGTATCTGTTCCTCGCCGGGCGGGCGCGCGACATGGTGATCTCCGGTGGGGTGAATATCTATCCCACGGAGATCGAGGAGGTCCTGGCCCGCCACCCGAGCATCCGAGAGGTAGCGGTCATCGGCGTCCCCGACGAGGAATGGGGCGAGCGCCTCGTCGCGGTGGTCGTGCCCCGAGCCGACGGCTTCGACGCGGCGGAGGTCGAAGAGTGGGCGCGCGCCGAGCTCGCCGGCGCCAAGGTTCCGCGGCGCTGGGAGCTCGTGAGCGAGCTGCCCCGCAACCCGACCGGCAAGGTGCTGAAGACGGAGCTCCGCGCGCGCTTCGCGCCGCCGGCGCGCTAGGCCGACAGGCCAGGCGCCAGGCGCTCGACTTCGGGCGAGGAGCCTGCCGGGAAAGGGCGGGCGGGTCGAGCCCGAGCCCGTGTTTCGTGTCCGTGCCCGGTGCGAACGGGTTGACGCGACCGGGGCACGCCCGGAACGTGGCCCGACCATGGAGCTACGTGGAAGAACCGCGCTCGTGACCGGGGCCTCGAGCGGCATCGGCGTCGCCCTCGCGCGGCAGCTCGCCGCTCGGGGCGCGAACCTCGTCCTCACGGCGCGCCGCAAGGACCGGCTCGACGCGCTCGCCGAG
>JADLAB010000548.1 GCA_020848455.1 Polyangiaceae bacterium
AGCTCGGCCGCACGCCCGGCGATCCCGACAGCGCCGATCCGGCGAGCGAGCGCCGGCTGCTCGTCCTGCCCGACGACGAGTCGAACCACAACGGCGGCATGCTCGCCTTCGGCCCGGACGGCATGCTGTACATCGGCCTCGGCGATGGCGGTGGAGGCGGCGATCAGCACGGGGCGTTCGGCAACGGGCAGAACCTCGCGAGCCTGTGGGGCAAGATCGCGCGGCTCGACGTCGACGCGGCCGCGCAGCCGTACGGCATCCCCGCCGGCAACATGACCACCATCCCGGCGGGCAACCCCTCGACGGGGCCGGTCGCGCCCGAGATCTGGTCCTACGGCCTGCGCAACCCGTGGCGCTTCGCCTTCGACCCTTGCACGGACGATCTCTACATCGGCGACGTGGGCCAGGGCTCGTGGGAGGAGGTCGACTTCGCGCCGGCGGGTGCGGAGCAGGGCCGCCGCAACTACGGCTGGCGCTCGATGGAGGGCACGCACTGCTACGACGCGAACCTCGGCTGCGAGGCCGTCGCGGGCTACACGCCGCCGGTGCTCGACTACCCGCACGGCGCCGAGTGCTCGGTCACCGGCGGCTACGTGTACCGCGCGAGCGGCATCCCGGCGCTCCGCGGCAGCTACCTCTTCGGCGACTACTGCTCGGGCGCCATCTGGCGCACCACGGTCGCGGGTGGCGTCGCGACGCCCATGGAGCCGCTCGGGGTCACGAGCGGCTCGTCGCTCGTGTCCTTCGGGCAGGACAACCTCGGCAACGTGTACGCCGTCTACCTCGACGGGCGCGTGCTGCGCCTCGACCCCCAGTAGCCGCGTCCGCGCCGCCGCGCCGCGAGCGCCGCGAGCCCGAGCAGGCCGACGATCGCGCCCGCCCCCGCGCCGCCCCCCGCTCCCGCGCGGCACCCGCACCCGCCCTCGCCCTCCACACCCGCACCCGCGCCCGCGCCCGCGCCCGCACTCCCGCCCGCGCCCGCACTCCCACCCGCGCCCGCACTCCCGCCCGCACTCCCACCCGCACCCGCACCCCCGAAATCGACGAGCACCTCCGCGCTCGCGACGAGCATGGGCGGGCCCTCGTCCGTCGCGGCGTAGATCGCGGCGAGCGCAGCGCCGGCACCGTTCGTGGTGTTGGCGCTCACGAGGAAGTCGACGTACTCGCGCGTGATCGGCTGGTAGTAGACGCGCGCCGACAGCGTCGCGACCCCCGACACGCCGGCCGGTGCGACGAGCGCGAGCGTGAGGTCGTCGTAGGCCCGGTAGCCGCCGAGGCCGTCCGAGTAGTCGATCTCGCTCGTGACGACCGTGCGCTCGTCGGGCACGAAGCCAGCGGGCGGGATGCGGGTGTCCGAGAGCAGCATGTCCTGCTTCACCATGCTGTGCTCGGGCACGCCCGCAGCGCCGTCCCAGCGCCCGTGCACCGACTCGTAGACGTGCGTCGGCGGGCTCGCCGCGATGGTGCCGGTCACCGGGTCGTAGCCGCCCGCGAGCGCGTGCGCCACGCCGTCCGAGTCGACGAGCACGACGGCGACCCAGGCGCGCCGCCCGTCCACGTAGCCCGTCGGGAACTTGTGGCCCGTCTCGTTCTGCACCCGCAGGTGCACGGCGAAGGGCTCGCCCGCGCCGAGCGTCGGGGGCGGCGGGTCGACGAAGCTCACCGTCGCGGCCGTCGCGAGGAACGCCGCCGTGGCGTCGAGCGCGTTCTGGAACGCGACCGCGTACGTGGTGGCGCGCGCCGGGTTGGCGGCCATCACGGCGCGGATGCCCCAGTGGTTGCCGCCGGCGAGCACGTGGCGGCGGGGATCGGTGTGCAAGGGCTCGCCGAACAGGCTCGACACGGGCCAGTCGCCGGACCTCACGGGCATGTGACAGCCCTGGCAGGTCGCCTCGGCGCCGAGCGCCGGAAACGACGACTGCTGCCACTCGAGGAAGGTCGTCTCGAGCGGAAAGGCCTGTCCGAGGTCGTTGCCGCCGGCGTCACGCAGGTTGTTCGCCGGGTTCGTCACGATGTGGCACTGCGCGCAGAAGTCCTCCTTCGTGGCGCCGTCGTCGACCGCGACGGCATGGGCCGGCGACTGTGCGTCCGGGTACTTGCCGTGCTTCGCCTGCTCGTCGGCGAACACGAGCTGCACGTCGCCGTGGAGGTAGCTCGTGCCGGGCCCCGGCGTCTGCACCGCGCGGTGGCACACGTCGCAGCCGACGCCCTGCCGATCGACGGCGTCGAGCGCCGAGCCGTCGGTCGGCGTGCTGGTCCCGCGCACGTAGCTCGTCGGCGCGTGGCAGCGCACGCAGTGCTCGACCGCGAAGGCCGGCGCGTCCTGGTTGGCGATGGCGAGCGCGGCGAAGAACACCGGATCGCGGGCCGCGTTCGCCATCATGGTGCCGGCCCAGGTGTCGAAGGGCAGGAAGGTCGTGTCCCCCTGGTAGCCGCCCCCGTGGCACGCGGCGCAGCCGTCGGCGTCCTGGAAGGCGCCGAGCAGGGTGAGCTCGCCCGGCTGGGTGCCGCCGAACTGCGGGTGCTCGGCGTGCGCGAGGGGCGCGACCCCGAGCAGGGTGAAGACGGCGAGCCACGACAGTCGGTGCGGGCGGCGCATCGAGGGAAGGCTATCGTGGCATCGCACGAAAGTAACGTTGCGGAATGCGGCTTCGCGGCGCGCGCTCGGTCGACGTGCGTGCTCGGCCGCCTTCACCGCGAGCGCGTGGACGAGGCAGGTGCCGGGCCAGCTCGGGTAGGCGGCCGCCGCGGCGACGTAGGCGTCGTCGCGGAACGGGGTCGCGAAGTGCGCGTCCGCCGTCGCGACTCTCGGAGCCCGCCCCGCTCGCCCCGCTCGCCTCGTAGGCCACGATCGCGACGGCGAGCTGGCGGCGGTCGTAGCGGAAGGCCGCGCGGGCCGGGTAGCCCCCGAAGCGCAGGCGCAGCCAGTGCGAGGCGTCGGCGAGCGGCACGTCGAGCGTGTCGAAGCGGTCGTGGCGCGTGCCCCACCGCTCGTCGAGCAGGCGGCGGAGCCCGAGGTACTCCGGGTCGCG
>JADLAB010000549.1 GCA_020848455.1 Polyangiaceae bacterium
GCCGACGGCTGGACCGTCGGCTTCGAGCGCTTCGTGGCGGCCATCGGCAACCTGCGCCTCGAGGGCGACCGCGACGCGTTCACGAGCTCGTGCAACGCCTACTCGAGCCCGAGCTACGACCGGACCTTCGACTTCGCGGTCCTGCCGGAGCCCGCCAAGGTGGCGCTCGCGTGGGGACTCGGTCGGTGCAGCGTCGCCTACCGCGTCCGCTCGCCGTCCTTCGACACCCTGCTCGGCTCCGGCGTCACCCCGACCGACGTGGCGCTCATGCGCGTGCGGGGCGACGACGCGTACGAGGCCGGCAAGCGCGTCGTCCTGTACGCGCAGGGGCAGGCCGTGCGCGGCGGCGTCGAGAAGCGCTTCGCGTGGGTCTTCCGCCGCGGCTTCGCGCTCGATCGCTGCCTCGCGAGCTCGGGCTCGGGCTACCTGAGCGTGCTCGAGCTCGCGGCCGGCGACGCGCCGAGGCTCGGCGTCGTCGTGCGCGGCGAAGAGCTCTTCCGCCGCGCGCCCGACGACGCGGCGCCGCTCCACTTCGACCGCTACGCGGCGGCCGACGCGGACGGCGACGGCGCGATCACCTTCGCGGAGCTCGCGGCGGTCGCCGCGCCGAGCGACGACCCCTGGCCGGACGACGCCTCGGACGGCACGGGCGAGCAGCCGGCGACGCCGCCCGAGACCCTGGCCGACCTCGTGTACCGCTTCCTCTTGCCGCGCGTGACCCGCATGGTGGGGGGCGGAGTCTGCCAGGCCGAAGTGAGAGGATGACGGACGATGACGGAGGGAGCCATGACGACGCGCCGCGCCCGTTGCAGCTGCGGAGAGCTCGAGATCGTGACCGAGGGCGAGCCCCTGCGCATCTCGATGTGTCATTGCCTCGCTTGCCAGGCGCGCACGGGCAGTGCCTTCGGCCTGCAGGCGCGGTTCGCGCAGGCGAGCGTGCGCGTCTCGGGGCCCTCGACCGCGTACGTCCGGACGGCCGACAGCGGGCAGCGGGTGACCTTCCACTTCTGCCCGCGCTGCGGCTCGACCGTCTACTACGAGCTCGAGGCGCTGCCCGACGTCGTCGCCGTCGCCGTCGGCGCCTTCGCGGATCCGAGCTTCCCCGCGCCGCGCGTGTCCGTCTACGAGGCGCGGCGCCACGCCTGGGTGGGCATGCCGGCGGACATCGAGCACCTCGACTGAGTCGTGCGATCCCACGGGGTGCGGCGTCGGCACCCATCGGCCGAGCGCAGCATGCGCCGTGCGCGCTCCGCTCCGTCCGCGGTGGCTGCGCCGTGGACCTCGACGACGGCGCTCGCGCGGTCGCGCGACGACCGCCGCCGGCCTGTCGCGCGGCCCCGAGGGATGCGACAATGCCGCCGGAGGTCCTTCATGCGCCGCACCCGTACCGCTTTGTTGCTCGTCGTCGCGGCCGTCGTGCCGCCGCTCGTCGCCGTCGCGTGCTCGGGCGAGGAGAGCACCACGCCCGGGACCCCGACCGGCACCGGGGGAGGCAGCACCGGTGGCAGCGGCGGGCAGACGACCGGCACGGGAGGCTCGCTCTTCGGCGACGCCGGCGACGCGGGCTGCACGCCGGGTCAGAGCTGCGGCGCCGGCGGCGGCATCTGCGCCGACGACGGCAGCTGCTGCGATGCCGCGCTGCTCTGCGCGGGCGGGTGCTGCCCGGCGGCCGAGGTGTGCTCCTTCCAGCAGTGCGTCGCGCCGGGTGCGACCTGCGTGGACGCGACGGACTGCCAGGCCGGGCACTACTGCGAGTACTCGCTCGGCGATCCGCCGGGGCAGGGCGGCGCCGGCGGCGGCTGTCAGGGCGGGCTCGTGCTGCCGACGGGCCGGTGCCTGCCGAAGCCGCCCGAGTGTGCGCCGGGCCAGGTGCCGGGCGATCCGCCGAGCTGCATCGCCCCGTGCGAGTACCACCCGCCCGTCGGGCAGTTCAGCCCCGAGCTCAAGTTCGGCTGGGGCGATCCGGTCGCCACGAACCAGCACGTCATGATGGCGCCGATCGTGATCCAGCTCGACGACGACAACTGCGACGCCGTCGTCGACGAGCGCGACATCCCCGAGATCGTCTTTTTCACGTTCACGAACGGCGACTACAACAACGGCACCGGGACCTCGGCGACCCTGCACGCCATCTCGCGCGTCGGCGGCGCCACGGTCGAGAAGTGGGCCACCCCCTCGCCCGTCGCCTCGCCGGACCACCCCGGGCGCTCCATCGCGGCGGGCAACATCGACGGCCAGCCCGGCAACGAGATCGTGGTGTGCACCACCGACAGCCGCATCCGGGCCTACCGCGCGAACGGCACCGAGCTGTGGCTGAGCCCGCCGCTCGGGGTCGCGTGCTTCATGCCCTCCATCGCCGACGTCGACGGCGACGGCACGGTCGAGGTCGTCGAGAAGAACGCCATCCTCGACGGCGTCACGGGCACGCCCGAGGTCCCGACCTTCACCCCGGCGAACGCCCTGAACGTCGTCGTGTCGGACGTCGACGGCGACACGGTGCTCGACGTGGTCACGCCGTCCCGCGCCTACGACGCCGCGGGCGCGCTCATCGCCGACACCGGCCTCGCGGGCACGCACGCCGCGGTCGGCGACCTCGATCGCGACGGCGTGCCCGAGGTGGCCTCGGTGCACTTCGACACGCACACCTTCTCCTTGTGGCACGTCGATCCGCTCGCACCGGGCGGCTTCGTCATCGTGCGGCAGGGCATCGACATCAACGGCACCATCAGCCCGAACCCGTGCTGCGTCGCCAACCCGGCCAGCGCCGGCTGCACGCGCGGCGGCGGCGCGCCCACCATCGCGGACTTCGACGGCGACGGCTTCCCCGACGTCGGGCTCGCCGGGGGCATCGGCTACGTGGTGCTCGACGGCCAGAAGCTCATGGACCCGGCCTTCGCCAACGTCGACACCATCATGTGGATCACCCAGACGCAGGACTGCTCGTCGGCCCAGACCGGCAGCAGCGTCTTCGACTTCGACGGCGACGGCAAGGCCGAGGTCGTCTACGCGGACGAGCTCAGCCTGCACATCTACGACGGCACGACCGGCACCGAGCTCTTCCAGACCTGCAACACGAACGGCACGCTCTTCGAGTACCCGCTCGTGGCGGACGTCGACAACGACGGCCATGCGGACCTCGTCGTCGCCAGCAACTCGTACAGCGGCTTCAACTGCGCGGGCACGAAGACGACCGGCGTGCGCGTCTTCGGCGACACGCTCGGCAAGTGGGTGCGCACGCGCGCCATCTGTAACCAGCACCCCTACCACGTGACCAACGTCGCGGACGACGGCTCCATCCCCCAGCACGAGCTGCAGAACTGGGCGACCCCGGGGCTCGACAACTTCCGCCAGAACGTGCAGCCGGCGGGCGAGTTCTCGGCGCCGGACCTCATCGTGGACGTGCTGCCGAAGTGCGCCGGCCCGTACGGCCTCTACGCGCGCGTGCGCAACATCGGGCAGGCCTCGGTGCCGCCCGGCGTCGTCGTGAGCTTCTATCAGGGCAACCCACCCGGCGGCACCTTCCTCGGCACGGCCACGACCGTCACGACCCTCTACGCCCTCGGCAGCGAGGACGTGCTGCTGTCGCTGCCGGCCATGCTCAGCACGCCCGTGTACGCGGTCGTCGACGAGAACAACCCGCCGAACCCGTGGCACGAGTGCCGCGACGACAACAACGTGTCGGACGTCGTCTCGGGCGAGTGTGGCGGCATCAACTGAGCGCACTGCGACGCGGCACACGAGCGAACTGCGAAGCGGCGCGCGCCGGCCGGCGCGCGCCGCGCCCCGAGGAGCCGTCTGCTGGCTCGTGTGGGCCCTCGCCCTCGGGCCCGCGGCCTGCGCGCCCGCGCGCGGCGCCGCGCCCGCGGCCGTCGTGGACGTCGGCACCGCGCCCGCCGCGTCGAGCGCGGCGTCGTCTCCGATCGCGCGGCCCGCGGCGCCGGCGCCCGGTGACTGTGAGCCCCTGCGCGCCGAAGGCGAGACGGACGGCATCGTGCTCCACGGCGACCGCCTGGGCCTGTCGTTCCGCCACCCGGGCGACACCTTCCAGCCGCGGGCCGAGCCGCGTCCGCTCATGCAGGCCGCGCTCGGGCCGTCGCCGTCGTCGTGCGCCTACCCATTCCTCGACGACTTCGCGCGCTCGTTCGTCGTGGTGCGCCTCGAGCGGGTGCCGCCCGGCACGAGCGACGCGCCAGCGCGCTGGCTCGACCGCCACCGGCGCGCACTCGAGACGGGCATCGAGCAGGAGCTCGGTGCGGGGACCCGCCGGGAGCCGCTGCCGCCGATGTCGGTCCCGGGCGCAGCCTCGGACGGGTGGCTCGTCGACGAGCGCATCAGCCTGCGCTTCGCGGTGTGGCTGCGGAAGGGCGCGGCCGGGGAGCCGGAGCGCGTCGTCACCGTCACGGTCGCGTCGCTCGACGACGAGGAGCTGCGCGGGGTGCTGGCGAGCGTGACGCTGCGTTGACCGAACAGCGGTCGGCTGGCTACGGCGCGAGCCCCGCCTCGATCGCGCGCTCGGCCACGTCGAGCACGAGCCGCACCTCGCCGTCGTCGCTCTCGACCCGGAGGATGCGCTTGTCGGCGTCGCACCGGAAGCGGCCACACACGCGATCGGCGCGCACGGCGCGCGCCTCGAAGAGCTCCGCATCGACCTTCGCGATGCGGTACACCGTGCCGTGGACCTCGACCTCGTGGCGCGGGTCGATGCCGAGCACCTTGTTCACGTCGTCGTGGAGCTTCTCGAGCTGCACGGCGCGCCGGGCGCTCCACGCCACGGCCTTGGCGGCGCGGGCCGCGGGACGGAGCACCACGGACGCGACCTTCAGCGTGGGCGCGAGCTGCTCCTTGGCGCGCCGCAGGGCATCGCGCGTTTCCTCGAAGGGCGACTTCGGCTTCGGCTCGTCGGCCATGCGGACAAGCTAGCCGCGGCCGCCGACGCCGTCACGCCGCC
>JADLAB010000550.1 GCA_020848455.1 Polyangiaceae bacterium
GCGCTGCGGGGCCCGACGCCCTTCCACGCCCCGGCATTCGCCCGGAGCGCCGCCCGCACGCGCTCGGGCGTGAACGGCAAGGCGTCGAGGCGCACGCCCACGGCGTCGTGGATGGCGTTCGCGATCGCCGGAATCGACGGGTGGAGCGGTCCCTCGCCCGCCTCCTTCGCGCCGTACGGCCCCTCGGGATCGATGGACTCGACGATGAGCGAGTGCAGCTCCGGCGTGTCGAGCGTCGTCGGAATGCGGTAGTCGAGCAGGTTCGGCCCGAGGTGCAGGCCGTCGCCGCGGTAGCCCTGCTCCTCGAACAGCGCCTCGGCGAAGCCCATGTACGCGCCCCCCTCCATCTGCCCCTCGACGATGACGGGATTCAACGCGCGCCCGCAGTCGTGGGCCACCCAGATCTTGCCGACCGACACGACGCCGGTCTCCGGATCCACCGCGAGCTCGACGACGTGCGCGGTGAAGGAGTAGGTCGGCGAGGCGCCGATGGTACCGCCGCGGTAGCTGCCGTGCACGCCCTCCTTCGGCGAGTGGTAGTGCCCGACCGCCGTCAGCGTGCCGCCGTCCGTCTCGGCCCAGCGGTAGGCCTCGGCGACCTCGATGATCTGGCGCGTGTCGCGGCGCAGCATGGCGAAGCCGCCCGCGAGGACGACCTCGCGCGGCGAGCACTCCCAGCGCTTCGCCACGGCCCAGCGCACCGCCGCGCCGAGCTTGCGGCAGGCCATGAGGCAGGCGTTGCCCGCCATCAGGGTCACGCGGCTCGAGTACGCGCCGAGGTCGACGGGCGTCAGATCCGTGTCGCCGGTGACGACGCGCACCGAGGCCGGCTCGAGACCGAGCTCCTCGCACACGATGAGCGCGAGCATCGAGTCGGTGCCCTGGCCGATCTCGGACACGCCCGCGTACACGGTCGCCCGCCCGCTGCGATCGAGGCGGAGCTCGACCGCGCTCATCGGCATGTCGTTCGGGTAGATCGGGTAGTTGGTGCCGCTGATGTAGAACGAGCCCGCGACGCCGACCCCGCGCCCGTAGGGGAGTTTCCGCCACTTGTCGCGCCAGCCGCTCGCCGCCTCGACGCGATCGAGGCACTCGGCGAAACCGGTCGAGGGCAGTCGTAGCTCGTTCACCGTGCGCTCGCCGGCGCGCAAGAGGTTCCGCCGCCGCAGCTCGATGGGATCGAGCCCGAGCTGGCAGGCGACCTTGTCGAGGCTCACCTCGAAGGCGAAGCGCGGCTGCACGCTGCCGTGGCCGCGCTTCGGACCGTTGGCGGGCGTGTTCGTGTAGACGCGCGTCGAGTCGAAGCGGTAGGCGGCGAGCCGCACCGGCGCCGCCACGAGCTGCCCCGAGTAGTACGCCGTGACGAGGCCGAAGGAGGCGTAGGCGCCGCCATCGAGGAGCGTCTTGGCGTCGCAGCCCGTGAGCGTGCCGTCCTTCGTGGCGCCGAGCCGGTAGTGCATCTGCATCGGGTGCCGGCCGCGGTGCGCGTAGAAGACCTCTTCCCGCGTGTAGAGGATCTTCACGGGCCGGCCCGTCCGCTCGGCGAGCTTCGCGACGCAGAACTCGAGGTCGAAGGGCTCGCTCTTGCCGCCGAAGGCCCCGCCCACCGGCGGCTGGATGACGCGCACCCGGTCGTAGCGAACGCCGAGCACGCGCGCGAGCTCGCGGTGCAGGTAGTGCGGCACCTGGGTCGCCGAGATCACCGTGACGACGCCGTTCGGCTCCACCATGCCGATGGCGCAGTGCGGCTCGATGGGCACGTGGGTCGAGCCGTGGAAGGCGTAGTTTCCCTCGACGACGACGTCGCTCGCGGCGAGCTCCGCCTCGACGTCGCCGAACTCGAGGTGCACGTGCTTCGTGACGTTGCCCTTCTTCGCCGCCGGGTTCACCTTGGGCGCGTCCGGCAAGAGGGCGCTCGCCGGGTCGAGCACGGCCGGCAGGACCTCGTAGTCCACCTTCACCAGGCGCGCGGCGCGCGTGGCGGTCGGCTCGTCGACGGCGGCGACCGCCGCCACGGCGTCGCCCACGTAGAGCGCCTCGTGGAGCGCGAGCGGATACTCGTCCGGCGTCCAGGGGATGACTCCGTAGCGCACGGGCATGTCGCGCCCGGTGATGACCGCGTGCACGCCCGGGAGCGCGAGCGCCGCCGTCGCGTCGATGCCGAGGATGCGCGCGTGCGCGTGGGGGCTGCGCACGATCTTCGCGTGCAGCATCCCCGGGAAGGTGTAGTCGTCGGTGTAGCGCGTGCGCCCCGTCGCGTGGCTCGCGGCGCTGACGCCCCCGCGGCGCTGACCGAGCACGAAGAGCTCGCGGTCCGAGGCGGCGAGAGCCTGCGCGCGCGCCACGGCCCCGGGGTCGAGGCCGGCCGACGGCGGCGCCGCGGAGGTGTTACCGGGGCGTGGCTCTGGCTCCGCCACGGGATCCGGCTCGTCGCCGGCGGGCGCCGGCGCGGCGGGCGTGCGCGGCTCGGCCAGCGCCGCGGCCGCGGCCTCGACCGCGTCGAGGATCTTCGTGTACCCGGTGCAGCGGCACAGGTTCCCCGACAGCGCGTGCTTGATCGCGTCGCGTGTGGGGCGCGGATTCCGATCGAGCAGGGCCTTGGCGCTCATGAGCACGCCGGGCGAGCAGAAGCCGCACTGCGAGGCGCCGTGCGCGACGTAGGCCGCCTGGAGCGGGTGCAGCTCGCCGCCGCGCGCCAGCCCCTCGACGGTCTCGACGCTGGCGCCGTCGCAGTCGAGCGCGAGCGTGATGCAGCTCGCGACCGGACGGCCGTCGACGAGCACCGTGCAGGCGCCGCAGTCGCCCTTGTCGCAGCCCTGCTTCGAGCCCGTGAGCCCGAGGTCGTAGCGCAAGAGCTCGAGCAGCGTGCGCCCGGGCCGCACGGCGGCGGTCACCGCGTCGCCGTTGACGCGGATCGAGAGGGTTTCCAGCTTCCCCATGGCGCGTCCATAGCACGACGTCACGGCGCCCCCGCGTGCCCCTTTTCGGCCACGGCGGCCCGGGACGGGTCCCGGGGCTCCCGGCGGCGGCACGGCGCGCGCATCGTGCAGGCGGAGGGCGCTTCGGCTCGCGCGCCTGGACGAGGCGACGACGAGCCCGCCCACGCAAGCGTTTCGACCCTGACGCGCGCGGCGTGGAGTCAGAACCCGCGCAGCCGCTCGATGCCGCCGATGAGGTAGAGCTCGCCGGCGAGCACGACCGGAACCATGCGCAGATCGAGCTCCGCAGGGTGCGACGACGCGACCGCCCAGGTGCTCGCCGTGAGGTCGTAACGCCACACCTCGTCGAGAAAGACGTAGGTCGAGCCCTCTTTCTCCTCGTCCGGGTGGAAGAACACGGCGTCGCCGAGGACCGCGGGCCTGAAGGCGCTCACCGCACCGCCGCCCGGGTGCGCGGGCGGGGTGGGCGACCACGCGTCGGAGCCCGGGGAGTAGCGCTGTGCGACCGAGCCGTCGAGGTGCGAATCGAACCCGGCCAGGAGCCCGCCCGCCACGGCGAAGGTGCGCCGACTCTGGAACACGCCGAAGGGCAGATCCGCGCGGCTCGACCAGGTGCTCGACGCGAGCTCGAGCGCGTACACGCGCGAGACGTCGTTGTCGCCGCACAGGACGTAGACCGCATCCGTGTCACCGACGGCGTCGTCGACGCCGCAGGCAGCCGGTAGATCGGGCAGCGACTCCCAGGCCTCGGCCGTGAAGTCGTAGACGGCCGCCGCCGCAGGCAGGGCCCCGCCCGCCGGAGCATGCTGCGGACCCGCGTGGAAGAGCCGGTCTCCCGCGACGGCGAGCGCGGTCGAGAACGTGCCCACCGGCGAGCTCGGGAGCATCGACCAGGCGCCCGTGTCGACGTCGTAGCAGTCGATGCGCTCGACCTCGGTGACGACCGTGCTGTTGGGCTCGAGCACGCTCGCGTGACCGAGACAGATCCGGCGGCCGACCACGGCCGTGCTCGCGCCTCGCGGCGACGGCCACGGCGCCAGCGCGGTCCACGCGCCGGTCGCGGGGTCGTACACCTCGAGGGCGTCGCTGAACACCGTGCCCTCGTCGAGCCCGCCGAGGCGGTAGAGCTCGTCCCCGACCACCACGTCGATGGCGCCGCCGCGGAGCACGGGCGGCAGCGCGAGCGCCGTCCGGTCTCCCGTCGCGACGTCCACGCGCTCGAAGCGCGGGTGGATCTCGAGCAGGTTGCCCTGCAGGACCTCGAGCGCATCCTTGCAGCCCACGAGCGCGCAGGCGGACGTGACGAGCAGCAGTCCCTTCGTAGGTCGCGACGCCATGCCGGCCATTATCGGGATTCGAAGGGGACCGCGCAACCTCCGAAGCGCGAGCGCGTCACGCCTCGTGCATCTCGCGCCGCAGGAAGTAGTTGAGCGCCGTGCGGATGATCGCGATGGCCCCGAGCTTGCCGATCTGGTCCCAGCTCGGGGCGACCGCCGTCGACAGGATGTCCGCGCCGAGCTGGAACTCGAGCGCGAGCGCGAGAAAGCGCGCGAGAGTGAGGCGCGCGTCGGAGTAGGTGCGCGCGCCCGTCCGGGCGAGCGCCCCACGGACGAGCACCCGGCCGACGGCGACGAGGCCCGCCAGCACGACCGCCGCACCGACGAGCTCGACCGCGAGCCGCAGCCACTGCACGGCCGCGACGACCGTCTCCTCGACGGCGCCGCCCTCCGGCGGCGGGAAGAGCGGGGCGGCGAGGCCGAGGTTCACGCGCAGAGGATAGCCATCCAGGACCGCCCCTACTTGCGCGGGCGCAAGAGGCCGGACCGCTGCACCGAGCTACAGCGGCCCGCAGCGCCAGCAGACGTAGTACTCACCCCCGGGCTCCTGGAAGAGGCTGCCCGTCTGGGTGCACGCCTCGACGCCGGCCGGAAACACCTGCGTCGGACAGCGGTAGATGAGCAGGTTCGAGGCCGGATCGTAGCAGAGCCCGCAGTCCCCCTCCGTGCACGCGACGCAACCGCTGCCGTCCCCCTCCACGACGCCCTCGCCGAGCTCGCCCTCCCCTTCGACCTCGACCGTGGCGGCGCATCCGGGCCCCGCCACCGCGACCGAGAGCGCACCGAGCAGCGAGACCACCGTGGCGACGGACAGGAGGCGCGGCATGGTGACGACGCATGCGTGCAAGAGCGGTGCCCCCGCCCGACCCCTGTGATTCCGCCCGGCCGCGGCGCCATGGGCGCGCCAGCGTCAGCTTGCTAACCCCCGTGCGTGCCGCCGAGTCACACCCGGCCGTTGGGACTGTGGTCGCGCCAGGACACCCAGCGCAGCGCTCGCGCCGTCGCCACCGCTGCACATGCGTCCCCGTGGGACAGCCCCGCGCGCTCCGAGCGGACGAGGAGATCGCCCAGGAACAGTCCCTCGCAGATGTGCTCGGCCACGACGCGCACCGCGGGGTGGACGGCGCGCAGCTCCTCGGCGTCGGCGCCAGGCAGCCGGGCGCCTCGCTCGACGGACGTGCCGCGCGCGGGCAGCAGCGCCTCGGGCTCGTGGCCGGACTCGATCAGCGCTCCGGCCACCATCGGGAAGCTGAGGTCGAGGTCGAGGTCGAACGGCGCGCTCTTCGGCCGGCGGCCGAGGTACACGCACACCTTGCCGTCGCGCCACGCGAAGAGCGCCGCGAGCCGGTCGCGTCCCTGATCGCGGATGGCGCGAAACACGTCGCGCGCCTCGACGAGCCCGAGGCCGATGAGCGCGTCGCCGATGCGCCCGTCGAAGCTCGGCAGCACGGCGAGGGCGAGATCGAGCTCGGCGCGGTCGATCTTGCCGAGCCGCACCAGGCACTCGCCGAGCAGCTCGTCGCGCTCGCTCGAGGTGGCGCTGTGGAGCCGCCCGTTGCGCAGGTAGATCTCCTTGCGCCGCCGTACGTCCCCGCCGCCCGTCTCGGCGAGCAAGAGGGCGGTCGCCGCTGCCTGGCGCATCTCGCCCAGCACCTGCAGCATCGAGCTCTTGCCGAGGGCGTAGGTGTGCTCGGGAAAGACGCGCTCGAGCCCCTCGGTGCTCGCCTCGGGCAGGCTGCGCAGGTGGCGCGCCAGCTGGGGCACCACGCCGATGGGGCGGAACGACGCCGAATCGTACGTCGTCTCGTCGTCGGCGCCGAGCACGCCGGTCGCGATGCGCTCGACGAGATCGGCGTAGGTCACCTCGGAGACGACGCCACCGGCCGCGAGACGCAAGCGCAACGTCGACGGCGGCTCGCTCCGCGGCGGGTGGCTGCGCGCGTGCTCGACCTCCTCGTGCAGCGACAGCGTCGCCGTGCGCTCCGGCGGGGCGAGCGACGCGCGCGAGGTCGGGGCCTCGACGGGCTCGGCGTCGCGCGCGCCGCGCACCCAGTCGCAGAGGGCCGGGAGCGCGCTCTCGCCGTCGCGCGGCTCGAGGCGCGCGAGCGCGCGCTCGAGGTCGGTGGCGCTCGGGTAGCGGTCGACCGGCCGGCGCGCGAGCGCGCGGGCACACACCTCGTAGAGCCCCGCGGGCAGCGACGCGGCCGCGCGCGTCAGCGGCTCGATGTGCGCGCTCTGGATCGCGGACAGGACGTCCACGCCCTTGCCCGGAAAGAGTCGCTCGCCGATGAGCATCTCGGCGAGGAGCACCCCGAGCGCGAAGAGGTCGGCGCGGTGGTCTACGGGCTCGTCGGCGAGCTCCTCCGGCGACTGGTAGTCGAACTTGCCCGCACCGGCGCGCTCGCCGATCTCGTGCGAGCGCAGCGCGAGCGAGCGGTTGGCGAGCTTCACCTCGCCGTCGGAGGACAGGTAGACGCTCGACGGCGCCACCGCGCCGTGCACGAGGCCGAGCGGGACGCCGCGCTGATCGGTCGCGGTGTGCATCGCGGCGAGCCCGTCCGCCACCCGCCGCGCGATGTACACGGCGACCTCGACCGGCAGGCGCCGGCCGAGCTCCTCGGCGTGGCGCATGAGGCGCCGGCAGTCGACTCCGTCGACGAGCTCCATCGCGAGGTACGGCACGGCGTCGACCAGCCCGAGCTCGTAGATCGTCGCGAGGTGCGGATGGGGCGCCACCTGCGAGCGCACCACCTCGAGCCGCAAGCGCTCGAGATCGAACTCGGCGTGGCCCCACGGGCGCTTGACGACGAGCGCGGGCGCCGGTGCGCGCCCCTCGCGCGGGCGCGCCAGGAATACCTCGGCGGCGCGACTCACGGCGAGGCGGCGCTCGAGGACGTAGCGCCCGAAGACGCGCTCCCCCGTCCGCTCGCCGGGCTCGGGCACGCCCGAGGACCCCGGGTCGAGCTCGCGCAGCTCCGCCGGACCCGGGCGGTCGAGCCACGGCCCCGACGCGGGCGGCAGCAACCCCGGCGAGGCGGCCGGGCGCGGCGCGTGCTCGCGCGCGGCCTCGTCCGCAGCCGCGCTGGCGCGCACGGGCACGACCGGCACGCGCGAGAGGATCACGCGCTCGCCCGCGGGCGGCGGCTCGCGGCGCGCGGCACCACCCGAGCGCACGGTCTCGGGGGCCGGGACGGGCGCGACGGCGCGCACGCTCGCCGGCGAGGGACGACGCGGTGCACGGTCGACCTCGAAGCCGATCTTGCGGAGCCGCGCCCCGATGAGGGCGACGCGCTGCGGGCGTCGCTCCGGTTGCTTGTCGAGGCACTCGGCGACGAGCTCCTCGAGCGCTGCCGGCACGTCGGCGCGCACGGTGCGGAGCCGAGCTGGCTCGACGCCCTTCACCTTGGCGGCCACCGCCTCGAAGGTCGCCGCGGCGAACGGGCTCGTGCCCAGGCAGAGCTCGTGGAGCAGCACGCCGATGCCCCACACGTCGCAGCGCACGTCGGCCGCCACGGCAAAGGAGAGCTGCTCGGGCGCGAGGTGGCGCGCCGTGAGCGCGCGTTCGGGCCCATCGTCCTCGGCCCCGGGCGCCAGCGGCGCGAGGCGCGCCAGACCGAGCCCGAAGTCCGAGAGCTTGAGCTGCGCGGTGCCGTCGCCGCGCTGACCGAGCAAGATGCGCTCGGGCCCGAGCTGGCCGTGGACGGCGCCGTGCGCGTGCGCCGCCGCGAGGCCGTCGCACACCGCTCCGAGGTGGCTCACGGCGTGCGCCAGCGACAGCGGCCCGCGCAGCACGAGCTGGTCGCGGAGGCTCGGGGTCGGCAGCTCCTCGCTCACCGCGAAGGGCAGACCGCTCGGCAGGCGACTCACCTCGAGGACCCCGACCACGTGGTCCGAGGCGACCTTCGCCAGCCGCTCGGCCTGCGCGACGAAGCAGTCGGCGTGCGGCCCGGTCGGCCCGAGCTCGGGCCGCAACACCGTGATGGCGCAGGGGCTGCCGCTCGCCTGCCGCGCGACGAGCACGAGCGTGCTCGCGCCGACGTGGACGATGCGCTCCACGGCGAAACGCCCCCCGAGCACGAGGTCGTCACCGAGCTCGAGCGCCTGCCAGCGGCGGGGGTGCTGCGTCACGCGTCGTGTTCCCGTTGACAGGTCACCACATCGCGGCCGCGCTCGGCAAGTCCGCGCGGCCCGCGTCGCACGTCGGTGACGTGCTCGCGCGCCGGACCGGGCTAGACGCTCATGCCGCCCCCGCCGCGCCGACGATCGCCGCGAACGACGCGACCTCGAGGCTCGCCCCGCCGACGAGCGCGCCGTCGATGTCGGGTTGCCCGAGCAGCGTCGCCGCGTTGTCGGCCTTCACGCTGCCGCCGTAGAGCAGGCGCATCGCATCCGCCTCGGCCGGGTACAGCGTGCGCAGGTAGGCGCGGATCGAGGCATGCGCCTCCTCGGCCTGCTCCGGCGTCGCCGTGACGCCCGTCCCGATCGCCCACACCGGCTCGTAGGCCACCGCGAGCTCGGCGAGCGCGCTCGCGGGCAAGCCTTCGAGCGCCACGCCGAGCTGCCGGCGCGTGACCTCCTCGACGCGCCCGGCCTTGCGCTCGTCGAGCGTCTCGCCGATGCACACCATCACGCGCAGGCCCGCCGCGAGCCCGGCCTTGACCTTGTCGCGCACGCCCTGGTCGGTCTCGGCGAAGAACTGCCGGCGCTCCGAGTGCCCCGTCAGCATCCAGGTGCAGCCGGCCTCGCGCGCCATCACGGCCGAGTTGGCGCCGGTGAGCGCGCCCGTGGGCTTGGCGGCCACCTCCTGGATGCCGACCGCGATGCGGGAGCCCGCGAGCGCGGCGACGACCGAGGGGATGGAGAGCGCGGTCGGGAACACGACGAGCTCGCCCCCGGACCGCGCACCCCCGCCCGGCTCGAGCGCGTCGCGCAGGTAGCCCGCGAGCGCGCCCGCCGCGGCGGGACCCATGTGGAGCTTCCAGTTGCCGGCGATGATGGGTGTGCGTAGCGCCACGTCGTCCTCCGCTCGCGTGCCTGCCGCGTCACGCGACGCGGGCCGCGCAGACCATCGCGCGCTCGCGGCGGGATGTCGAGCCCCCCGAACGACGCCCAACGACGCCCGACGATGCCCAGCGACGCCCGACGATGCCCAGCGACGCCCGACGATGCCCGGCAGGGCCCACGAGGGGCGCCACGCGCCAGGGCAGCGGCCGAGCTCTCCTCAGCGCGGCGCCACCGGCACGCAGTCCGCGCGACCGCTCTCCACCGTGCAGCGCTCGCCGGTGAAGCAGAGGCCGCGGCACGGATCGGCGAGCGTGCCGTCGACCGGCGCGCCGCGGTCGAGCGGTCCCACCGCCTCCGGCGCGGGCGCGCCCTCGGGGTCGGCCTCGCACGCGGGCCGGCTGCCGCCCTCGCCCCCGACGCCCGCCGCGGCGCACGGATCGTGGTCCAGCCCGACACCCTCCGGTGGGGCCGGCACGCAGAGCCCGCTCACGGGGTCGCAGAGCTCACCCCTGCCACAGTTCCCCCAGCACTCGTCGGTGGCGGCGCGGTTCACGGCGGCGGCCGCGATCGCCACGCCGGCGGTGATGGCCGCCGCGGCGTAGTCGCGCGCGGAGGCGCCGCAGCCGGTGCCGGCGCTCGCGGCGGTCGCGCCGGCCAGCAGCGCCA
>JADLAB010000551.1 GCA_020848455.1 Polyangiaceae bacterium
ACCTTCGCCGCGCGCGCCGCGAAGAAGGAGTCCACCCACGCCCCGCGCTGCCGTGCCACGGGTGCGTCGCGGAAGTAGTCGAGCACGCTCGTCGTGCGACCGGGGATGCGCAGCGCGTCCGCCACGGCCGGGTCGAGCGCCGGGCGCCGGAGCGGCCGCAGGAAGGCGCCCGACACGGTCATGCTGTCGCCGACGAGGCCGAAGGCGCGCGGGTTGCGCCCGAGCGCACGGCCGCGCGCCGCGACGGCGCGGACGTGGGCCGCCGTGCGCGGATCGAGCGGCAGGACGGCGGCCTCGAGCCGCGCGAGCGCGAGCGGGCGCGGCTCGCCCTCGCCGCAGCGGGGACCGGGTCGCGGCCGGAGCTCCGCGCAGCGCGCGAAGGCGGCGTCGTCGCGGGCGTCGAGCGCCGTGCCGAGCTCGAGCGACGGGGCGCGACAGGCCGCCGGCTCACCGAGAGCGGCGTCGCTCGGGCTCGTGGCCGCGGGCGTGGTCGTGGTCGTGGTCGTGGTCGCGCTCGCGGGGGCCGTGCCGGGCGGCGACGACGGGTCGCCCGCCGGAGCTTCGCCGGTCCGTCGGCCCTCGACCGAGGGGGTCTCGACCTCGGCTGCGCGTGGCGCTGCCTGGGCCTCGCCTCGAGGCCCCCGACCGTCGGGCGCACACGCGCTTGCCGCGAGCCCGAGCGCCGCGGCGAGCCAGCCCGCGCGCGCGCGCCGCGGAGCGCCGTTCCTTCGCGACATGCCGAGCCCTAGCGCCGTGCGTGGCTGCGGCGCCGTCGGAGCGAGAGCGCGAGGGGGCCGAGGCACGCGAGCCCGAGGAGCCACGGCGCGTCGTCGCGATGCGCCGCGAGCGAGCAGGTGCAGCCGCGCCCGCTGATGTAATACGGCGGCACCGCGTCGGCGTCGGGTCCGCTGCCGCCGCTCGGCTCGGCGCCCGCCCCGCCGCTGCCGCCGGTGCTCGAGCCGCCGCCGCCGGTGCTCGAGCCCCCGCCTCCCAGGCCGCCACTACCGCCGGCACCCGCCCCGCCGCCGCCGCTACCTCCGCCGCCCTGGCCTCCCGGGCCCTCGAGCTCGCAGGCGCTCGAGCAGCCGTCTCCGTTCGCGACGTTGCCGTCGTCGCATTGTTCGGTTCCGGCGGGGATGCCGTCGCCGCACGTCGTGACGCACAGGCTCGGCTGACCGCTGCAGCTCCAGCCGGGCTCGACGGTGCAGGCGGCGGAGCAGCCGTCGCCGCCCGTCGCGTCGCCGTCGTCGCAGCCCTCGTTGCCCTTCAGCTGTCCGTCGCCGCAGATGGGTGTGCACACGCTCGGCGAGCCGCTGCACGTCCAGCCGTTCTCGACCGCGCACAGAAAGCACCCGTCGCCCGCCGCGCCGTCGCCGTCGTCGCAGGTCTCGCCGGCGACGCCGAGGCCGTCGCCGCAGTCGCACGCGTCGCCCTCGCCGTCGCCGTCGCCGTCGCTCTGGCTCGGGTTCGGCACGGCGGCGCAGTTGTCGCAGGCGTCGCCCACGCCGTCCCCGTCGCCGTCCTCTTGCCCGGGGTTCGCGACGAAGGGGCAGTCGTCCACGGACGTCGCGATGCCGTCGCCGTCCGGATCCGGATCCTGGATGCGGAAGCTCTGCGAGAACACGAACAGGCCCGCGACCTCGCCGGGGTGGACGCGCTCGTTGTCCTGGCAGCGATCCTCGTCGACGCGCAGGCGCACCGACGAGGCCCCCGGGCTGAGGAAGCGGGGCCAGCCGCCGTCGCCGGACGTGCGGGTCTGCAGCTTGGCCACGAAGAGCGGCTGGCTCGCGTAGCTCTGCAGGAACGACACCTGCACCGAACCGTTGTCCCAGCCGGGCACCACGGCGCCCGTGCGGATGGTCTCGTAGCGCACGACGTTGGCGTCGCTGTCCGCGAACTGCCCCTGCACGTTGCCGTCGATCGCCAGCCAGCCGACGGTCTCGGGCAGGGCGAGCGGCGTCGTCGTGCACTCGGTGCCGTCGATGGCGAGCTCGAAGGAGCTCGCGGTCACGTTGCGGACGGCGGTCGTCATCCACGGCTGGGACGGCTCCGAGGGCAGGCTCCCCTGCTCGTTCGCGAGGCCCTGGATCTGCGTGAGGACGATGGGGTTCTGGAAGCCCGGCGGAAGCGCCACCACCTGCGTGCCGCCGCCCCCCTTGTAGATGAGCTGCGAGGTCGAGACGAGGCCGGCCGCCATGCGCCGCCCGTCGGGGAGGCTCCATTGCCCGGCCTCGACCGCCACGTAGGCGATGTCCATCGCGACGTGCGGTCCGTCCTCGCTCGGCGGCTCGGCGAGCGTGAGCTCGAAGGAGGTGGAGGTGATGTTGCGGATGCGGAAGTCGGCCGGGTTGCCGCCGTCGCTGCTCGGAATCGCGAAGATGATGGGCTTCTGGTAGGCGAACTTCAGGTTCACCACGTCCCAGGTGGGCGTCGCGTAGGTGTCGGTCTTGTGGACGCTGCCGCCCTCGACCTGGAACACGAAGAGCTGCGCGTGCGCGGTGCGCGAGGCGACGAGGAGAGCTGCGGCCGCAAGGCACCCGGTCAGAAGCTTCTTGCCCACGGCGCCAGCATATCGCCTCCCGCGCGCCGCTTCACGCGGCGCGGTGGCGCCCCCGAGCGCGTGCGCCTGTTCACCGGCCGGGCACGGGACTAATCCGTGGCCATGCAGCCGTCGCAAGAGGCGTCGCAGCGCATCACCAAGATCCTGCTCGGCATCATCGCGACCGGGGTCATCGTCACCGCGCTCGTGTGGGCCCGCTCGGTGATCCTGCCGTTCGCGTACGCCATCTTCGGCGCGTACACCATCGAGCCCATCCTGCGGCGCATGGAGCGCATCCACATTCCGCGCTGGCTCGGCGCCATCGTGGTCGTGGGGGTGCTGTTCGCGGCCTTTGCCGGCACGATGGGCGTGCTCGCCGCGGCCGCCAAGCGCCTCGACGCCCGCCTGCCCGAGTACCTGACGACCGTGCAGCAGCTGCTCGACCGCCTGCCCATCCCCGACGACGTGCGGCCGCACGTCGACGACCCCGACACGCTGCGCAACCTCGCCCTCGCGGTGTTCGGCAACGTCGGCAACATCGCCGGCGCCCTCACGACCGTGCTGTCGAACGTGGGGCTCGTGCTCGTGCTCACCATCGCGGTGACGCTCGGGCGCAAGAAGTTCGACGCTCGCCTGCAGCAGGTGGCGCGCGAGGCTTCGACCGACGGCGCGCGCTCGGCGAAGATGCTCGACACCTTCGAGGAGAAGATCCAGCGCTACATGCTCGTGAAGGCGGCGGTGTCGCTCGCCATGGGCGTCTCGTTCACGCTCGTGCTCCTCGCCTTCGGCTTCGACCTCGCGGTGCTGGCGGGCTTCTTCATGATGCTCCTGAACTTCATCCCGACCTTCGGGCCCGTCATCGCGCTCGTGCCGGTCATCGCCCTGCACATCCTCGAGAACTCGGGCAATCCTGGCTTCGCGATCGCCGCCTCGCTCGCGACCATCGCCGTGCCGCTCGTGTTCGTGAACTTCGTCGAGCCGAAGCTCTTCGGCGAGCAGCTCGGCCTGAATTTCCTGGCCGTGATCCTCGCCCTGCTCGTGTGGGGCCTCATCTGGGGCCTGCCGGGCGCGATCCTCGCCGTGCCGCTCACGGTCGGTGTGTCGCTCGTGTGCCGCCAGGTGCCGACCCTGAAGGGCGTGCACGATCTGCTGCGCGAGTGAGGCCGCCGGTCGTGCAGGGCGGCTGCCCCGTCACATGCAGCACACCGTGTACGGCGCCGTGGCCGTGACGGTGCCCGTGGGCGTCGGATCGCTCGGCTCGCAGTGGGCGTCGTTCGTGCCGAGCAGCTCGGGCCGCGCCGACAGGAAGACCTGCTGCGGATCCATCGGCGTGCAGACGCCGTCGTCGGGCAGGGCGGCCCCTGCAGGCGCCGCACAGGTGCCGTTCGCGTAGAGGTGCAGCATCGTGTCGCAGGTGCCGGGCGCGGCCGGGCCGCAGCTGCAGGCGGTGCAGCCGCGGGTGTCGTTGAGCGCGGTGAAGACCGTGCGCCCGTTGGGGTAGCCGGCCGGGCAGGGCTGCTGGGCCCCCTGCGTGGCCACGCACACGACCGCGTCGTCGACCGGTGGCGCGCAGCGACCGGCTTCGCAGCCACCGGGCGTGCCACCCGGCGCGCAGGCCTCGGCCGGCTCGACCCAGACCGTCGGTGGCTTGCCCACGCTGGGTACCGGGGGGCAGTTGCCGCCGCTGCACGGCACCGGCATGACCTCGATGGCCCCGAAGCTCGCGCCGTTCGGCAGGCTCGTGCACGCGCCGATCGGGAACTGGCTCAGCGCCGACGCCGTGTTGCAGGCGGAGTCGGCGTAGCGGCCGACGTTCTGCAGGTCGGCGCACGCGACGTCCACGGCCGCCCCGCAGGTGCAGTCGCACGCCGCCGCTGCGGACGTCACGGACGCGCCGCCCGACATCACGGCCGCCGGCCAGCGCGCCGGGCAGTCGAGCGCGGGATTCTGCAGGACGACCGGGCCGACCCAGCCCTGGCCCGGGTCGGGCAGGCACGCGAACCCGACGGCCGAGCACTGCGGGTCTGCGCAGTCGGCCAGCGCGTCGCCGTTGTTGTCGACGCCGTCGACGCAGTTCTCGAGGCCGGCGCCGCCGGCGCCACCCGTCGCGTCGCCGCCCTGGCCGCCGGCTCCGCCCGAGGCGGTGGTGGACGTGGTGCTCGAGGTGGTCGAGGTCGCGCCGCCGGCGCCACCGCTGCCGCCGGTCGAGAACTCGGTGCCGCAGCCGACGAGCGCTGCGCAGAGGACGAGCAGGGCCTTCCGCATGATGCGACTCCTGGCGCCAGCGTACCACGTGGCGCGCGCGCCGCGCGCGAGGCTATGCGCTCCGAGCTTCCCGAGCGCGCGAAACGTCGCGGGTCAGTCGAGCTCGCTGCCGTCCGGCTCGGGCGCCGCGCCGCGCTCCTCGGTGCTGTGCCGGTAGGCGACGTTGCGCGCGCGCATCAGGCTGCCGAGCGGCCGGTGCGCCTCGAGCGCGTGCCACGGGTCGAAGGACAGCGTCTCGATGCGCGCGGCGATGTCACGGGCGCGCGCGCTCGACGAGTCTTGCCGCGGGAGGACGAGCGTCGCCACGCGCTCGAGCGGGGCGGCGTCCTCGCTCCAGGCCGTCGTCGGGTCCTCGATCGGCGTCGTCGCCTCGTCGCGGTAGAGCTGCGCGCAGAGGTCGAACTCGACCGGGCACCCGGCGAGGCGCGCCTGGAGCTCCATGCGCAGGTGCTGCGGGTCGCGCAGCGGTCCGGCCGGCTCGTCCGTGGCGCGCGGTACGAGGGTGAGCTTGGCGGCGTGCGCGCCGTAGCGCATCGGCAGGGCGCTGTAGTAGCGCGCCGTGGCCACCGAGCGGAACGGCTGGCCGAGCGAGCGCCTGAGCTTGCCGAGCAGCTCGAAGGTGCGGCCCACGCCGAGGAGCCCGAAGAGGCGCGGCAGCGCGAGCAGCGGGCTCCGTGCCGCCACGACGACACCCACGAACTCCTCGGCGTCGCGAAAGGGCGTCGACGGCGCGTGGATGAGGAGGAAATCCTGCGTCGCGGCGTCCTCGAGACCGGGGATCACCTTGCGGCCGGGGACGCCGAGCACCTTGATGCCGACGCCGCGCACGTCGCCGGCGCGGTCGGACTGGCGCGTGCCGGCGCCGTTGGAGAAGCGCACGTAGCAGCGGTAGCTCCGGGGCTCGGCGAACAGGCCCTGCCGGAGCGGCGGCGCGAGGTCCTCGAGCACGCGGAGCTCGCCCAGGTAGCCGTGGCCCTTCGTGTGGAGCGCGCGCCCGGCGCCGCCCGCGGCGGCGCGATCGTGCTGCAGTCGGCGCAGCTTCCGGGCGAGGCGCTCGAAGCGCTCGTCCTCGTCCGGGGCGAGCTGCTCCTGCCAGGTGGTGCTCGGGGGAGTCGTCACGCCGCGGATCGTCCGCGCAGATCGGGCGGCCGGCAAGCGGAGAGAGCGCGCCCGGCTCCGCGGCCGCGCGGAACTTCCGGTCCGGAGCGCTGTCCCATGTTCCATGCCGCCGACGACGGATCGAGGTTCCGCTCGCGCGCTCGGGGAGCTGCCGGGCACCGCGCTCGCGCTCACCCTCGCCTGGCGCGGAGACGTGCTCTGGGTGCGCCACCTCGCACCGGCCCGCAGCTGTCGCGCGCCGGAGCTCGCGGGCGCGTGCCTGCCCCCCGAGCTCGCGGCCGAGGGCGACGCGCCCCACCTCGTGCGCGTCGACGCTGCGGGGCGCGTGCGCCTCGTCGTGCCGCGCGGGGCCCGCGGGGTCTGGCTGCGCGGGCCCCGGGGCACGGCGTCGGTGTGGCACGCGCCCGGCGCCGCGCTCGAGCTCGTCGTGGGCGCCCGGGCGGAGATCGCGTTCGCGGCCTTCTCGCTGTCGGTCGCGCTCGAGCCCGCCACCCGCGCGCCCTCGCCGCGCTTCGTCGTGGGGGCGCGCCTCGCGCCCTTCGTCGCTGCCGCCGGCGTGCTCGTCGCGGCCGTGCTCGTGGCGAGCGCGCGCGCGACGCCGATGGACGAGCGCGAGCGCGAGGCCGAGCGACTCGAGCTCGCCTACGCGTACCTCGTGCGCGCCGAGCTGGACGACGAGCGGGTGGCCGAGCCCGCGCCGGAGCCCGCGCCCGTGCCGATGACACGACCGACCGCGCGACCACGCGTGCGCACGCGCGCCGAGGCGCTGTCCGACGCCGCCTCCTTCGGCATGATCGGCGTCGCGAGCGGCGGGGGCGGGAGCGACCACGAGCGCTACCGCCACGCCGTTCGGCCCGGCGGCGGGGGGCGCCCGGGCGTGGACGTGAACCCGCCCGTGAACCCGCGCGAGGACCCATTCTCGACCTTCGCCCTCGACGTCGACACGGGGGCCTACACGCTCCTGCGGCGCGCGCTGCGCGCCGGAAGGCTGCCGCCGACCGAGCACGTGCGCGTCGAGGAGGTCGTGAACTACTTCGACTACGGCTACCCGAGCCCCCCGGACGGCGAGCCCCTCGCGGCACGCGTCGACGCGGCTCCTTCGCCCTTCGAGCCCGGGCACTGGCTGGTGCGCGTGGGCGTGCAGTCGGTGCGGCCCGAGCACGCGCCGCGCGTGCCCGTGCACCTCGTCTACCTCGTGGACACGAGTGGCTCGATGCAGAGCGACGACAAGCTCGGCCTCGCGCAGGAGAGCCTGCGCCTGCTCACGCGCGCGCTCGGACCGCACGACACGGTGGCGCTCTGCACCTACGCCGGCGAGGTGCGCGAGGTGCTCCCGCCGACCGCGGCGCGCGAGCAGAGCCGCATCCTCGCCGCCATCGACGCGCTCGCCGCCGGCGGCTCGACCGCCATGGACGACGGCCTCGCGCTCGCCTACGACCTCGCCCGGCGCACGCGCGTGTCGGGACAGCCGAGTCGCGTCGTCGTGCTCTCCGACGGCGACGCCAACGTCGGGCCGAGCACGCCCGAGGAGCTGCTCGCGACGATCCGCCGCCACGCGGGCGCCGGCATCACGCTCTCCACCGTGGGCTTCGGCGCCGGCAACTACCGCGACGAGGTGATGGAGCGCCTCGCCGACGCCGGGGATGGCAACTACAGCTACGTGGACAGCCCGCGCCAGGCCCGGCGCGTGTTCGTCGACCAGCTCGACGCGACCCTGCGTGTCGTGGCGCGCGACGTGAAGGTGCAGGTCGAGCTCGATCCGGGCGCGGTCGCGAGCTACCGCCTGCTCGGCTACGAGAACCGGGCGGTCGCCGACCACGACTTCCGCGTCGACGCCGTCGACGGGGGCGAGGTGGGGATGGGGCACGCGGCCACGGCGCTCTACGACGTCGTCTTCGCCGAGACCGAGCTCGCCACGGACGCCCCCTGGCTCACGGTGCGGCTGCGCTACAAGCCGCCCGAGGGCTCCGAGCGCGCCGTCGAGCGGGCGCTGCCGGTGGGGCGCGAGAGCCTCGCGAGGGCAGGGGACGCCCTGCCGGCGGACTACCGCTTCGCCGTCGCGGCGGCGGGCTTCGCCGAGGTGCTGCGGGCGAGCCCCTACGCCGCGCACTGGACGCTGGCGCGGGTCGCCGAGCTCGCCGCCTCGGTCGACGACGGTTCGGAGGACCGGCGCGAGCTCGTGGAGCTCACGGAGCGGGCGCGTGCCCTCGGCGTCTTGTGACGCATGGGCTACGCTGAGGCATGCGCTTCATCTTCCGCTCCTTCGCCCTCGCCACCCTCCTCGCCGCGGTCGCGGCGGGCGGACTCGCCGCCTGCGGCCCCACCGAGCAACACGTCAAGGACGAGCTCGCCGCCGCGAACTACTGCGCCGCCGCCTCCGAGTGCGTGAACGTCGGCTCGCAGTGTCCCTTCGGCTGCTACCTCCTCGTGAACGTCGCCGAGGCCGACGCGATGCGCGAGCTGCTCGAGGACTACCGCAACGCCCCGAGCAGCTCCGAGTGCATGTACGACTGCGTGGCGATGACGACCATCGAGTGCGTCGCCGGCAAGTGCCAGATGGCGCCCTGAGCCGGACGCCCCGACGTTCCGGGCCGTCGCCGGTCGTTGACCGGCGCCCGCCGCTTTCCTATGGTCCGGGCGCCGTGGGCGCGCGCGCCACCCGTATCGGGAGGGCCCGGCCGTGCCGACGCTGCGAGGCGGGTGCCATGTCGGAAAAGTTCGAGAACCTGGTCGATCTCTGGGAGAAGAGCTGCGAGAAGTTCGCCGGCAACGACCTCTTCGGCACGAAGAGCTCGGGCGCCTGGACGTGGATCACGTACCGGGAGTTCAAGAAGCTCGTCGACGATCTGCGCGCCGCTCTCGCGGCCCTCGGCGTCGGCGCGGGGGACAAGGTCGGCATCGTCTCGAACAACCGCGTCGAGTGGGCCGTCGCCGCCTACGCGACCTACGGCCGCGGGGCGTCGTTCGTCCCGATGTACGAGGCGCAGAAGTCGGACGAGTGGAAGTTCATCCTCGAGGACTGCGGCGCCAAGGTCGCGATCGGCGCCACGAACGGCATCTACGAGAAGCTGAAGGGGCTGAAGGCCGAGCTGCCGGCGCTCGAGCACGTGATCGGCTTCGAGGCCCCGGCGAGCGATCCCGGCTCCTACGCCGCCCTGCTCGCGGCGGGCGCGAAGAAGCCGGTCGCGGCAGAGCACCCGAAGGGCTCGGACGTCGCCGGCTTCATCTACACCTCCGGCACGACGGGCAACCCGAAGGGCGTGATCCTGAGCCACGACAACATCTGCTCGAACATCAACGCCATCCACGAGCTGTTCCCGTTCGACCCGAGCGATCGCAGCCTGTCCTTCTTGCCGTGGGCGCACTCCTTCGGTCAGACGTGCGAGCTGCACGCCATGCTGAGCATGGGCAGCTCGCTCGCCGTGAACGACGCCGTCGAGAACCTGGTCGCGAACCTCTCGGAGGTGCGGCCCACCATCCTCTTCGCGGTGCCGCGCATCTTCAACCGCATCTACGACGGCGTGAACAAGCAGATGGCCGACAAGCCGGGCGCCATCCAGAAGCTGTTCAAGAGCGCCATCGCGAACCAGACCGTGCGCTCGCGCGGCGGCGAGATCGGGCTCGGAGCGAAGCTCGGCATCGCGCTCGCCAAGAAGCTCATCTTCAGCAAGATCCGCCAGAAGTTCGGCGGCCGGCTGAAGTACGCCGTGAGCGGCAGCGCGGCGCTCTCGAAGGAGGTGGCCGAGTTCATCGACGCGCTCGGCATCGAGGTCTACGAGGGCTACGGCCTGACCGAGACGAGCCCCATCGCCACGGCGAACTTCCCGGGGCGCCGCAAGATCGGCAGCGTCGGCACGGCGATTTCGGGCGTCACCATCACCATCGACCGGAGCGTGACGGACGACGCGAGGAACGGGGAGATCCTCATCAAGGGCCCGAACATCATGCAGGGCTACCACAACCGCCCCGAGGAGAACGCCGCGGTGCTCCTGCCGGACCGCACCTTCCGGAGCGGCGACATGGGCTACCTCGACGAGGACGGCTACCTCTACATCACCGGCCGCATCAAGGAGCAGTACAAGCTCGAGAACGGCAAATACGTGGTTCCCTCCCCGCTCGAGGAGGACCTGAAGCTGTCGCCCTACATCGCCAACGTCATGATCCACGGCGCGAACCACCCGTACAACGTGGCGCTCGTCGTGCTCGACAAGCCCGCCGTCGAGAAGTGGGCCGCCGCCTCGGGCGTCTCGACCGAGAACCTCGAGGAGAGCCCCGAGGTGAAGAAGCTCGTCGAGGACGAGCTCCAGAAGTACGGCAAGGGCTTCAAGGGCTTCGAGCGCCCCGAGAAGTTCGCGCTCATCCTCGAGGACTTCTCGACCGACAACGGCATGCTGACGCCGACTCTGAAGCTCAAGCGCCGCAACGTGCTCGCGAAGTACGAGCCGCGCCTCGAGGCGCTCTACAAGGGCTGAGCCGGCCGCGCCGGAGCGGGCGGCTCACGCCGTCTCGGCCTCGTCCCGTGCGAGCTCGGCGCGCATGCGCTCGCGCATGACGTACTTCTGCACCTTGCCGGTCACGGTCATCGGGAAGTCGGTGACGAGCTTCACGTAGCGCGGCACCTTGTAGTGCGCGATGCGCCCGCGGCAGTGGTCGCGCAGCTCCTCCTCGGTCGCGGTCTCGCCCTCGCGCAGCTTCACCCAGGCGCACAGCTCCTCGCCGTACTTCGCGTCCGGCACGCCGAACACCTGCACCTCCTGCACCTTGGGGTGGCGGTACAGGAACTCCTCGATCTCGCGCGGGTAGACGTTCTCGCCGCCGCGGATCACCAGGTCCTTGAGGCGCCCGACAATGTTGCAGTAGCCCTCGTCGTCGAGGGTCGCGAGGTCGCCGGTGTGCAGGAAGCCGTCCGCGTCGATGGTCTCGCGCGTGCGCTCCTCGTCACCCCAGTAGCCGAGCATGACGGAGTAGCCGCGCGTGCACAGCTCGCCCGGCGTGCCGCGGGGCACGACGCGGCCCGCCACGTCCACCAGCTTGACCTCGAGGTGCGGCTGGATGCGACCGACGGTGCTCACGCGCCGCTCGAGCGGGTCGCTCGTGCTGCTCTGGAAGGACACGGGGCTCGTCTCGGTCATGCCGTACGCGATGGTCACCTCCGCCATGTGCATCTCGGACACGACCCGCCTCATGACCGCGACGGGGCAGGGGGCGCCCGCCATGATGCCGGTGCGCAGGCTCGAGAGCTCGAAGCCCGCGAAGTCCGGATGATCGAGCTCGGCGATGAACATGGTCGGCACGCCGTGCAGGGCCGTGCAGCGCTCGGCCTCGACCGCCGCGAGCGTGGCGCGCGCGTCGAAGCCCTCCGACGGGAAGATCATCGCCGACCCGTGCGTGATGCAGGCGAGGTTGCCGAGCACCATGCCGAAGCAGTGGTAGAGCGGCACGGGGATGCAGAGCCGATCCTCGGGGCCGAGGCGCATGGCCTCGCCGACGAAGAAGCCGTTGTTCAGGATGTTCCGGTGGCTGAGCGTCGCGCCCTTGGGAAAGCCCGTCGTGCCGCTCGTGAACTGGATGTTGACGGGGTCGCTGGGGTGGAGGCGCGGCGCGAGCTCGACGAGGCGCGCGCGGCTCGCCGGGGTGGCGTGCGCCGGCAGGTCGGCGAAGCCGAGCGTCCCCGGCGTCGACCCGTCGCCCGTGCGGATGACCCAGCGGAGACTCGGCAGGCGCGCCGCCGCGAGCTCGCCGGGGGCGCTCGTCGCGAGCTCCGGCGCGAGCTCGGCGAGGATGGCGAGGTAGTCGCTCGCCTTGAAGCGCGGCGCCGTCACGAGCGCCCGGCACCCCGACTGCGCGAGCGCGTGCTCGAGCTCGGTCGCGCGGTAGGCCGGGTTCACGTTCACGAGCACGAGGCCCGCCTTCGCCGTCGCGAGCTGCGTCACCACCCAGGCGGTCGAGCTCGGCGACCAGATGCCGACGCGGTCGCCCGGCTCGAGGCCGAGGCCGAGCAGGCCCGCGGCGCAGGCGTCCACGCGGGCGGCGAGCTCGCCGTAGCTCAGGCGCACGCCCTCGTGGCGCACGACGAGCGCGAGCGCGTCGGGGCGCGCCGCGACGCGCGCGTCGAAGTGCTGCCCGATGGTCTGTTCGAGCAGTGGCGGGCTCGTCGGTCCCTGTACGTGGCTGGGGTGGGGCTCGGTCATGGCTGGTGCTCGGGCGCCGGGCGGCGCCGAGCGACCATTGTTTCACACCTCGCGGCGCCGGTCGGCACTGGCCGCGCGCCCGTTTCGTGGCTACCATTTGCCCACGGATCCGGTGGAGCGCCGCAGAGGTGGCCATGAAGCCGCATGCGGGTCTCGATGCCTCGAGCTGGGCGCTGCTCTGCCACGCCCCGCTCACCCTGTGGCTCGCGATGTCCGGCGTCGACCCGGCCGTCGACTCGCCGGACAAGGAGGCCGACGCCTTCGACACGGCGATCGAGAAGGAGAAGGCGCGCTGTTCGGACGAGCTCGTGCGGGCCGTGCTCGCGGAGGCCGTCGCACCGAGCGGGTCGCAGCGCCGCGGGCTCGTGGCCGTGGATCCCGAGTCGCTCCTCGGCGAGCTCGAGCGCGTGCGCGCGGTGCTCGACGAGCGCTGCAGCGCGGAGCACGCGCGCGCCTTCAAGCGCGCGCTCGTGAAGATCGGCTACGCCATCGCGCAGGCGTCGTGCGAGTCCGTGATTCCGACCCACTCGGGCGTGAGCCAGCCCGAGGAGCGCTTCCTCGCGCGCACGCGCCGGGCGCTCGGACTCTTGCCGCCCGCGCTCTAGGCGCGCACAGGCGCGAAGGCCGGGTCCCTCGCCGCGACCCCTTGGGTGGGCGCGCCGGGCCTCCGACGGAGTCGCACGCGGTGCCTCCGAATGCTCGCCCCGCCCCGGAGCGCGCTGCTAGAGTCGGGTCGCGCCGGCGGCCGCGGGTGTTCGCGGTCTCGCCGCGCGCTCACGCGAAGGAGGGGCACGTGCCCGACGCCAGGACCATCGACGACCTCGACAAAGACGACGACAACGACACCACCGCGGCAGGCATGACGCGGCGGCTCGGCAAGGTGTCCCGGATCCTCGAGCGCGCGAACGCGCGGCTCGATGCGATCACGGCGGGGTGGGCCCAGCCGCCCGAGCCCGACAAGCCCACCGTCCGCGCGGCCCTCGCCGACGTGCAGACCAAGGCGGCCAGCGCGGTCTCGAAGACGACGACCCTCATCGGGCGGATCGACGCCACGAACCCCGTGTGAGCCCGGCGCTCGCGTGCGTCTTCCCCGCGGGGGAGGCGCACGCGGGCACCTTCTTCTCAGTACGGCAGCGGTTCGGTCTCGAGCGTGCTCGAGGTGGCGCTCGGAACCAGGAGCGCGAGACGAAAGCCCGTACCGGAGGTGCGCCGGTCGAGCGCCATCGGATAGCGCATGCCGGGTACGAGGCCCGACGAGCCCCAGTTCCCACCGCGCCAGTAGGCCTGCCGGCCGTCTTGAGCGGCGTCGCCCTGCTCCGCGGGCTCGGGCGGACGCCCACCATCGAGCATCGTCGCCGTCCAGTCACCGACGCCCCCTGCGAGGTCGCGCACGCCGTAGGGGGATTCGTCGAGCGGGAAGGCCCCGACGGGCTCGAGCTGCGTCGCCTCCGGCCGCGACGCGCGCAGCTTCGCGAAGCTCGCGTCGAGGAAGTTGCCCATCGGGTAGCGCCGGCCGTCGGCGCCACGCATCGCCTTGTCCCATTCGGTGTCCGCAGGCAGTCGGTAGCGGAGGCCGGTTTGCCCGGACAGCCAGCGCGCATACGCGCAAGCGCTGAACCAGCTGACCTCGAACACGGGCGTGAGGAAGCGGTGCTCCTCCGGCACGCGCCGCCGTGCCTCCTCGCCTTCGATGACGCGCGCCGCGAGCACCCACTGCCCGTCCGGCCCACGTTCGACGAGCGGTCCCGCCTCGTGCCCCGGCATCCGGCGCGCGCGCTCGGCCTCGTCCTCGATGGCCTCGAGGAAGCGCACGTACTCGCGGAACGTCACCGGGAAGCGCCCGATCGCGAAGTCCGGAAGATCCATCCGCACGAGCCGCTGTCCCCCGGGCGGGAGCGCCAGGAACGGCCCGCCCGGGACGAGCACCATCCCCTCGGGCACCTCGCCCGGGAGCGGCCATCGCAGCCGGAGCTTGTGGAGCTTCGCGCGCTCGA
>JADLAB010000552.1 GCA_020848455.1 Polyangiaceae bacterium
GCTCGCCACGACGTCCGACTCGATGGCCGCGCTCGCCGGCGCGTCGAGCACCACGTGCAGGGCGCCGTTCTGCGGCACGCGATACGTGAGGGTCGCGCCGAGCGCCGCGTCGGGCGCGTCGTTCGTCACCACGATGACGCGGCGCGGATCGCGCCAGAAGAGGGCGGCGCGATAGCCGGGGCCGGCGAGGAGCTCCGCCGGCGCGACGGAGGCGCCCGTGCCGGTGGCGGTCACGACGTGGATCGCGAGGGCCGCGGGGCCGCTCACGTCGAGGCGCTCCTCCTGGCCTGCGAAGCGCGCGTTGTCGCAGGTGCGGGGCACCATCCAGCACGCGTTCTGCGCCGTCTCCGGCGGCATGTCGCGCACGCTCGGCACCCCGCTCGTCGCATAGAGTTGCTGGATCACGAGCTCGCTCGCACCCGCCGTGAGGGTCGCCGTTTCGCCCGCGAGCGCGAGCGTGCCCGGGGTGCGGATGCGCAGATGCAGCGCCTGATCGGCCTGCTCGGCCACGATGCGGTCGACGAGCACGACGACGCCGTCGCCGCCCACCGGCACGAACACGTAGTCGCGGAGCGCGGTCGGGACGTCGCTCGGCGTCTGTTGCAGCGTGAAGTTGTCGGCGTAGTCGCAGCGCGCCGCGACGACGCCGGTCGACGACTGGCGCTGCCAGCGGAGCCCGCTCGCGGTGCCCCAGCCCGCCTGGCTGGGAGAGTACTCGGGTGGCAGCACGTGCGAGTCGACGGCGGGGCCGTTGCCGCTCAGGGTCGAGAGCGAGCCGTAGGGCGAGGGATCGACCACGAGATCGTCCGCGCCGCGGCTCAGGACCCAGTTGCCGGCGTCGGGGTGCTCGTGATCGGGCACGAGCTGGCGCGAGCAGTGGAACACCGACCACGCGGTGTCGGCCTGCCATGCGCCGCGGGTGAAGAGGTTGCCGGCACCGGTGAGGAGCGCCGTGGGCGCGTCCGTCGGGTAGGGCGTGGCGACGCCGCTCGCGGCCCCCGCGAGGGCGCCGTAGAGGTTCTCCCAGCCGTCCGTCGCCGTGAGCCCGAGCGTCGCGACGAGCGAGCGCGCCCAGGCCTTGGCCGTCTCCGGCGCGGGCCCCGCGATCGTCGCGTGGAGCACGTTGATGCTGGGCGCCATGTTCGGCGTCCCGATGTCGGCGTCGCCGCCGACGAAGACCTGCTCGGTCACGGGCGTGAGGGCGTAGAGGTTGCGCAGCGTGAGGGCTCCCGCCCAGGTGTCGACGCCGGCGACCGCGACGCCCTGCTCGGCGAGGGCACGCGCGGCCATGGCGTGCTCGAGCACGCTGAGCGGGCCGTACTGCCAGCCCTCGGGCCAGTCGCCGTTCGCGAGCACGCCGCCCGGGGCGAAGGCCGGCGCCATCTGGGCCGTCCACAGCGTGTCGACGACGTGGGCCCAGAGCCCGTCGCCGTCGCTGCCGGCCTCGCCTCCCTCGGCGATGGCGATGAGCGTCGCGGCGAACACGTAGCCGGCGTGGTAGTTCGAGCCCGGCACGTCGTTGAGGTAGCCGCTCGTCCGGTACCAGTCCGTCCACGCCAGGAAGCGCGCGCGGGCGTGGGCGCGCAAGGCCTCGCTCATGCCCGGCTCGTCGTGGAGCCAGTCGTAGGCGAGGGCGGCGTAGGGCGCGAAGGTGCGCATGGCGTAGCCCGTGTCGTGGGTCACGACGTCGTCGCCGCCGAGCCCGTCGCCGACGGTGGCGTAGTCGTCGAGCAGCACGTTGAAGTACGCGAGGGCGGTGTCGCGATCGAGGGTGTTGCCGCCCGCGACGTAGGCGAGCAGGCACGACGACAGCGTGTCGACGTAGTTGAATCCCTGCCACCCGCCGTCGGCGTGGCCCGCCGGATCGTTGCGCGCGTCGGCGCAGCTCGCGAGCGCGCGGCCGACCGGGCTCGACGGATCGCCCGCGCTCGCCACGAGCGCCGCGCGCGTCGCGGCGTCGAGCCAGATGCGCGGGTGGGCTCCTGCCGGCGCGGGGGGAGCCGCGGCGGCGAGGCTGCTGGCGCCGGCGACGAGGAGGGCGGTGGCGATGGTGAGGAGTCGCATCGGCCGATGATGGCACGGCGGCGCCCGCGGCACCTACGCCCACGCCCACGCCCCCGCACCCGCGCCCGGCTCTCGCGGTCCCGAGTGGCGGCCTTCAGTCGGCCGGCAGCGACACGACGAGCAGCGCCGGCCGCTCGGTCCCGACTCGGCCTGCGACGAGCGCATGTCCGGCGGTCCAGCCGATGGCGTGCGCGTAGAACGCGGAGGGCAGCACAAGCGCGTGCTCGACGGCCGGCTCTTCGGTGTCGGGATCGAGCCGGAACAGGCGCAGCCTGCGGGGCGGGCCGCCGAGGCTGTTCTCGCAGACGAGGAGCCAGAGGCTCCGGTCGACGTGCACGGACACCGAGATCTGTGCCGCGACGTCGATGCCGCTCACCGTGCGCTGCTTCACGATGCCGGCCGCGTCGCTCACGTCGAGGAGCGTCACCTCGCCGGATCCGCGCGGCCAGGCGACCCAGTAGTCCGAGCCCGCGCCGCGCGCCGCGGCCACCCAGGCGCTCTCCGCGAGGTTGCCGAACGTGGCAATCGGCCGGTCGGGCGAGGTCCAGCTCGGACCGTGGAGCACGGTGAGCCAGCCAAGCCTCGGCATGCGGCTCATCGAAAGGCCGGCGGCGAGCACGCTCCCCGCGCCCGGCACGAGCGCTGCAACCGTCGCGGGAAGACCGCCGACCTGGTCGGGGCCGATCACGGCACGCGCCCCGAGGACACCCGTGCGCGACGCGAGCCCGAGCCACGGCGCGGCGCTCGACTGCTCGGATCCGCGGAGCGAACCGCCGAGCAGCAGCCCGTCGGGCATCGTCGCGATCGCGGCGAGGGCGTGATCGCAACTCTCCGCGCCGAGCATGGTGGCCGAGGGGCAGGCCTCGATCGTCGCCGCCATCCCCGACTCGCCGCCGACGCGATGGCTCTGCGTGCTCGATGTCGAGCCCTGGGGCCCGTACGAGGGCCGGACCGCGAACGGCGCCGTCCAGAAGAGCGCGTCGCTCTCTCGGTCGTAGGCCGCATTGCCGCCCGCGGGTCGGTAGTCCACCGGCGCCGCGCGCGCCACGTGTGCGGTCGCGCCCTCGAGGTCGATCGCCCAGCGCGTGACCCCGCCTGGACCGGACGTGAAGAGCAGGGCCGCTCCCTCGGTCGCGAGCGCGATGGGCAGAGTGCGCCCGTCGCCCTCGATTCCGACGACGCGCGCGTCCAGCGGCCTCGGACCGGTCTCCGCAGGCCTTGGAGTCACGCTCGCCGGTGCCGGCGCCGCGGGGGCGGGCTCAGCGACCGGCGCGCGCACACAGCCGAGGAGCGCGAGCGCCCAACCCCCGATCGCGACCGCAGCGCGCATGCCCGATGGATAGCACGGTCGCCCTGACCGAGGCCGCCCAGGGGAGGCACGCCAAGGACGGCGACCGCCGGCCTGACGGCCCGCGAGCCGGACGGTCGACCCGCGCGCCAACCTGCTAGGCTAGTCGCCCATGGGCCAAGCCGCGCTGAAGTCCGGTCTCACGCCGGAGGAGTACCTCGCGTTCGAGCGCGCTTCGCAGGAAAAGCACGAGTTTGCGGGCGGCGAGATCTTCGCCATGTCCGGAGGGACGCGGGCGCATAGCCTGCTCGGCGTGAACGTGACCGGCGAGCTCCGGAGCGCGCTGCTCGAGCGCCCGTGCGAGGTCCACGGCTCGGACATGCGGGTGAAGATCGCCGCGACGGGGAGCTACTTCTATCCGGACGCGTCCGTCGTGTGCACCGAGGGTCGCCTCGACGATGGCAGCGGCGACACGCTCGTGAACCCGACCGTGATCGTCGAGGTCCTCTCCGAGTCGAGCGAGGCCTACGACCGCGGCGAGAAGTTCGCGCAGTACCGCAGCGTGCCGTCCATCAGCGACTACGTGCTCGTGTCGCAGACGGTGGCGCGCCTCGAGCACTACCGGCGCCAGGCCGACGGGACATGGCTGCTCACGATCCTCGGGCCGGGGAGCGAGCTCGTGCTCGCGTCGCTCGACGTCAGGGTGGCGGTCGACCGGGTGTACCTGAAGGTGCCGCTGCCCGAGCCAAAGCCGGCAAACTGAAAGCGGCGCTGGCGCCCGCCCGCCCCCGCCCCCGCGCCCGCGCCCCCTCCCGCTCCCGCTCCCCCTCACGCGCCCGCGCCCCCTCACGCCCCCGCCCCCGCGCCCCCGCCCCCGCCCCCGCGCCCGCTCCCCCTCACGCCCCCGCGCCCGCACCCCCTCACGCCCCCGCACCCCGCACGCGCCGTGCCGCGACGAACCACAGGTTCCCGTACTCATTGGCCTTTCCAGGACGGGTCCGCGATCCGACCGCGCCCCCGCCCCCGCTTGCCTTCCGCCACGCGCGCGCCTAACAAGGCCGTCCCTCACAGGAGTGCAGCATGGCCACCAAGATCGCGATCAACGGTTTCGGGCGTATCGGGCGCTGCGTCACGCGCCTGCTCTTCGACGGGCGCGTGAGCGACCTCGAGCTCGTGGCGGTCAACGACCTCACGAGCGCGGACATGCTCGCGCACCTGCTCAAGTACGACTCGGTCCACCGCACCTTCAAGAGCGACGTGAAGGTCGAGGGCGGCGCGATCCACGTCGACGGCAAGGCCATCCGGGTGCTCGCCGAGAAGGATCCGGGCGCCTTGCCGTGGCGCAGCCTCGGGGTCGACGTCGTGCTCGAGTGCACGGGCCTGTTCACCGAGCGCGACAAGGCCGCGCGGCACCTCGAGGCGGGCGCGAAGAAGGTGCTCATCTCGGCGCCGGCCAAGAACGACGATCTCACCATCGTGGTGGGCGTGAACGACTCGGCCTACGACGCCGCCAAGCACCACGTCGTCTCGAACGGCTCGTGCACCACCAACTGCCTCGCGCCGCCGGCCAAGGTGCTGCTCGACCGCTTCGGCATCCGCCGCGGCATGCTGACGACCATCCACTCGTACACGAACGACCAGGCGCTGCTCGATCTGCCCCATCGCAAGGGCGATCTGCGCCGCTCGCGCGCCGCCGCGGCCAACATGGTGCCGTCGTCCACCGGCGCGGCCAAGGCGATCTACCAGGTGATCCCCGAGCTCAAGGGCAAGTTCGACGGCGTGGCGATCCGCGTGCCGACGCTCGACGTCTCGCTCGTCGACCTCACGGTCGAGCTCGAGAAGTCGACGACCGTGGCCGAGATCAACGCGGCCATGAAGGCGGCGGCCGAGGCGGGGCCCATGCACGGCGTGCTCGACTACACCGAGGTCCCGCTCGTCTCGGGCGACTTCATCGGCACGCCGGCCTCGAGCACCGTCGACGGAACCATGACCCAGGTCCTCGGCGGCAACCTCGCCAAGGTCTTCGCCTGGTACGACAACGAGTGGGGCTTCTCGAACCGCATGGTCGATCTCGCGCGCATCCTCGGCAAGGGGCTGTGAGCGTGGGCGCGCTCGACGGCATCTTCGGCGTCGAGGAGCTCGAGCGCGGGCCCGAAGGCGCGGGCGGGCAGCTCGCCGGCAAGCGCGTGCTCGTGCGCGTCGACTTCGACGTGCCGATGCGCGGCGACCAGATCGTCGACGACACGCGCCTTCGCGAGGCGCTGCCCACCGTCACCTTTCTCGTCGAGGCGGGCGCCAAGGTCATCCTGGCGAGCCACCTCGGGCACCCGGGCGGGAAGTACGTCGCCGGCTGCAGCCTCGAGCCCGCGGGCGCGCGCCTGGCGGAGCTCAGCGGCTTCGAGGTGCACCTGCCCGACGACTGCATCGGCGACGCCCCGCGCAAGGTGATCCGCGATCTGCGCACGCACCAGGTGGGCGGCACGCCGCGCGGACCGGCGCAGATCTGCCTGCTCGAGAACCTGCGCTTCCACAAGGGCGAGGAGGCCGACGACGACGCCTTCGCCCGCGCGCTCGGCGAGCTCTGCGACGTGTACCTGAACGACGCCTTCGGCGCGACCGAGCGCGCTCACGCGAGCGTCTACGGCCTGCCGCGACTGATGCACACGCGCGGCGCGGGCAAGCAGCTCGCGGCGGAGCTCGCCGCGCTCGGCCGGCTCGTGGAGGCGCCGGCGCGCCCCTTCGTGGCCGTGCTCGGCGGGGCGGAGCTCGGCCGCAAGGTCGCGCTCGTCGAGAGCCTGCTCGGACGGGTCGACACGCTCGTGCTCGGCGGCGCGCTCGCCCACACCTTCCTCGCCGCGCGCGGCGCGCGCCTCGCCGAGACGCGGATCGAGGCCGACAAGCTCGCGCTCGCGCGCACGCTGCTCAACAAGGCGCGCGACGCCGGGGTCGAGGTGGTGCTGCCGACCGACCTCGTCGTGGCCGAGGGCGTGCACGCGGCGAGCTCCGAGGTCGTGGCGGTCGGCGCCGTCCCGAACGGGCTCGCGGCCCTCGACGTCGGTCCAGCGACGCTCGAGCGCTACGCGGCCGCGCTCGCGGGGGCGCGCACGGTGCTGTGGAACGGGCCCGTGGGCGCGCTCGAGCACGAGCGCTACGCGGCGGGCACGCGCCGGCTCGTCGAGCTCGTGGCGCAGGCGCCGGGCTTCACCGTGGTGTGCGGCGCCGACTCCGCCCGTGCCGTGCGCGCGGCGGGCGAGGCCGGGCACGGGGTCGACCACGTCTCCTCCGGCGGCGCCGCGGCGTTCGCCTTCATCGAGGGCAAGCGACTGCCGGGCATCGAGGCCCTGCGCGTCGCGCGCTGAGCGGCGGCCCTTCACCGAGCGAGATCGAGCATGGAAGCCTTGCGAAAGCCCCTCATTGCGGGCAACTGGAAGATGAACGCCGGCGCGGCCGACGGCTGCACGCTCGCGCGCGCCGTGGCGCGCGCGACGAAGAAGCTCGAGCACGTCGAGGTCGTGGTCGCGCCGCCCTTCACGGCCGTCGCGGCCGTCGCCTACGAGCTCGCCGAGGCGAGCGACGACGCCATCGGTGTCGCCGGCCAGAACGTGCACCACGAGTCGAGCGGCGCCTACACGGGCGAGGTGTCTGCGAGCATGCTCAAGGACGCGGGCGCGACCTGGGTCATCCTCGGCCACAGCGAGCGGCGCCAGTACTGTGGCGAGACCGACGAGCTCGTCGTCCAGAAGCTCAGGGCCGCGCTCGGCGCCGAGCTCCGGCCCATCGTGTGCGTGGGCGAGACGCTCGGCGAGCGCGAGGCCGGCCAGACGCTCGAGATCGTCGGGCGCCAGGTGCGCGCCGTCGTCGAGGAGCTCGGCAAGAAGCCGGGCTACGGCGTCCTCGCGTACGAGCCCGTGTGGGCCATCGGCACGGGCAAGGTCGCCGCCTCGGCCGACGCCGAGATCGTGCACGCCGCGATCCGGGCGATCCTGCGCGAGACCTCGGGCCAGCTCGCCAACAAGACGCGCATCCTCTACGGCGGCAGCGTCAAGGCGGACAACGCCGAGAGCCTCTTCGCGGAGCGCGACATCGACGGCGCGCTCATCGGCGGTGCGTCGCTCGACGCGAGCGGCTTCGGCTCCATCGCGGCGACGGCGCAGCGCGTGTACCGCGCGATCAAGGCGGGCGAGCTCCCGACGCCCGTGGCCGAGGCTGTGGAGGCCGGCGCACCCGTCGCGGAGGGAGCGACCGCGGAGGGAGCGGCCGATGCGGCGCCCGCGGACGGAGCGCCTGCGGCGGAGGGAGCGCCCGAGCCGGCGCCCGCGGAGGGAGCGCCTGCGGCGGAGGGAGCGCCCGAGCCGGCGCCCGCGGAGGGAGCGCCCGAGGCGGAGGCAGCGCCCGCGGCGGAGGCAGCGCCCGAGGCGGAGGCAGCGCCCGCGGCGGACGGAGCGCCCGAGGCGGACGGAGCGCCCGCCGCAGAGACAGAGCCGGGGGCGCAGCCACCAGCCGAGGAGGCGCCCGCCGCCGAGGCGACCGAGGGCGAGGGTGCGAGCGGCGCGTCGCCGACGCCCGAGGACGAGCCCGCGGTCGAGGCCCCCCCGCCCCGCGACGCTGCGCCCGATCCGGACGCCCCGCCCGACACCGTGCCGCGCGGCCGCCGGCGCCGTCGCTGATCGCTAGCCCGTGGCGGCCGTCACTGGAAGTTGATCGCCGCCCAACTGCCGTCGGTGCTGAACCCGCAGGCGACGCTCGTGAAGGTCGCCGAGCTCATGTTCACGTAGTGACCGCAGACGGGCGGGCCGTAGAACGAGCAGTTGGGGCAGCCGTTCTGGAAGATGGTGAAGGTGTCGCAGGCGTCGCACCCCGAGCAGCCGGCCTGATCCTTCTCGCCCCACATCGAGTCGAGGCAGCCGACGATGGAGCCGACGCCCCAGCCGGGGCACTCGTTCTGCCCGTTGCCGCCGCAGGCGGGCGTGCCGTGCGAGAACGCGTCGTGGGCGATGTTCACCGACTGGTCGTGCGTCGCTTGCTGGTCCACGCACGACTCCGCGGACACCCAGCGCTGGTAGGCAGGCAGGCCCTTGGTCGCGCGGAGCGCGTTGATGTGATCGACGCAGGCCTGCCGGTCCGCCTCCCACGGATCGGTGCTGGTCGAGGTGGTGGTGGAGGTGCTCGTCGTCGAGGTGGTGGAGGTGCTCGTCGTCGAGGTGGTGGTGGTGCTCGTCGTCGAGGTGGTGGAGGTGCTCGTCGAGGTGCTCGTCGTCGAGGTCGAGGCCCCCCCGCCCGAGCCGTCGACGCTGAGATCGTCGGCGCCCGTCACCAGGTTGCACGCGACGGCCTCGAGGCCCCCGATGGCGAGGCAGAGGACGAAGGGGCTCGTGCGCCGGGCCATGTCGAGATGCTACGCGGCGCCGCAGAGGGCGGTCAACGAGTGCCGGAGAACCACGGAGGCACCGAGCCACGGAGCGTGACACGGAGGAGCCACCGAGCCCTGGCGGCTCCGTGTAGCCCTCCGTCTCTCCGCGGCTCCGTGGTCGTCCCTTTCTGGGTACTTGGAGGCGACTACGAGTTCGCCCGCTCGCGGCGCGCCCGCGCGAGCACGACGACGCCGAAGAGCGTCGTGCTCGCTCCGCCGAGCAAGAGCCCGCCGCCGACGAGGGCGAGGATGAGGGGCAGGAGCCACAGCGAGGTGAAGTCCTCGAGCGTCGCGTCGTCGGCGTGGCCGGCCTCGTAGAGGACGGTCACGTGCTCGCCGGTCCGGTAGCCCGGTGGCGACGAGCACACCTTGCCCCGCTTCTCGTGGACCCGGCCGTCGTCGGCGACGAACTCGAAGCGCGGGGTCGCGCAGCGCTTTTTCCCCGAACCGCTCTCGACGAGCTCGACGACCGTGCCCTCGGCGCGCAGCCCGTGATCGACCAGGCCCTTCGAGGCGGCGTAGCTCAGGCCCGCCCCGACGCCGAGCCCGACGGCGGCGAGCACGAGGAAGATGCCGCCCGACAGGAGGATGGCGCCGAGGCGCCCGGGGCTGTGGGACTGGAACACCGTGACCATGGGGACCTCTCTCTCGCAGGGCGTGAGCCTAGCGCGACACGGCGGCGAACGGGCGGCTCTGGCCTCGCGGGCCATCCTTCACGGAGCTGGCGCAGCCGGGGAAACCGCGCTAGAACGCGCCCCTCTGCTTCGCGGCCCCCGCGCGCCCTCTGCGGCGCCCCGCGCCCGACCGCCCTCGAGACCCGCCATGCTGCAGTCGCTGCTCAACGTCGTCCACATCATCGTGTGCGTGTTCCTCGTGCTCGTCGTGCTCCTGCAGCAGACGCGCGGCGGCGGCCTCGGTGGCTCGCTCGGCGGCGGAGCGTCGCAGATCTTCGGCGGCCGCGGCTCGGGCAACTTCATGACGCGCATGACGGGCATCATGGCGACGATCTTCATGCTCACGAGCGCGACCCTCGCGTACCTGTCCTCGGCCGGCGACCGCGAGATGCGCGAGTTCGACCAGGTCCAGGAAGATCGCTGACACGCCCCGCGCGTCAGCTCGCCGCGCCCGTCAGGCCCGCGAGCGCCCGGTAGACGGCATCGACCTCGAAGGCGACGGCCGGCGCCGAGAGCGCGACGCGCTCGCCGGCGCGGTAGTCCGTGGTGCGCCACGTGTCTCCGACGCGCGTCAGCGGCGGATGAACGCCGGCGGGTAGGTGACGCACGCCACGCTCGGCGTGGCGCCGTGGAGCTCCCGCGCCCGCGCGAGCGCCGCCTCGACCGTCGTCGTCGGCTCGAAGCCGAGATGGCGCGCGATCTCGGGCTCACCGATGCCCGCCACGAACACGCGCCCGGCGTGGCGCAGGCGCTTCAGGGGGTGGGTCGCGA
>JADLAB010000553.1 GCA_020848455.1 Polyangiaceae bacterium
AGCCAGCGGCGCCCGAACGGCAGAGCGGCCCCGGTGCGGCGAGGCGCGGCCGCGTCCCTCGCAAGCGACGCGCGCGTCGCCGCACTTGACGTTGGCCCGCGACTCTGGGACACGCGCCTCGCGATGAGCCGACAGGACATGCTCGACGAGGTGCGCATCCGCGTGGCGGCCGGCAACGGCGGCAACGGTGCGGTCGCGTTCCGGCGCGAGAAGTTCGTGCCCTTCGGCGGGCCCTCCGGGGGCGACGGCGGCCGGGGCGGCGACGTCGTGCTCGTCGGCGACGCGGGGATGACGACGCTCGCGGACGTCGCCTACCAGCGCGCCGTGCGCGCCGAGCGCGGTGCCGACGGCGCGAACAAGGACAAGTACGGCCGGGGCGGGCGCACGAAGAAGCTGCGCGTGCCGCTCGGAACGCAGGTCTTCGACGCCGAGACCGGCGACCGGCTCGGCGACATCACGCACCACGACGAGGAGCTCGTCGTGGCCAAGGGCGGCGCCGGCGGGCTCGGCAACATCCACTTCGCGACGCCGACGGACCGCGCCCCGCGGCGCGCGACGCTGGGCGAGCTTGGCGAGGTGCGCGAGCTGCGGCTCGAGCTCAAGCTGCTCGCCGACGTCGGCCTGCTCGGCTTCCCGAACGCGGGCAAGAGCACCTTCGTGGCCGCCGTGTCGGCCGCGCGCCCCAAGGTCGCCGACTACCCCTTCACCACCCTGCGGCCGCGCCTCGGCGTCTGCGAGGTGGCAGGCGGACCGCGGCGCGGTGGCACCACGCTCGTCGTGGCCGACATCCCGGGCCTCATCCCGGGCGCGAGCGAGGGCGTGGGGCTCGGGGTCCGCTTCCTGAAGCACCTCGAGCGCACCCGCGCGATCCTCCACCTCGTCACCCTCGACCCCGGCGAGGGGCGCGAGCCCGTCGCCGACTACCGCGCGCTCCGGCGGGAGCTCACCGCCTTCGACCCCGCCCTCGCGGAGCGGCCCGAGCTCGTGGCCCTGTCGAAGGCGGATCTGCCCGAGGTGCGCGAGGCCTACCCGGAGCTCAGGGCGCGCTTCCGGGCCGAGCTCGGCATCGAGCTCTGGCTGCTGTCGTCCGCGGACCGCACCGGCGTGCGCGAGATCGTGAACGAGCTCGTTCAGCTGGTGCGCGGGCGGGCGGAGCCCGAGACCTAGGCACGTCTCGCGCGTGCGTCCGGGCCGCCGCCACTCGCCACCGGCTCCGGTCGTGCCCTTCTGGTACACTCCGCGCGTGGCGCTCAAGATCGACCAGGACCACGCGCGCTTCCGGCACATCGTGCGCGGCAGGATCCGCAAAAATCTGCGGAAATTCATCAGCAAGGGCGAGCTCATCGGGCGCAAGGGCAAGGATCAGGTCTCGATCCCGATCCCGCACATCGAGATCCCGCGCTTCCGCTTCAGCGACCAGCAGGCGGGTGGCGTCGCGCAGGGCGACGGCGAGGTGGGCGATCCGCTGGGCCAGGGGCAGGAGGGCCCGGGCAAGGGCAAGGCCGGCCAGGGCGAGGGCGAGCACGCGCTCGAGGTCGAGATCTCGATCGACGAGCTCGCCGAGATCCTCGGCGAGGAGCTCGAGCTGCCCGACATCCAGCCGCGCGGCAAGAGCCGCATCCAGATGGCGCACGACAAGTACAGCGGCATCCGGCGCGTGGGCCCCGAGTCGCTGCGGCACTTCCGGCGCACCTACCGCGAAGCGCTGAAGCGCATGATCGTGAGCGGCACCTTCAACCCGAACCAGCCGGTCGTGATCCCGACGCCCGACGACAAGCGCTACCGCTCCTGGAAGACCAGCACCGAGCCCGCGGCCAACGCGGTCATCATCTACATGATGGACGTGTCGGGCTCGATGGGCGACGAGCAGAAGGAGATCGTGCGCATCGAGAGCTTCTGGATCGATGCCTGGCTGCAGAAGCAATACAAGGGGCTCGAGAGTCGCTTCATCATCCACGACTCGGTGGCGCGCGAGGTCGACCGCGAGACCTTCTTTCGCACGCGCGAGTCGGGCGGCACGATGATCTCGAGCGCCTTCAAGCTCTGCAAGAAGATCATCGAGACCGACTACTCGCCCGACCAGTGGAACATCTACCCCTTCCACTTCTCGGACGGCGACAACTGGTCGATGGACGACACGCTCGCCTGCGTCGACATCATGAAGCAGTCGCTGTTGCCGTGGTCGAACATGTTCGCCTACGGCCAGGTCGAGAGCCCCTACGGCTCCGGGCAGTTCATCAAGGATCTGCGCGAGCACTTCGCGGCGGACGGGCGCCTCGTGCTCTGCGAGATCCCGAACAAGGACGCCATCGTGGCGAGCATCAAGGAATTCCTGGGCAAGGGCAAATGAGCCAGTTCGCGCTGAACACCATCCTGCCGCGCTACCTCCAGGTGGAGCGCGAGCGCGTCGACAAGGCCGTGCGCCAGGTGGGTCTCGACCCGTTCCCCACGGTGTTCGAGATGATCACCTACGACCAGATGAACGAGATCGCCTCGTTTCTCGGCTTCCCGAGCCGCTACCAGCACTGGCGCTTCGGCATGGAGTACGAGCGGCTCAGCAAGAGCTACGAGTACGGCCTCTCGAAGATCTACGAGATGGTCATCAACAACAACCCTGCCTACGCCTACCTGCTCGAGGGCAACTCGCTCACCGACCAGCGCCTGGTGATGGCGCACGTGTACGCCCACGTCGACTTCTTCAAGAACAACTTCTGCTTCCGCGCCACCGACCTCGACACGCTCGGCAGCGTCATCGATCCCTCGCAACGGCAGGCCGACTACCGTCCCAACCGGCGCTGGATCGACAAGATGGCGAACCACGGCTCGCTCGTGGCGCGCCACATCGAGCGTCAGGGCATCGACAAGGTCGAGTCCTTCATCGACCATTGCCTCTCGCTCGAGAACCTCATCGACCCGTGGACACCCTTCACGGCCCGAGCCGAGAAGAAGAAGCCGGTCGACGAGGAAGAGGGCCCGCGCGAGATCGACGTCCCAAGGCTCGCGGCCAAGGACTACATGGAGGACTTCATCAACCCCCGGGAGTACCTCGACCGCCAGCGCCGCAAGATCGAGCGCGAGCAGGAGCAGCAGAAGCGCTTCCCGCCGGAGCCGCAGCGCGACGTGCTCCGGTTCCTGATGGACCACGCCCCCCTCGAGCGCTGGGAGCGCGACGTCCTGTCGGTGGTGCGCGCCGAGGCGCAGTACTTCGTGCCGCAGATGCAGACGAAGATCATGAACGAGGGCTGGGCCAGCTACTGGCACTCCAAGATCATGACCGAGCACATCCTGTCGGCGGCCGAGATCGTCGACTACGCCGACCGCAACTCGGGCGTGATGGCCACGGCCCCGGGCCAGCTCAACCCCTACAAGCTCGGGGTCGAGCTCTACCGCAGCATCGAGACCCGCTGGAATCGCGGGCAGTTCGGGCGCGAGTGGGAGGAGTGCCAGAACCTCGAGGACAAGCGCCACTGGGACATGCGCCTCGGGCTCGGGCAGAAGAGGATCTTCCAGGTGCGCGCGCTCTACAACGACGTCACCTTCATCGACGAGTTTCTCACGCCCGAGTTCGTGCGCGAGCACAAGATGTACTCCTTCGGGTACTCGGGCAAGAGCGGCAACTACGAGATCGAGAGCCGCGATTTCGCGGCCGTGAAGCAGAAGCTCCTCTTCCAGCTCACCAACTTCGGCAATCCCTACATCCGCGTCCACGACGCGAACCACCAGAACCGCGGCGAGCTCTTGCTGGTGCACGAGCACCAGGGCGTCGATCTGCGCAAGGACTACGCCCAGGCGACGCTCGAGGCGATGGTGCGCGTGTGGAAGCGCCCGTGCGCGGTCGCGACCAAGCTCGACGGCAAGAACGTGCTCGTGCGCTACGACGGCTCGGAGCACTCGGAGCAGGCGTACACGGTGACATGAGCTCGCCGCTCGGGCTCGCCGGCTTGGCGCGCGCGACGGGCCTCGCGGGCGCGCTCGCGCTCGCCGCCTGCCACCCGAAGGACGCGACGCCTCCGGCGACGGGCGCGGCGGAGCTCGGGGGCGGGCTCGTCGCGGGCTACGCCGAGGCGCTCGCGGCGGGCGATCGGCTGCTCGCCGCGGGTGACGGCGCGCACGCGCTCGAGGCCTACCAGCGCGCACAGGTGCTCGATCGGCGCCGCGCGGCACCGCTCGTGGGCATGGCGCGGGCGCGCCTCGCCGCGGCCGACGTCGGTCAGGGCTTCGGCACGGGCGAGGGCGATCCGGCGGTCGAGCGCGCCGCGGACGAGCTCGCGGCGGCGCTCGCGCTCGAGCCCGGCGACCCGGCGGCCGAGCTGGAGCTCGGGCGCACGCGCTTGCTCCTCGGCGACGCGCCGGGTGCGCTCGCCCCGCTCGAGCGCGCGGCCGAGCGCACGCCGGACGACGCCGACGTGCAGGGCGCGCTCGGCGTCGCGCGCCTCGGGGCCGGGCAGGCGGAGGGCGCGATCCAGGCCCTGCTGCGCGCGACCCTGCTCGATCCGCGCGAGGCGGCCCGCCACGACGTGCTCGCGACGGCCCTGCTCGCGCTCGGCAACCAGGCCGAGGCCGAGCGCGAGCAGCGCGCGGCCGTGGCGCTCGCGCCCGACGAGGCGCGCTACCACGCGCAGCTCGGCGCGGCCCTGCTCGCGCGCGACGCCGCGGTCGAGGCCGCCGCCGAGCTCGAGCGCGCGCTCGCCCTCGAGCCCGAGCGGGCCGAGTACCTGAACAACCTGGGCTTCGCCTACGAGCGGCTCGGGCGCGCGGACGACGCCCTCGCCCGCTACCGCCGCGCCACCGAGCGCGATCCGGAGCTCGGCAGCGCGTGGCTCAACCTCGGCAACGCGCTCGGACGACGCGGCGACTTCGCGCCGGCACGCGCCTGCTTCGACAAGGCCGCGGCGCTCGATCCCAAGGACGCGCGCGTGGCCGTGGCGCGCGCCGAGCTCGACGAGCTCGAGAAGAGCCGCGCGCCCGCAGCGC
>JADLAB010000554.1 GCA_020848455.1 Polyangiaceae bacterium
GCTCGTGGGCAACCTGCTCGACATGACGCGCCTCGAGGCCGGCGTCGCCCCGAAGCGCGAGTGGGTGCCGCTCGAGGAGCTCGTCGGCTCGGCGCTCGGCCGGCTCGAGCGCGAGCTCGAGGGCCGCACGATCACGACCGAGCTCGGCGCCGAGGTGCCGCTCCTGCCGATCGATCCGGTGTCGTTCGAGCAGGTGTTCGTCAACCTCTTCGACAACGCCGCCAAGCACACGCCCGCCGCGAGCCCGATCGAGCTCGCGGCCTCGTTCGCCGGCGGAGTCGCGACGATCGAGGTGCGCGACCGCGGCCCCGGCATCCCGCCCGACGCGCTCGGGCGGCTGTTCGAGAAGTTCTACCGCGGGCCGGGCGCGAGCGGCGCCGGCTCGGGCCTCGGGCTCGCCATCTGTCGCGCCGTCGTCGAGGCCCACGGCGGCACGCTCGAGGCGGAGAATCGCCCCGGCGGCGGCGCCGTGTTCCGCGTGCGGCTGCCGATCGTCGGCGAGCCCCCCCGGGTCGACCCCGACGCGCCGCTCTGCGACAGCACCCGCCAGCCTTCGGAGGTAGCACCATGAGCGACGAGACCGGTCCGCTCGTCTTGGTCGTCGAGGACGAGCCGCAGATGCGACGCCTCTTGCGCGCCTCGCTCGGCTCCCACGGTTTCCGGCTGCTCGAGGCCGGCACGACCGCCGACGCCCTGCGCCTCGTGACCTCCGCCCATCCCGACATCGTGCTGCTCGATCTCGGTCTGCCCGACGGCGACGGCCTCGAGCTCGCCCGGCAGCTGCGCGAGTGGACGCTCGTCCCGATCGTGGTCGTCTCGGCGCGCGGGCGCGAGGACGACAAGGTGGCGGCCCTCGACGCCGGGGCCGACGACTACCTGACGAAGCCCTTCGGCGTGAACGAGCTCCTGGCGCGCATGCGCGTCGCGCTCCGCCATGCCGAGCGCGCGCGCAGCCACGAGCCGTCCCCCGTGCTCGTCTTCGGCGGGCTCACCGTCGACCGCACGCGGCGCGAGGTCACGCTCGACGGCGAGCCCGTGCACCTCACGCCGATCGAGTACCGGCTGCTCCTGCTGCTCGCCGAGCACGCGGGTCGGGTGCTCACGCACCGCCAGATCCTGAAGGAGGTGTGGGGCCCGGCGCAGCAGAACCAGACCCACTACGTGCGAGTGCACATGGCCGAGCTCCGGAAGAAGATCGAGGCCGAGCCCGCCCGGCCGAAGCTCCTGCTCACCGAGCCCGGCGTCGGCTACCGGCTGCGCGACGAGCCGCCGAAGACCGGGCCGTCTTGATGCTTTCTTGATGTCGGTCTGCCGCTCCTTGATGTCTTCTTGATGCGCCCGGGTGCTAGCTGTCGAGCTAGCGAGGTCAGCGCCCGCGTCCGGTCCGCCCGTGGTCCCCACGTGCGGCCCGCGTTGCGCGCCGCGCGCCAACTCCCCATGTCGCTCTTCGGCCGTATCCGGCGCGCCGTCCTCGGCGCTCCCAAGGACGTCAAGGATCCGCACGCCTTCCACAAGCTGTCGCTCATCGCCTTGCTCGCCTGGGTCGGGCTCGGCGCGGACGGCCTGTCCTCGAGCAGCTACGGTCCCGACGAGGCCTTCAAGGCGCTCCAGGAGCACACGGGGCTCGCCGTCTTCCTCGCGGTCGCCGCGGCGCTCACGGTCTTCATCATCAGCTACGGCTACAGCCGCATCATCGAGGAGTTCCCCGCGGGTGGCGGCGGCTACGTCGTGGCGACCAAGCTGCTCGGCCCGAAGACCGGCGTCGTGTCGGGCGCGGCCCTGCTCGTCGATTACGTGCTCACCATCGCCGTCTCGGTATCGGCCGGCGCGGACGCCATCTTCAGCTTCTTGCCGCCGCACTTTCAGGCCTACAAGTTCCCGTTCGCCCTGACCGGGCTCGCCCTGCTCACGCTCCTCAACCTGCGCGGCGTCAAGGAGTCGGTCACCACCATCGCTCCCGTGTTCGGGATCTTCGTGCTCACGCACGTGGTGCTCCTGCTCGTCGTGCTCGTCGGCAACGCCGCCAACCTCCCCGTGGTGAGCGCGGAGGTGTCGAGCAACATCCAGGCGTCGGCCCGGGAGCTCGGGACCTTCGGTGTGCTCGCGCTCTTCGCGCGCGCCTACTCGCTCGGCGGCGGCACCTACACCGGCATCGAGGCCGTCTCCAACGGGATCGGCATCATGCGCGAGCCGCGCGTGGCGACCGCCAAGCGCACGATGGTGCTCATGGCCACGTCGCTGGCGATCACGGCCGGCGGCCTGCTCCTCTGCTACCTGCTCGTCGGAGCGCGACCGGAGGCGGGCAAGACGATGAACGCGGTCCTGCTCGACCGCGTCACGGCGGACTGGACCCTCGGCGGCTGGCACTTCGGCGGCGCGTTCAACATCGTGACCCTCGTGAGCGAGGGGGCGCTGCTCTTCGTGGCCGCCCAGGCGGGCTTCATCGACGGTCCACGCGTCATGGCCAACATGGCCACCGATTCGTGGCTGCCCCACCGCTTCGCGGCGCTGTCCGAGCGGCTCACCATGCGCAACGGCGTCGTCCTCATGGGCGGTGCCGCGGCGGCGGCCCTGCTCTACGCCCACGAGACGCGCCCCGCGGACGCCACGAGCGACGTCGGCACGCTCGTCGTCATGTACTCGATCAACGTGTTCCTGACGTTCTCGCTCTCGAACATCGCCATGTGCCGCCTGTGGATCGGGCGGCGCCGGCAGGAGCCGAAGTGGCGCCGCCACCTGCCGGCGCACCTCGTCGCCGTCCTCCTGTGTCTCACCATCCTCGTCGTCACGGTGATCGAGAAGTTCGTGGAGGGCGGCTGGGTGACCCTCGTGGTCACCTCCGCGCTCGTCGTCTTCTGTTTCTTCGTCAAGCGCCACTACGGCCGCGTGGTCGGTGCGATCCGCAGGCTCGACCACGAGCTACCGGACCCGATGCGCAGCGCCGCCGATCTACGCCACTTCGGCCACGAGGCTCCGCCCGCGCTGCTCGGGCCGCCCCACCCGGACGAGCCGGTCGCCGTCCTGTTCGTCGGCGGCTACGGCGGGCTCGGCCGCCACGCCCTCTTGACCCTGCAGCGCATGTTCCCGGGCCACTTCGACGGTGTCGTGTTCGTGAGCGTCGCGGTCGTCGACTCCGACGTCTTCAAGGGCACGCGCGAGCTCGAGGCCCTCGAGGCCCGCACGCAGCAGCACCTCGCATCCTACGAGCAGTTCGCGGCCGTGCTCGGCCTGCGCGCCACGACGGCCTACTCGGTCGGCACCGAGGTCGCGGTCGAGGCCGAGAAGCTCGCGCTCGAGCTCGTCGGGCGCTTCCCGAAGGCCCTCGTGGTCGCCGGCCAGATCATCTTCGACGAGGACACGAGCTGGAACCGCATGCTCCACAACGAGACGGCCTTCCAGATCCAGCGCCGCCTGCAGCACGCCGCCGTCCCGATGGTGGTCCTGCCCGTGCAGCTCGACCTCGTCGCGCCGCGCGCCGGCGTGGAGCATCCGCCGCGCACGGGCCGGCTGCTCGCCCGGCCGAGCCTGGCGGGGCCGCCGCCGACATCGGCGGAGTAGGCCGACCTCGGCGCGGGCGCGTGGGCATGGGGACGCCCCGCGGACGGAACCGGCCGGAGGCGCCGTTCCGTGGTACCGTTCGGGCCCACGGGGAAAAAGGGACGGGCCGGGGGTGACGGACCCCACGGTCCGACGCCGCCATGCTCCACGACAACTTCTCCCTCCTCGCACCCGACCTCGGCGAAGGCCTGCGCGTGCTCGCGTTTCGCGGCACGGAGGCGATCTCGACCTCGTACCGGTTCGAGGTCTTCTTCCTCGGCGAGCAGAAGGCCATCGACGAGGCCGCCGCGGCCGTCGGGTCGGGCGCGACGCTGCAGGTGAACGGCGCGGACGGGTCGGCCGCGCTCGCCTGGCGCGGGATCGTCGAGGCGGTCGAGATCGTCGAGGCGCACGGCGAGCGCGCCCTCTACCGGGTCGAGCTGCGCCCCCGCCTCCACCGCCTGACGCACGAGGTGCACAGCCGCATCTGGGTCGACAAGGACGTGCCGGCGATCGTGAAGGAGCTCCTCGACGCTGCCACGGTCGGGCACTCGATGGCGCTCGACGGGACGTACACCGCGGTCGAGCACATCGGCCAGTACCACGAGACCGACTTCGACTTCGTGAGCCGGCGGCTGGAGCGCGAGGGCATCCACTACTACTTCGACCACGAGGGCGACGA
>JADLAB010000555.1 GCA_020848455.1 Polyangiaceae bacterium
AGCGCTACGCGAGCTTCGAGGCCTTCCTCGACCGCGAGGTGGACTTCGGCCGCACGCTCGCCATGCGCCTCGTGCGCATCAGCCAGACCTTCGTGCGCGAGGTGGCCTACGACTTCGGCCTCGAGCGGCTCGTCGCCGCGCTCGCGGCCCTCGACGGCGAGATCTCGCCGACCCCGGCCCCGTCGCAGCCTTCGAGCCGAAGCTTCTCGTCGCCGGCGCTGCCGCTCAAGCCGCCGATCCGCATCTCGGAGTGACCGGCCGGCGCGCCGCACCGCAGCTCGCGCGCCGCAGCTCGCGCACCGCAGCTCGCGCGCCGAGCCGCGCGCCGCTCGCGCACCGCACCGCAGCTCGCGCACCGCACGGCGCGCCGCGCCCCAACCGGCCGTAACTGGCCCCAGACCTCCGGTCTACCCCGAGATACGGCCGCTTCGAGCGGCCTGTCGGGGCGAGTCCTCGCCGCATCCACCACCCATCGCGCACTTGTGCGCGCGCAACCGGCCGTAACTGGCCCCAGACCTCCGGTCTACCCCGAGTTACGGCCGCTTCGAGCGGCTTGTCGGGGCGAACCCTGCTCGTCGTGGCGCTCCGGGGGTCAGCCCAAGGCCGCGACGAGCCGCTCGCTCTCGTCCCAGAGCTGCCGGGCGAGCGCCTCGTCGAGGGCGAGCGCGCTCGGTCGCGCCACGTTGCAGTCGGCGAAGTACTCCCCCGACGCGCCGGCGACGTCGGGGTGACAGGCGACGTAGCACTGCGTGGCCGCCCCCTGCGGGACGGACTTCAGCAGGGCCGTCGAGGCGACGCTCCAGATGGCCGCGACGACGGTGCCCATGTTGCGCGTCAGGTTCGTGCCGATGACGCCCGGGTGGATCGCGTTCGCGGTGCGCCGCGAGCCGGCGAGGCGCCGCGCGAGCTCCTTGGCGAACAGGAGGTTCGCGAGCTTCGAGCGGCCGTAGGCCTCGAACGGCGCGTAGCCCTGCTCGCCCGCGAGGTTGCCGAAGTCGATGCCCGCGCGCGGCGCGCGCCGGTGTGCGGAGCTCGACACGAGCACGACGCGCCCGTCGTCGGCGAGCGCGTCGACGAGCTCGGTGACGAGCAAGAAATGCCCGAGGTGGTTCGTGAGGAACTGCAGCTCGAGGCCGTGCACGACCTCGAGCTTCGGCAGCGCCATGATGCCCGCGTTGGCCACGATGGCGGCAAGCGGCGCACCGAGCGCCTTCACCGCGGCGACGCAGGCGCGCACCGAGGCCGGCTCGGCGAGCTCGCAGGCGAGCGGGATCGCCCCGGCGGCAGAGGTCCCGCAGGCGGCGATCGCCTGCCGGGCCTTGTCCTCGGTGCGCGCGGCGGCGAGCACGCGCGCGCCGCGCAGGCCGAGCACGCGCAGCGTCTCGAGTCCGATGCCGGAGTTGCAGCCCGTGAGCAGGAAGGTCTTGCCCGCGAGGTCGAGCCCGCGGGTGACCTCCTCGGCGGTCGAGGAGGCGCCGAAGCCGCTGGGGCCGCGGGGCTTGAGGGACGCGAAGAGACCCATGGCCGAGAGGTGTGGTCCGGCAAGCGCCGCGGCGCAACCCGTGCCCGCGCCCGGGCGCCCGGGCGCGCGGGCGGCTGTGATAGCCTCGGGCTCGGTGGTCGCGTTCGGTCGAGGTAGCGCCATGGAGAAGGCAACGGGTACCGGCTCTCTCTGCGGGTCGACGAGGGGCGCGCGGGGCGCGCTCTGCCGGGCGGTCGCGCTCGCCGCGGCGCTCGGCACGGCGGGCCTGTGCACCGAGGCCCTGGCGGCGCCGTCGCACGTGCGCGTCTCCTTCGTCGGGCCGACGCACACGACGTTCGGCGTGACGTGGAACACGACCGCAGCCGGGCAGAGCCTCGTCGAGTACGGCCTGAGCCCGGGCAGCTACGGGCCGGCCGTGAGCGGCAGCTCGTTCGTCGCGAACGGCGCGCTCGGGATCGTCCACGAGGTGGTGCTCACCGGCCTCGCGCCGAGCACGACCTACTACTACCGCGCGGGCAATCCGGCCGACGGCTGGTCGAACGAGTACTCCTTCCGCACGGGCCCCACGCCCCACGCCGAGTGCGGGACCTTCCGCTTCGCCTACCTCGGCGACAACCGGCCCGATCCCATCTTCGGCGGCGGCGAGAACTACGCGGAGATCCTGAGCCAGGCCATGACGCACGCGCCCGCGTTCGTGCTCAACGGCGGCGATCTCGTGGTCGACGGCGACGCCATCGACCAGTGGCAGAACTACCTCACCTACAACGACGACGCGGCCGCCTTCGTGCCGAGCATGGCCTCGCTCGGCAACCACGACACCGGGCCGGGCCAGGGCGACGGCGCCAACTACAACCAACTCTTCGCCCTGCCCCGCTCGACGGGACCGAACGGCACCGACACGGAGGACTACTACTTCTTCCGCTACGGCAACGCGATCTTCGTGGCGCTCTCCACCGAGACCTACAAGGACGGGCAGCCCGCCTTCGCCAAGCAGGCCGCGTGGCTCGACGAGGTGCTGACGCAGAACCCGGCGCGCTGGAAGATCGTCTACCTGCACAAGCCCATCTACACGCACGAGGTCTGGTTCTCGATCAGTCACCCTCCGAACGAGGAGGGGCAGAACGCCGCCCTCGTGCCGGTGTTCGACGCGCACCACGTGGACGTCGTCCTGGCGAGCCACAACCACTGGTACGAGCGCTACGCGCCCTCGGCCTGCGCGACGCAGGGCGATCCCGGCTCGAACGACGCGTGCCCGGTCGGCGACCCCGCGGCCGGGACGGTCTACTACGTGTCGGGCGGCGCCGGCGCCTTCACCATCCCGGGCCTGCTCTGCGGCAGCGCGACGGGGCGCGAGACGTGCTCGGGCGACCACCACTACCTCGTCTTCGACGTCGCCGACGAGAAGCTCGACATCGCGACCTGGGGCGCCTACCCGCAGCAGAATCAGGTCTTCGACCTCTACTCGATCACGAAGCCCGCGGTCGACTGCACGGGCGTCGGGGGCTCGGGGGCGGGCGGCGCCGGCGCCGGTGGTCCCGGTGGCAGCAGCGCGGGCGGTAGCGGCACCGGCGCGACCGGCGCAGGCGGCAGCGGCACCGGCGCGACCGGTACGGGCGGCGGCGGCACCGGTGCGACCGGCACGGGCGGCAGTGGCACCGGGGCCGGCACGGCGGGCGCGAGCGCGAGCCCGGACCCGACCGCGGAGTCGGGCTGCGGCTGCCGCGTCGCGGCGCGCGGCACGCACCCCGGGGCGCTCCTGTCCCTGCTCGCGCTCCTCGGGCTCGTCGCGCGCCGGCGGCAGCGCGCCTTGACATGAGCGCGCCCTTCGCCGACGTTCGCGGCATGTCCGTCTCGTCCAGACCCCGCGCCTCGATCCTCGTCGTCGCCTCGCTGCTCGGCCTGCTCGGCGCCTGCGGCAAGGGCGGTCCGGCCGCGGGCAGCGACAAGGTCGCCTCCTGCCACACCCCGAAGTTCAAGTCGTGCCGCGAGTACCGCGGCGACAACCTCGCGCTCGGGCTCGACAGCCTGAAGAAGCTCTGCGCCGACGGCGACTTCAAGGAAGCGGCCTGCCCGACCGACGGGTCCATCGGCGCCTGTCAGGTCCGCGAGCACAAGGACATCTACTTCGAGGGCTACCTCGGCGGCGGCCCCGACGCGCTCGAGAAGGCCTGCAAGGCGAACACCGGCGAGTTCACGAAGGGCAAGTAGCCGTCGCGTGGCCTTTGTGGCCCGAGCCGGCCCCGCGCGTCACCTCCTGCGGGCGCTCTGCTTCGTCGGCAGCGCGAGCGTGAGGACGCCCATCTCGACCGCGCCGTCCTCGCGCTCGAGGAACACGACGACGGGGACGTCGACCGGCGCGGCCGCCTTGACGACGTCGATGGCCGCGGCGATCTCGCGCTCGAGCGCGGCCCGCGCGGTGTCGCGCGCGTGGTCCCGCGCCTTCTCGAGCAGGACGACGACCTCGCGCCGCGCGAGCACGGCGCGCCGACCGTCGTCCGACGTGACGAAGATCGCGTGCGCGAGCCACTCCCCGGGCTCCCGGGCGCGCAGCCAGCCGGCGGCCGCCTCGGCGAAGCGGAGCGCCACGGCCTGAGTCAGCATGCGCCGAGGCTGCGCTCGGCGGCCGAGCGGATCAAGCCCACGAAGCGCCGGACTCATCCGGCGGTCAGTGACAGTGGCGCCGCAACGCCGCGGCCACGGCGCCCTCGGCGACGACCGGCGCGTCGACGTAGGCGTTGGCGACGAGCAAGAGCTCGGTCGGGCTTCCGGGGCTCGCGAGCTCGAGCGCGGCCGCCATCAACGCTTCGGCGCCGGCAGGATCGCGATTCGCGGCGCGGACGAGCGCCGCGAGCCGCCCGGCGCGATCGCGGATGCGCGCGGCGATGGCGATGGCGTCGCCCGCGGCCGGCGTCGCGTCGACGATGCGCCCGTAGGCGCGGTCTGCGGCGGAGGGGCACGAGGCCATCGTGTCTGCCGCCGCGAGCGCCTGCTCACGGAAGTCGGCACCGAGGAGGAGGTCCATGATGGCCATGCCTGGAAATTCGGCCGAGCACGGGTCGCTGCCGCGCAGGAGCGCCCCGACGGCGTCCGCGACGAGGGCGCGGGCGCGCCCGAGGTCGCCGGCGCGCGCGTGGGCGGTGCCGACCGCGACGAGCGCGCGCGCCCGGTCTTCGGCGCCACCGGGCAGCGTGAGCTTCGTCGCGGAGAGGATGGTGCGCTCGGCGAGCTCGAGCACGCGCGCCGCTTCGCCTCGGTTGCCGCTCGTCACCCATGCGTCCGCGATCGGGATCATCGTGCCGCGTGCCCCCCGGACGCGCCACTCTTGAAGCTCGGCCTGCTCGAGCGTTCGCGCGGTCTCGAGCGCCTCGCGCAGCAGGTCCTCGCCTCCGTCCGAGAGCACGCGCGCGAGCTCTGCGCCTCGGAGCAAGAGCCGGGCACGCCCCTCGATGTCACGCCCGGCGCGCGGCGCCTCGAGCGCCTCTCGCGCGAGCTCGCGTGCGCCCTGCCCGTCGCCTCGGACGGCGCGACCGAACGCCGCCTCCAGCTTGACCGCGGCGGCAAAGCCGGGGACGTCTTCGAGGTAATGGTGTTGTCGCCCGAGGGCCCGGACGTCCGAAAGGAGCAGCAGCGCCTCTTCGGACCGTCCCAGGGCACCATAGCCCCGCGCGCACTCGACGAGCATGGCGAGCGCCTCGGAATGCTCGGCCACCCACATGCGTCCGTCGCGCCACGGCACGTGCGCCTTGCGAGGGCGGGCGCTGCGGAGCGCGACCACGGCGCGGCCGATGAGGGCGGCCGCTTCGCTCGGCGCCAGCGCCGCGAGGTCCAGGAAGACCCGCGCCCGCGTGTGCTCGTCCCCGATGCCGTCCGCGATGCGCGACCCTACCTCGACGCCACCTGCCCGCGTGGCCGCCGTCGCGCATACGCCGTCGAGGTACGTGGCGCGCCAGTCGGCGAACGGCGCCGCGGCGAGGCGCTCCACCTCGAGGAATCGGCCCGCATCGGCGAGGTGGCGTGCGAGCGTCTCCAGCGCCAGGAACCTCCGGCCGACCTCATCCTTCGTGTCGTGGACCGAGGCGAGCAGCGCAGCGGGGTCTTGCAGGCCCTCGGCGCGGGCACGGGCGATGGCCCGATCGAAGCTCGCGGTCGGATCGCCCGACGCGCGTGACAGTGCGCACGCAAGGACGCTGCCTGGCTCGAGCCGTGGAGCTGCGGATGCGGCGCGCGACGCGGTCGGGGCGCTCGACGCGGTCGGGGCGCTCGACGCGCTGGGCGCGCTCGGCGTCACCACGCTCGCCGAGGCATCGGCCGTACCGTCGTCGACGCGCTCGGCGGGGCACGCGGCGCACAGCGCCGCCACCACGGCGATCGGCCGCATCACGGACATTGGACGAGCTGCCCGCGCACGAGCGCGACGAGCGCGACGAGGAGCACCAGGATCGCGAGGCCGAGCGCCAGCCGCACGAGCCAGCTCTGGGTCGCGCGAGGACGCTCGGCGAGCGCCGAGTCCGGCTGGGCGGGCGGGCCCTCGCCCGCCACGGGGCCGGCCACCGCGAGGTCGACGATGGTCGGCCGTACCGCGTCGGCATCGGTCGCCTGGGCACCGGCGGCGGGCCCGGCGCCGAGCCCGGGTGCGGCCGCCGGCGCCGCGCCGCTCTCGCTGTCGTACGGGGCCAGCGCCTCCTCGAGCTCCCGCATCGTCGCGAAGCGGTCCTCGGCCCGGCGTGCCATGGCCCGCAGCAGGATGGCCTCGAGCGCCGCGGGCAGCGCCGGCGCGAGGACACGCGGCGCGACCAGATCTTGCGTGAGCACGTCGAGGAGCGTCTCGCCGGGATCGCCCTTGTCGTGGGGCGCCACGCCGGTGAGCGCGCGGTACAGGATGCCGCCGAGCCCGTAGATGTCCGCGCGATGGTCCACGCGCTGACCGCGACCCTGCTCGGGCGGCATGTACCAAGGGGTGCCCATCACCGTGCCGACTTTGGTGAGGCGCTTGCCCGACTTGTCGAGGTGCGAGATGCCGAAGTCGAGCACCTTGACCATCGGCCGAGCCGGCTCGCCGGTGAGGAACACGTTCTCGGGCTTGACGTCGCGGTGGATGACGCCGCGCGCGTGGGCCGCGCCGAGGGCCCGCGCGACCTGCCGCGCGATGCGGACGGCGCTCGCCACGGACAGGGTGCCCTCGCGCTCGAGCCGTCCGTTCAGATCTTCTCCGGCCAGGAGCTCCGCGACGAGGTACGGGCGCCCATCCGTGGTCTCGCCGACGTCGTAGACGCCCACGACGTTCGGGTGGTCGACCAGGGCCGCGGCCTCGGCCTCGCGCAGGAAGCGCTCGCGCAGATCCTGGTGCCGGACGAGCTCGGGGTGGAGGATCTTGACCGCGAAGCGCTTGCCCGCGATGCGCGTGTGCTGCGCCTCGTAGACCCGGCCCATGGCCCCTTCGCCCACGACACGAAGCAGCCGGTACGTGCCGCCGAGCACGACGTCGATGAGGTCGTCGCGCTCGGAGCCGAGCTCCGCCCCGACCCACGAGCCCATCTCCACGGAGGTCGACACCTCGCCGTCGTCCGTCACGCGGCGCGCGGCGCCGAGTCCGGGGCCCACGTCGATCTTCGGATCGCCAGACATCTGCCTGAGCCCCACCGTAGCGCGGACGA
>JADLAB010000556.1 GCA_020848455.1 Polyangiaceae bacterium
AGCCACACCGCCCCCATGCCGCCCTCGCCGAGCGGACGGACGAGGCGGTACCTGCCCGCAACGATGGCCCCTTCGTGGAGATCCACGGTTCTCTAGGAGGTATCACGCGCATCCAGCGCCGTCCACTGGCCGGCCGGAGCACGACGGGTGACGCGCGGGCGCCCGGCTAGCCTCCCGAGCCGGCGCTGCCTCCGCTCGGGGCGCCGGCCGTGCCGAGACCGCCGCTGCCGCCGAGACCGCCGCTGCCGCCCTGGCCGCCGCCCCCGAGGCCCCCCTGGCCGCAGCCGGCTCCACCGGTACACGGGCCCGAGCTCGGCGGGGCGCACGCGCAGATCCAGTCGAGCAAGACGCCCTTCTGGCTGTCGCTGAGCGAGGAGTTGAGCGGCATGTAGCCCGTCTCGATGGGGTTCTTCATGGCGTACCAGCGCCACTTGGTCCCGTAGAGCTGCTGCGTGTCGGCATAGGTCTCGAGAGGGAACGGTGCACCGCTCGCCACAGGAGCACCGCCAGCACCGCCAGCAGCGACAGGGTGCATGGCGGCCAGGCTGTGGCACTCGCGGCACACCTCGAGCACCTGATCGACCTCGGGTGGCAACACGCCCGTGAGGCCGAGGCCGGCGTCCGGGTCGCAATGGTCGAAGCAGGGCCCGCCATCGTACACGGGCAGCGCATCGCAGGTGCCGTCACCGCCGAGGCACCTCTCGTCGAGGTCCGCGTCGCAGCCCGAGAAGCCCGTGGCGAGCGTGGGCGCGCCGACGGCCGCTGCGAGGGCGACCGCGACGGCGAGCAGGGGTCGTCGGCTGGCGTGCATGCTCTCTCCAGTCGCTATCAAGTTCCCGCCCCCGGGACCAGCGCGAAGTGGCGCGCCCGCCGCACGCAGCATGCGGGCGCGCCCGGCGCGGGCTCAGTTCACGCAGATGGGCGACGCGTCGCCCGTGTGGCTGCAGTGGGTCGTCGGATCGCCGGCCGCCGCGATGAGGTGGTAGAGGCGACAGCCGAAGCTGTCGGTCGTGTCGGTCGGGTTGCTCGCGTAGTCGGCGTCGGCGCCGGCCCAGAGCGCGCACGCGGTCGTGCACTCGGAGAGGCTCGCAAAGGCCGCATCGACGCCGGTGCACACGGCGAGGTCGAGCGCACAGAAGGCGTCGCACTGCGAGGTACCGCAGATGCCGCCGCCCGCCGGCCCGGCGTGCGGGCAGTGGGCCGCTGCGTCGGTCGCGGCGAGCGTCACGTGCGAGTCGCGGCACGCCAGGCTGTCGCCGCTTTGCGCGCCGGGTGTGCCCGGATCCCAGAACGCGCACACGTCCTCGCACGCGGTCGTGTCCTCGAACTGCTTGGTCCCCTGGCTCGCGCCGCAGATGTCGACCGCGGCCTGGCAGTACTCGGCACAGGTCGGCCCGGTGCCGCCCGAGCCGCCGGTGCCGGTCGTGGTCGTGCTCGTGGTCGTCGTGGTCGTCGTGTTGTTCGTCGTCTCGTCCTTCTTGCAGCCCTGCACGGCGGCCACTGCGGCGACGAGGGTGATCGAAGTCGTGAAAATGAAAGCTGTTTTCATGAGTTCCCCAGAGGTTCGTACAAGCGTTGCGGTCGCGCCGACCGCGCCGCGCACCGTGATTTCGCTCTCCAGCCGAGCGGTGAGGTGCGAGACGGGCCGCCGGCACGCCGTGCCGCGCACGGCGCGCGCAGGGTCGGCATAGCGTCCGCTGCCGGGCGGAGCAAGGCGCGCGCGTCAGCCGCCGAGCGCGCGGGCGCGGGCCGTGGCCGCCCCGACGGCGCGGATGAAGGCGCCGCGCACCCCGCCGCTCTCGAGCTCCACGAGCCCCGCGGCGGTGGTGCCGCCCGGGCTCGTGACCCGGTCCTTCCACACGGCCGGGTGCTCGTTCGTGTCGAGCTGGAGCTTCGCGGCGCCGAGCACGGTCTGGGCCGCGAGGCCGAGCGCGACGTCGCGCGGCAGGCCCGCACACACGCCGCCGTCGGCCAGCGCCTCGATGACGAGCATGACGTAGGCGGGCCCGCTGCCGGACAGGCCGGTGACGGCGTCGATTGCGCCCTCCGGCACGACGACGGTGCGGCCCACGGCGTCGAAGAGCGCGCGGGCGAGCGCGAGATCGGCGGCGGTGGCCGCGCCGCCCGGGGCGAGGGCGGTGGCGGCGGCGAGCGCCAGCGCCGCGGCGTTCGGCATGGCGCGCACCACGCGGACGACCGGCGGCACGTCGGTCGGGGCGCCACCCGCCGGCGCCGGCCGAGCGCCCGCGGCGAGGCCGGCCTCGAGGGTGGCGATCCGCACCCCGGCCGCGACCGACACGACGAGCGTCTCGGACCGGAAGGCCGGCGCGAGCTCGGCGAGCGCGACGGCCATGACCTGCGGCTTGACCGCTAGCACGAGCACGTCCGCGCCGCGCGCGAGCGCGCCGTTGTCGTCACTCACCGCGATGCCGTAGCGGCTCGCGAGGTGCGCGCGGCGCGCCTGCGAGGGGTCGCTCGCCGTGAGCGCACCCGGCGGGACGGCCCCGGACTCGAGAAGCCCGCGGATCAGCGCCTCGCCGAGGTTGCCGCCGCCGACGAGACCGATGCGCCGCCCGGACAGTGGATTGGCCGTGTGCTCGTCCATCACCTGCGAAGCTAGCCCAATCCAGGGCGCGCGGCGCGCTCCCTCTGGCGCGGGGTCGTGGTAGCCCTGGGACATGGAGCTGCCGCGCGCGTTCAACCTCGCGAACTACTACCTGTTCGACCGGCTGGCCGAGGGGAAGGCCGACCACCCCGCGATCCTCTTCGGAGCAGAGCGCCACAGCTACGGCGAGGTCGCCCGGCGCACGCGCGAGCTCGCCGCCTACTTCATCGCCGCGGGGGTCGCGCAGGAGCAGCGCGCGCTCGTGGTGCTGCCCGACACGCCGGCCTTCGCGTGGGCCTTCTTCGCGGCGCTGCGGGCGGGGCTCGTCGTGGCGATGGGCAACCCGGCGGCGCCGGCCGCCGATCTCGCCTACCTCGCGCGCTACACGCGCGCGAGCGCCATCGTGACGACCCCGGCCGTGGCGGCGAGCATCGCCGCGACGCTCGGCGAGACCGCGCCGCGCGCGCTCGTCCTGGCGCGCGAGGTCGCGACGGGCGAGGACGTGCTCGGCGAGGTCGAGCTCGGCGCCGAGCTCGCGGCGCTCGGCGCGATCTCGCTCGCGGAGGCGCTCGAGCGCGGACGTGCGGCGAGCGGCCCAGGGGAGCGCCCGACCGAGCGCGACGACCCGGCGATCTGGCTCTTCACGTCGGGCGCCACCGGCCAGCCCAAGGCCGCGATGCACGCCCACCGCGACTTCGCCTTCCACACCGAGCGCTACGCGCTCGGTACGGTGGGCTACCGCGCGGGCGACGTGACGGTGAGCGTGCCGCGCCTGTTCTTCGGCTACGCCACCGGCACGAACCTCATGTTCCCGTTCCGCGTGGGCGCGACCGCGGCGCTCTTCGCCGAGCGCGCCACCCCCGAGACGCTCGCCGGGGCGATCGAGCGCCACCGGCCGACGATCGTGACGAACGTGCCGACGATGATGGCGAAGCTGCTCGACGACGACGACGCCCGCGCGCGCCAGGGGCGGGCGCGGCTCGATCTGTCGTGCGTGCGCTTCCACCTGTCCGCCGGCGAGGCCTTGCCCCCGGCCCTCTACGCGCGCTTCGTCGAGCGCTTCGGCGGCGAGGTGTACGACGGCATCGGCTCGGCGGAGATGTTCCACATCTACTGCTCGAACCGCCCCGGCGACGTGCGGCCGGGCTCGCTCGGGCGCGTGGTCGACGGCTACGAGATCCGCCTCCTGCCCGCCGACGCGACCGAGCCGGGTGGCGCGGAGGTCGCCACCGGCGAGAGCGGCGTCATGTGGGTCAAGGGCGACTCGATCGCCTTCGGCTACTTCCAGGAGCGCGAGCGCTCCTGGCAGACCTTCCACGGCCACTTCTGCCGCAGCGGCGATCTCTTCCGGCGCGACGCCGAGGGCTACTACTGGTTCGAGGGGCGCGCCGACGAGCTGCTCAAGGTCGGCGGCATCTGGGTCGCACCGGTCGAGGTGGAAGCGTGCCTGTGCACCCACCCCGAGGTGTCGGCCGCCGCCGTCATCGGGCGCGAGGAGGAGGGGCTCGTCAAGCCGAAGGCCTTCGTCGTGCTGCGTGCGCCCGAGCGCCACGCCGACGCCGCGGCCCGCGCCGCGCTCGCCGCCGAGCTGAAGAGCCACGTGCAAGAGCGCCTCAGCAAGCACAAGTACCCGCGCTGGGTGGCCATCGTCCCGGAGCTGCCCCGGAACGACCGCGGCAAGACGGACAGGAAGAGCCTGCGCGAGCGCGATCGCGCGGGCGAGCTGCCCGTGGGAGACTGAGCCATGCCTACCCACCCGAGCGGCCCCGTCACCGACCCCGGCCGAACACCCGGCCTGCGGCTCGCCGAGCTCACGACGACGGCGCTCGCCGCGCGGCTCGGGCGCCACGAGGTGGTGGTGCTCGTGCCGGTGGGCTCGGTCGAGCCGCACGGCCCGCACCTGCCGCTCGCGACCGACACCTTGATCGGCGAGGCCGTGGCAGCGGGCGCCGCCGAGGAGCTCGCCCGTCGCGGCACCGACGCGCTCGTCGCCCCGAGCGTCGCCTACGGCGTCACCGAGTTCGCGCGCGGCTTCGCGGGCGCCGTCTCGGTCGCGAACGGCACGCTCACGGCCATGCTCGCGCGCATCGCGACGAGCCTCGTCGGCCAGGGCTTCCGGCACGTGTGCTTCGTGAGCCAGCACCTCGAGCCGGCCCACGAGGCCGAGGTGCGCGCCGCCGTCGCGGGCCTGCCCCACGGCAGCGCCTCGGTGGCGAGCCCGCTGTCCCGGCGCTGGGGCCGCCTCTTGTCCGACGAGTTCAAGAGCGGCGCGTGCCACGCCGGCGAGTACGAGACCTCGCTCGTGCTCGCCATCGCCCCGGAGCTCTGCGACCACGAGCGCGCCGCCACGTTGACGCCGCTCACGGTGAGCCTCTCGGACGCGATTCGGGCGGGCAAGACGAGCTTCGCGGAGTGCGGGATGCCGGACGCGTACACGGGCGCGCCGGCGCGCGCGACCGCCGCGCACGGCCGCGAGATGCTGGCGCGGCTCGTCGCCCTCACCGTCGCCGAAGTGGAGCAGGCGCTCGCCACCGCCACGACGCGACCGCCGCCGAGCGACCTCGGAGCGCGGTAGGGGCGCGAGGGGGCTGGCAGTTCCGAAAAGGCCCGGTACACTGGGCCGCCCCCCGACGAGCGGGGGCACGCCATGTCGAAGGAGAGCCCGCTACCCGTCGGATCGATCCTGGCCGGCCGCTACCAGGTGCGGCGCGAGCTCGGCCGTGGCGGCATGGGCTTCGTCTACCTGTGTCGCGACCTCGTGCTCGACGAGCGCGTGGCCTTCAAGCTCATGCCGCGCTCGCGCAGCGCCGGCAAGGAGCGCTCCGAGGGCGACCGCAAGAAGAAGCACGACGAGGCGTGGTTCTTCTACGAGGAGGCGCGGGCCCTCGCGGGCCTGTCGCACCCGGTCATCGTGCGGGCCCGGGACTACGGCGCGCTCGCCGACGGTACGCCCTACCTCGTCATGGACGTGGCGGCGGGCCGCTCGCTCCACGAGTGGATCTACCGCGCGCGCACGGACGGCCTGTTGCCGTGGCCGGTCGTGTGGTCGACCCTCGATCAGGTGCTCGCGGGCCTGGCCCACGCCCACGCCCGCGGCGTCATCCACGGCGACCTCAAGCCCTCCAACATCCTGCTCGATCGCTCGGGCGGCGACGACGACGCCAAGGCGTTCGTGCTCGATCTCGGGCTCGCGTGGGTCACCCGTGACGCCGTCGATCACCGGCTCGACGGCTCGAACGAGGTCGCGCCCACGGTGCGCTACGGCGCCGGCACGCCGGGCTGGATGGCGCCCGAGCAGATCCGGATGGCCACGCCCCACATCGGGCCCGCCACCGACCTCTACCCGCTCGGCTGTCTGCTCTACACGCTGCTCGTCGGCGACGAGCCCTTCAGCGGCAGCAACGAGGAGCTGCTCGAGCAGCACAAGAACGCACCCTTCCCGGCCTACAACCTGCCGCGCGGCGTGCCCGAGGGCGTGCGCGACGTGCTCGCGCGGCTCACGGCCAAGTGGCCGTGGGACCGCTACGAGTTCGCCGCCGACGCGCGCCGGGCGTGGCACGAGCACAAGCCCGTCGGCACGACGCCGCGCGAGCCGCCGCCACCGCCCGCACCGGGGCACGGCTCGCTGCGGGCCATCGCGAGCGAGCGCTCCACGTCACCCGAGCCCGAGACGCCGGCGATGCCGACCGCCGTCACCTCGCCCGGCCTGCTCGGCCTGCGGCCGAGCCCGATGGTGGCGCGCAGCCCGGAGCGCGAGCACCTGCTTTCGGTGGTGAACGAGGTGTGCGCGAGCCCGGCGCCGCAGCACCGCTTCGTGCTCATCGGCGGCCCGGCCGGCGTCGGCAAGAGCCGCCTTGCCGAGTGGCTCTGCCAGGAGGTCCACGAGCTCGGCCTGATGATCCCGCTGCGCAGCAAGTACCGGAAGATCGCCGCGCCGCTCGACGGCGTCGTCGGCGCCCTCGCGCAGCACTACCGGGTCGAGAAGAGCAAGCGCAGCACGATCGAGAAGGTGCTGATGAACGTGTGGCGCGTCTCGCCCGACGACGAGGAGGGCAAGACCTGGGTCGCGGGCGCCGCCGCCTGGTTGTGCCGCGTCGAGGACGACCAGTCGGTCGGCCCGACCGGGCGGCGCTTCGTGCTCGACCGGCCCGAGATCAAGTGGCTCGTCATCCGCAAGACGCTCGAGATGACCGCCCGGACGCGCCCCCTCTTCCTGTGGCTCGACGACCTGCACCGCGCGCCGCCCGACACCTTCCAGCGCCTGTCGCGCCTGCAGCGCGATCTGCGCGCCGTGCCGATGCTGCTGCTCGCCACCATGCGCAGCGAAGAGGCCGCGAACGACGCCACGGCGCGGGCGCGCATCGAGCTCTTGCTCGAGGACTACGGCGGGCAGCGCGTCGAGCTCGAGCCGCTCGACCAGAAGGACACGCGCCTGCTCTTGCTCGAGACCCTGCCGCTCACCGAGCGGGCGATCGACGCGGCGACGCGCCGGAGCAAGGGCAACCCGCTCTTCGCCCTGCAGCTCCTGCACTCCTGGGCGATCGCGGGCGACCTCGTGCAGCAGGGCGGGCGCTACGACGTGTCGGAGCACGCCATCGACAAGCCGGCGCAGACGACGGCGGAGCTCTGGGAGGAGCGCGTGAGCGCGCTGCCCGTGGAGCTACGGCCCGCGGCGCTCGCGGCGTCCACGCTGGGTGGCGACATCCGCCGCGACGTGCTCGACCGCATGCTCGTCTCGCTCGGCATCGACGCGGGGCGCGCCGTGCACGCCATGAAGCGCGCGCAGCTCCTGCTCCTGTCGGGCACCGACCAGCTGCGCTGGACGCACGCGCTGCTGCAGGAGCACCTGCTCGGCTCGTTGTTCGAGCAGCCCAACGCCGCGCTCGTGTTCCACGCCGCCGCCGACGCCCTCGCGGTCCACCCGGCGGCGGCGAGCGGGCGCATCGTGCGCCACCGCGTCACGAACCTGTTGCGCGCCAACGACGTCGGCGCCGCGGCCGATCTGCTGCACGGCTACGTGGCGGCGCAGTGGAGCCAGGTGCGCGACGCCTCGGCCGCGCTGCGCGACCTCGCCATGCTCGACGGCCGGCTCGAGGGGCGGCAGCTCGCCGCGCACCTGCGCTGGCGCGCCGAGGCCGAGCGCCACGCCGGCACCCTCGACGAGGCGCGGCGCGAGGCCGAGCAGGCGCGGCGCATGTACCACGAGCTCGGTGACGAGCCGGGCGAGGCGCAGTGCCTGCGCCTGCTGGCGCACATCGCGAGTGACGTCGGGGCGAGCGCGCAAGGGCGGCGCCTGGTGACGCGCGCCCACGCCCTGTTCGAGCGCCAGGGCGACGTCGAGGGCATGGCCCAGTGCGAGGTGCTGCTCGGCGAGATCGACTACCTGCTCGGGGACCACGCGCGGGCGCGGGCCATCCTCGACGAGGCGGCCGTCCGCTTCCAGGCGGCCGGCGACGTGCTCGGCCACGCGCAGTGCTTCATCCTGCAGGCGATGGTGGAGCAGTCGGGCGGCTCGCCGCGCCGGGCGCGCGAGCTCCTGGCCGTCGCCCGGGCGGACCTCGAGCGCATCGGCTACCGGCTCGGCGTCGCGCAGTGCGATCTCTTGCTGGCGCACGCCGATCACCTCGAGAGCGACTTCGCCCGGGCCCATGACCGCGCGGCGGCCACCCTGCGCGCCTTCCGGCTCATCGAGAACCCGCGCGGCGAGGCCGGCTGCGAGCGACTGCTCTCCATGAACGCGCTCGACGGCGGGCACCCGAGCACCGCCGAGGTCCACGCCCGCAACGCCGGTGCCATCTACACGCGCCTGACCGATCCGTGGGGCAAGGTCGAGACGCAGCTCCTGCTGGCGCAGGTGGCACTCTACCGGGGCGACACCGCAGCCGCGCGCGAGGCGCTCATCCGCTGCGAGGCGGTCGCCTCGGTCGAGGCCGAGCCGAAGCAGCACCGGCACCTCACGCTCGCCTGGCTGGCGTTCGCCGAGGGGCGGCACACCGACACGCTGCGCGAGCTCAACAACGCGCGCCGGTCGTTCAAGGACCCGGTGCGGACCGGCGACCACACGCTGCAGCTCCTGCGCACCTTCGACCGCATGGGCTGGCCCGAGCCGGCGCGCGGGCGCGTGCAGCAGTGGCTCGCGGCGATCGAGCGGCGCTGAGGCGCTCCCGCCCGAGCGAGCGCCGCGGATGCTCGCTGCGCTCGGGAGCGACAGGACCCCGCCGTCGGCGTCCGCCCCGCGCCCGCCCCCGCACCGCGCTTCTCATCCGCCTACGCGGGTGATATGGCCGCGCGACGATGGCGAAGTCACCGGGCAGGCGCAGGGACGGGCGTGGGGGTCGCAGCGAGACGGCCGGCGCCGCGCGCAAGGCCGGGCAGGACCGCACGGGTCGCACGGGCCGCGCACCCGAGCGCGGCCGCCGAGCCCACGAGCCCACGGGACGCACGAGCGGGCGACCGAAGGAGCCGACCGAAGGGCGCCGCCGCGTGCCCGAGCCGAAAGAGCGCCCGGCGGCGCCCGCAGCGGGCGCCCCGGCCCGCAAGGCCCGCCCCCCCGCGGCGCGGACGGAGCAGCGCCGGCAACCCGCTCCGCGCCCCGCGAGCCCAGGCGTCGTCACGAGGAGCGGCACGGTGGCGCTCGTCGGGCGCTCGAACGTCGGCAAATCGACCCTGTTGAACGCGGCGCTCGAGCTGCCGCTCGCCATCGTGTCGCCGACGCCGCAGACCACGCGCGACAGCCTCCTCGGCATCGTGCGCCACGCCGGGGCCGAGATCGGTCTCTGTGACACGCCCGGCCTGCACCGCGCCAAGAGCGCGCTCGGCCGCAGCATGAACCGCAGCGCCCGCGACGCCATCCACGCGGCGGACGTGGTCGTGCTCGTCACGTCCGTCGGGCCGCTCACGGCCAAGAGCCCGACGCCGCTCGACGGCGATCTGCGCATTCTCGCCGACGTGCCACCGGACAAGCCCGTCGTGCTCGTCCTCAACAAGGTCGACCGGCTGCGCTCCAAGGTGGCGCTCCTGCCGCTCTGCGAGGCGTGGAGCCGCGTGCGACCGCTCGCCGCGGTCGTGCCCATCTCGGCCCTGCGCGCCGACGGCGTGACGCGCGTGCTCGACGAGGTCGCGCGCATCCTGCCCGAGGGGCCGCGCCGCTTCGACGCCGACGAGCTCACCGACCGGCCGCTGCGCTATTTCGCGGCCGAGTACGTGCGCGAGCCCATCCTCACGGCCACGCGCGAGGAGGTGCCGCACGCGGTCGCCGTCGCCATCGACCGCTTCGACGAGCCCATCGACCCGAACGAGCCGCTGCGCATCCTGGCCACCATCCACGTCGAGCGCGACGGGCAGAAGCGCATCCTCGTCGGCAGCGGCGGCGAGATGCTGAAGCGCATCGGCACCGCGGCGCGCCAGAGGCTCGAGGCCCTGTGCGGCCGGCACGTGTACCTCGAGCTGTGGGTGCACGTGACCCCGAGCTGGCGCGAGCGACCGGCGGAGCTCGCGGCGCTCGGCTACGAGACGGGCCGCAGCGTGAGCCCGCGCGCCCACGTGGCACCCACCACCGGCCGCGTCGTCGGGACCGAGCTCGAAGACGACGCCGAGCCCCCCGAGGACGTCGTGGCGGACGAGAGCGAGGCGCCCGAGCCCCTGGACGAGGACGCCTCGCTCGTCGACGACGTCGAGGACGACGCCGGGGAGGACTCGTGAGCGGGTTGCCCGTCGTCGCGCTCATCGGGCGGCCGAACGCCGGCAAGAGCACGCTCTTCAACCGCCTGTGCGGCCAGCGCATCGCGCTCGTGCACGACCAGCCGGGCGTCACGCGCGACCGGCACTACGCGGAGGTCCACTCCCACGGCCGGCGCTACCTGCTCGTCGACACGGCCGGCTTCGACCCCGAGAGCGACGACCCGATGCGCCAGGGCATGCAGCGCCAGCTGCGGATCGCGCTCGCCGAGGCCGACGTCGTCGTGTGCCTGCTCGACGCCACGAGCGACGTCGCGAGCTCGGACAGCAGCGAGATGTCGCTCCTGCGGCGCGCCGACAAGCCGGTCGTGTTCGTGGCGAACAAGGCCGACACGGCGCGCGTGGAGCAGGCCGCGAGCGAGCTCTACCGGCTCGGCATGAAGGAGCTCCACTTCGTGAGCGCCCTGCACGGCCGCGGGGTGGGCGAGCTCGAGGCCGCGATCGCCGCGCTCCTGCCCGCCGTCGCGGCCGAGCCGGAGCCTGCCGCGGAGGGCGAGCTCGCCGTCGCCATCGTGGGCCGCCCGAACGCCGGCAAGAGCTCGATGGTGAACCGCATCCTCGGCGAGGAGCGCCTGCTCGTCGACGCCGCGCCCGGCACCACGCGCGACCCCATCGACACGCGCGTCACGCGCCGGGGCCAGCCCCTCTTGCTCGTCGACACGGCGGGCCTGCGCAAGAAGGCGAGCGTGACGAAGAGCGGCGATGCGGTGGAGGCCATGAGCACGCTCGCCGCGGTGAAGGCCATCGAGCGTGCCACGGTGGCCGTGCTCGTGTGCGACGCCGAGCGCGGGGTCGACGAGCAGGACACCAAGGTCGCCGGGCTCGTCATCGACCGGCAGCGCTGCTTCGTGGTGGCGCTCAACAAGTGCGACAAGCTCGACCGCGCAGCGCAGAAGAAGGCCGTGAAGGCGGCGCAGGAGGCGCTGGCGTTCGCGACCTGGGCCCCCATCTGCGAGACGAGCGCCCGCACGGGGCGCGGCATCGACGCCCTCATCGACACCGTGAAGCGCGCGGGCGAGAGCTACCGGAAGCGCGTGCCGACGGGTGAGCTCAACCGCTTCTTCGAGGACGTGCTCACGCGCCACCCGCCGCCGACGAGCGGCGGCAAGGCGCCGCGCTTCTACTACATCACCCAGGCCGAGACGGCGCCGCCCGTGTTCGTCGTCATGACGAGCGCGCCCGACAAGATCCACTGGAGCTACCGCCGCTACGTGCACAACGCCATCCGCCAGACCTTCGGCTTCCAGGGCTCGCCGCTCGTCGTGCGCTACCGCGAGCCCTCGAACAAGAAGACGCGCGGCCGCGCCAGCTGACATGCGCAAGGTCGCCTTCAACCGCCTGCTCGGCCCGCTGTCCGGCTTCGTCGCGCGCCAGCTCGGCGAGCCGCACGGCGTCTTCGGACGCGTCGTGATGACGCGCCTCCTCAACCGGGGCAACCGCAAGCTCATCGAGGCAGCGCTCGCGGCGCTCGCCGTAGGTCCGGGCGACGACGTCCTCGACGTCGGCTTCGGCGGTGGCGTGGCGCTCGAGCTCGCGCTCCGCGCCGGGGCGCGCCACGTGGCCGGCGTCGACCCCTCCGAGGCCGCGGTGGCCGCCGTGGCGCGCCGGCTCCGGCGCCCCTTGCGGCGCGGGCAGCTCGGCCTCTTGTGCGCGCGTGCGACCGAGCTGCCCTTCGCGAGCCGCTCGCTCGACAAGGTCCTCAGCACCAACACGATCTACTTCTGGCCCGACCTCGCGCCGCCCGTGGCCGAGCTCGCGCGCGTGCTCGCGCCGGGTGGCCGGCTCGTGCTCGGCTTCTCGGACGCCGACAAGCTGCGCGGCTTCGGCGCCATCACGCGCCACGGCTTCACCTTCCACGAGCGGGGCGCGATCGCCGGCGCGCTCGAGCGCGCCGGCCTCGCGCAGGTCGCGCTCCGCGCCCTGCACGGCGGCAGCACCGAGGGCGACTACGTCGCCGTCGCCGAGCGCCCGGCGCGCTGAGCCCGCTCAGCGCGGCCGCGGCGGCGCCGCGAGCGTACGCACCGCGTCGCCCTCGATGACGAGCAGCTCGCGGCGGCTGCCGCACACGCTCCCGAGGCACGCGTCGACGGCCCACACGCGGCCGTCGCAGTAGGACGCGATGCCCCCGAGCTGCGGCGTGTGGCCGACGACCATGCGTCGCGCGCCGAGCCCGGCGAGCGCCTGGCCGAGCACGGCGCAATGGCCGGCGGTCGGGTGGTCCGAGTAGTGGCGCATCATGACCGGGCTGTCCCAGTCGGCGAGAAAGCCGTAGGTCGCGGGCGACTCCCCGCGCAGGAAGGCGGCGGCCTCGGCGTTGAGGCGCGCGACGCCGCGCGTGACGTGCTTCGGCAACAGGCCCCCGTGCACGAACACGTTGCCCGCGAGCTCGAGCACCATCGGGTGCTGGGCGAGGTAGCGCGCGTACTTGCCGCCGGGCCGGAAGGCGGCGCACCGCCCGCGCTGCTCGGGCGGGTGGCTCCGGAGCGCGGGCGCGCCGTCGTCGAGATCGGCGAAGGCGCGAAAACCGCCGGGCGTCACGTAGCGGAAGTCGCCGGCGACGTTCTGGTACTCGTGGTTGCCGTTGAGGAGCACGACGCTCCCGCCGGCGGCACGCGCCTCGTCCTCGAGCCGCGCGAAGAGGTCGAGGATCTCCCGCTCGTGGTCCTCGCGGTCGAGGATGTCGCCGAGCTGCACGAGCACGGCGTCCCCGCCGCTCCAGTGGTCGGCGGCGTCGACGAGCCCGGCCTGCGCGAGCGTCTCGCGCATGGCGTCGAGATCGCCGTGCAGATCGCCGAGCGCGTAGATGCGCGGCACACCCGGGCGGGAGCTCGCGACGGGCGGCGCCTCGGACGCGGACGGCGGGGCGCTCGGCACGGCGCTCGCCGCGGAGCGCGCGCTCGACGCACCCGCGACCGACGCCGCGGGCGCGTGGCGCGTGCTCGGCGCGGGCGCGCCCGACGCGGCCGCGCCGGGTCCGTCGCAGGCCGACGCGAGCGCGAGCCCGAGCGCGAGCGCGCCGAGCGCGGCCACGCGCCGCCACCTGTCGGCCCGCGGCCGCGGCGCGCGCGTCGCGCTCATGGCGCCGCGGCCGCCCGCCGCTGCCGCACGCGCTCGAGCGCGCCGAGCAGCCACTCGAGCTCCGGCGCCCAGCTCTTCTTCAGGAGGCCGTAGTGGTGCATCTCGCCGGCGTACGACACCCAGCCCGGCCGCTCGGTGTCGCAGCTGTCCTCGCTCTCGGGCTTGCCCGGCTGACCGTTCGTGTAGACCGGCGGCCGCGCCAGGTCGAAGAGGCCGTGCGCGCCGAAGATCGAGTAGAGCGCGCTCGAGCAGGGCTTCTGGCCGTCGCGACTGCCGATGGTGAAGCGCAGCTCGAACTGCCCCGCGGCCGCTCGCGCCTGCAGCGCGTCCGCCCAGCGGTCGAAGACCTCGGGCCCAAAGCCGAACGGCCGCCCGGGATCGAGCTTGCCGCAGGCCATGCACGTGAGCGCCACGGCGTGAAAGGCCGCGGGCTCGTCGAACAGGGTCTCCATGACGGCACGACCGCCGGAGCTGATGCCCTCGGCGCCGAGCACGAGGTCCGCGAGCGGCACGCCGCCGAGGTAGGTGGCGGCGATGTGCTCGGGCAGATCGCGGCTCAGGTGCTCGGTCTGGCCGTTGTTGAGCTCGGTGCCGCGCGACTCGAGCGACACCACGATGGGCGCCACGCTCGCGGGGTGCGCCGCGAGGTAGGCGTCGACGAGCTGCTTCGTGCGCAGCCCGCCCGAGCCCATGTTCCAGATGGTCTTGTTCGGGATGGGCGACAGGAAGGCGCGGCTGCGGCCCCCGCGGCCGCCCGGCACGAGCAGGGCGAGGGCCCGCACGCGCTCGGGCTCGGTGAAGAGCGCGGCGGGCAGGTACGCGACGTAGCGCGCCGCGAGCTGACCGGGCCGGCAGCGCGGGCAGGTGCGCAGGGGTTGCCAGTACGTGCAGTCCACGACGTGGCTCGCGGGCTTCTCGAGCCACTTCTGCCGGAGCTCGGCGGCGAGGCGCGTGGCGTCGGGCGAGCCCGGCCACGGCGGGCGCGTGCCGCTCGGCAGGGGC
>JADLAB010000557.1 GCA_020848455.1 Polyangiaceae bacterium
CCGTGCGCGCGTGTATCTTGGCTCGACGGCGCGCCGCGACGGCGCCCGTGGCCGAGAGGACTGCGATGGACACGATTGCGCACTGGATCGACGGGCAGAAGGCGGCTCCGAAGGGCGACCGCAAGGGTGACGTCTTCAACCCCGCGACGGGCGAGGTAGCGCGCCAGGTGAGCTACGCGACGGTCGCCGAGGTGGACGCGGCGGTCGCGTCGGCCAAGAAGGCGAGCGCCTCCTGGCGTCACGCCTCGCTCGCCACCCGCACGCGCGTGCTCTTCGCGTTCCGCGAGCTCGTGAACCGCCACAAGGACGAGATCGCCCGCCTCTTGACGCTCGAGCACGGCAAGGTGCTCTCGGACGCGGGGGGCGAGGTGCAGCGCGGCCTCGAGTGCATCGAGTTCGCCTGCGGGCTCTCGCAGCTCTTGAAGGGCGATCTCAGCGAGAACGTCTCGACGGACGTCGACTCCTTCTCCCTGCGCCAGCCCCTCGGGGTCGTCGCGGGCATCACGCCCTTCAACTTCCCGGCCATGGTGCCGATGTGGATGTACCCGCTCGCCATCGCCTGCGGGAACACCTTCGTCTTGAAGCCCTCCGAGCGCGATCCGTCGGTCACCAACCTCTGCGCCGAGCTCTTTGCGCAGGCGGGGTTGCCGCCGGGCGTGCTCAACGTCGTGCACGGCGACAAGGTCGCGGTCGACCGGCTGCTCGAGCACCCCGACGTCGCCGGCATCTCCTTCGTCGGCTCGACGCCCATCGCCCGCTACATCTACGAGACCGGCACGCGCAACGGCAAGCGCGTGCAGGCGCTCGGCGGCGCCAAGAACCACATGATCGTGCTGCCCGACGCCGACATGGACCTCGCGGCCGACGCCGCCGTCGGGGCGGGCTACGGCTCGGCCGGCGAGCGCTGCATGGCGATCAGCGTGCTCGAGACGGTGGGCTCGGCCGCCGACAAGCTCCTGCCGCGCATCCAGGAGCGCATCGCCACGCTCAAGGTCGGCCCGGGCCTCGATCCGAGCTCGCAGATGGGCCCGCTCATCACGCGCCAGCACCAGGAGCGCGTCGCGGGCTACGTCGCGGCGGGCGCGAGCGCGGGCGCCGAGGTCGTCGTCGACGGGCGCACGCTCAAGGTGCCGGGCCACGAGAAGGGCTTCTTCCTCGGCCCGACGCTCATCGACCGGGTGCGTCCCGAGATGAGCGTGTACCGGGAAGAGATCTTCGGGCCGGTGCTCTCGGTCCTGCGCGCCCAGAGCTACGAGGAGGCCATCGGGCTCATCAACGCGCACGTCTACGCGAACGGCACGGCCATCTTCACGAACGACGGCGGCGCGGCGCGGAAGTTCCAGCACGAGGTCGAGGTCGGGATGGTGGGCATCAACGTGCCGATCCCGGTGCCGATGGCCTACTACTCCTTCGGCGGCTGGCGCTCGTCGCTGTTCGGCGATCTGCACATCTACGGGCCCGACGGCGTGCGCTTCTACACGCGCAACAAGGTCGTCATCAGCCGCTGGCCCGACCCGCGCTTCCGGGGCGTCGACCTCGGCTTCCCGCAGAATCGGTGACGCGCCTCGGAGTCGCTCAGAGCGCGAAGCCCGAGTAGGGGCAGAGCTCCGACAGGCCGGCCGTGTCGCAGCCGGGGCCCGAGCCCGGCATGCAGCCGAAGTACTGCGGGCACCACGGGGCCTGCTCGCAGCCGCAGCCGCAGTCGTTGCCGAAGTAGGTCGTGTTCGCCGGGCAGCCGAAGTCGATGACCGCGCACTCGGCGGGCGAGCCGCCGACGTAGTCGCGCCCGAACTCCGCGCTCGGGTTGCAGGCGCAGGCCATCTTCGTGCAGCCGAAGCCGTCGGCGCCGCAGGTGCAGGTGTTGCAGCCGTCGCCCGCCGGCACCTCGTCTCCGAGGTCGAACGACGGCCCGCCGAGCTCGCAGCCGATGGAGCACGCGGGCGCCGTGCAGCTCACCGTGCCCATCGGCTCGCAGATGCAGGTGCCGCAGCCGGCGGCGTTCGGGAAGACGTCGCCCGGGTGGTACGTCTGCCCGCCGTGCACGCAGGTCACGCAGCCCATGAGCGTGCAGCCCGCCTGCCCGTCGTCGCCGCAGGTGCAGGTGTTGCAGCCGTCCGGCGACGGGAAGCTCTGCCCGGGCTCGTACGTCTGGCCGCCGACCGTGCACACGACGCCCCCGCCTCCGCCCCCGTCCGTGACGCTGATCGGACAGGCGGCGAGCGCCCCCGCCCCACCGACGGCGAGCGCGGCGACCGACACGAAGCGAAGCGCCCGAGACGCCTGGGTATGCATGGTCACGACCTCGTCGGCCGCCGAGAGCAGCCGCGTTCGAGCGTAGCACCGGCGCGCAGGGCACGCGCCGGCCACTCCGCACTTCGCCGACGTTGCCGCACTTGTGGCGGTCTCGTCGGCATCGGGCGGCACCTCGGCGGGTGCGCCGAGTCCGCTCGCGACGTCGCGTCACGAAGCCGTCGGGTTCGTCGGGTCCGTCACCTGGCCCACGAACAGGACCGCGCCGGTCGCGTGGTCGCGGATGAGGAACACGAAGGGGCGGTCGGCCGTGAGGGTCGCGTCCGGACCGCCGTTGCCGCTCATGATGACGGCCGTGGCGGCCGCCGCCTCGGTGCCGCTCTCGTCGACGCCCACGAAGGCCTGGTGGATGACGTCGCTCACGTGGAGCTCGCCCGTCACCTCCATGCCCGTGAAGTCGGCCTTCGTGGGGTCGAAGGCGTCGACCATGCCGAGCGACTCGAGCGCGGGCTCGAGCGACTCGGAGCCCCAGGTGAAGCGGAACTTCGGCAGCGCGAGGGCGGTCTGGCGCGCGGCGCGCGCGGCGTCGGCCTGCGCGAGCCAGTCGGCCGACAGGCCGTCGCGGATCTCGGCGAAGCGCCCGGCCGCGGGCAGCACGATGGTCATGACGAGCGCCCCGCCATCGTAGGGGAGATCCGCGAGCTGCCAGCCGTCGCCCTCCGCATACTGGGTCGAGAGGGCCGCGTGCATGGTGTCCGCGCTGACGTCGCCCGTGGGCGCGTGGAAGGTCGCCGGCGCCGTGAGCTCCTCGGCGAAGGTCGTCTGCCAGCTGCCGTAGAAGTAGAGGGTGTTGGTGAGCACGAGGCGCGTGAGTGGGCCGAGCGCGCCCTCGGGGATGAGATCGAGGATCTTCTGCTCGGTTTGCTCGGCGACCCAGTCGTTGATGGCGACGGTCGCGCCCGCCGGATCGGCGCCGAAGTCGAGGAGCTTCACGCCCGCGCCGTAGCTGGCGGCGAGCGTGTCGAGGTAGGCCGGCACGAAGGCGTAGTCCTTCTGAGCCCAGGCGGCGTTCGCGAACGCGAGCTTCACGCTCTTCGGGCCGTCCACGGTCTCGTGCAGCGCGATGTCGCGGGCCTCGAGCTCGAGCAATAGCTCGTCGAAGGCGGGGTGCAGGGCGGCCGAGGGCAGCGTGAAGTGCAGGGCGTCCGCCATCTGCGTCGCCGTGTCGCCCTTCGCGCCGGCGTAGGTCATCGCGAGCGCGACCGACACGCTCGCGGGCGAGCAGAAGAAATTCGCGTCGCCCGGCGCGAGCGCGTCGAAGAGGTCGAAGGCGAAGGCCGTGTTGCCGGCGCGCAGGGCCTCGGCGTCGGCCGCCGGCACCGACGGATGCAGGTTCCGCGGCACGTCGGAGCGCGCCTCGGTGATGCTCTGGCCGGTCGGCTCGAGCGCGAGCTCGGCCTCCACCTGGCAGGCCCCGAGCGCGAGCAGGGAGGCGAGGGCCGTGAGGGCGGTGGGGTGCGCGGCGGTGGTGGTGCGGAGCGTCGGCATGGCGTGCCTCCTTCGTAGGGGTCGCGCCGGCGTGTGCAGGGGGCGTGCCATCGAGCTCGCTGCGGCAACCGCCTGGAAACTGGTGCCCTCGCGGCGATTGCGCGCCAGGGTGCGTGCCGGACTGTGCCAGCTTTGCGCACCCGAGCCCGTGCGCACGGCCCGGGGCTCCATCTGCGGCGCCACCTCGAACGTGGACGGCGCGGGCCCGCCGGAGCGGCCGACGGGCCCACCGGCCCGCAGCGCTCGCGCGGTGATCGCGGTAGACTCCCGGGCATGGAGCTCCGGCTTGCCTCGGTCCGCGGCACCGTGCTCGTCGCACTGGCGTTCGCGGCGTGTGCGCCGCCGGTCGCCCCGCCGACGACGCCGCCCCCTCCGATGCTCGTGGCCCCGACCGTGGCCGCGGACGCACGCGGCCGTGCGAGCGCCGCCGCCGCGGACGACGCCGCGGCCGACGCCGCGGACGACGCGGAGGCG
>JADLAB010000558.1 GCA_020848455.1 Polyangiaceae bacterium
AGAGCCCCGACACCTCGACGAGCGCGAAGAGGACCGCGCCGACGCCGTAGCTGATGTCGTCGCCGAGCTCGACGGCGGCGTAGTCGGCGAAGGTGCCGGCCGTCGTGGGGCCCGAGATGCCGGTCACCACCGGGCGGCCGAGCGCGTCGTCCACGATGCGCGCGCCGACGCCTGCCATGGCGGCGTCCACGGCCGGCCGGTAGCTCGCGTCGAGGAGCCCGGCGCGGATACCGCGCGCCATGCCGAGGGCGAAGAGCGCGCTCGCGCTCGTCTCGAGGTACGTCTCGCCGGGGCGGTTCACGACCGTCCACCACAGGCCCGTGGCCGGATCCTGCGCCGCGACGGCGGCGTCCACCTGCGCGTGCAGCGAGGCCGCGACGGCGTCGTCGGTCTCGCCCCGAGCCGTGCGCACACGCAGGTACTCGTAGCCCGAGGCCGTGACCCAGGCGTTGCCCCGGGCCCAGTACACGTCCGGGTCCTGACCCGACCAGTGGGCGGCGTGCACGAACCACCCCGAGCTCTGCTGCAGCAGCGCGGCGAAGATGTCGAACTGCGCGCCGTACTCGCCGAGGGCGCGCGCGTCGCCGGCCGCCTCGCCCCAGCGCACGAGCACGTTGCCGAACATGAAGAGCGAGTCGAGCCACAGGGTCGCGCCGAAGACGTTCACCGTCCCGAAGTGGCTGATGCCGCCCTCGGGCGAGCGCGCGGCTTCGTCGTAGAGGTAGCGGAGCACCGTCGCGACGACCTCGAGGTACGGCGCGGCGCACGAGTCGCGGTAGAGCTCGAGCGCCACGACCGCGGGCGGGCAGCGGTCGCTCACGGTGACGAGGTAGCCCTGCGCGATGTGGTGATCCATCCAGCGCCGGTAATAGTCGGCGTAGGCCGGCTCCCCGGTGACGCGGTGGAGCTCGACCAGGGCCTGCATCAGCGTGCCCTCCCCCCAGTCCCAGGGCAGCGCCTCGGGTGGATGCTCCGCCATGTAGCGAGCCGCGAGCGCCTGCGCGAGCGCGATCTCGGCCGAGGTCGGGTCGTGGCTCGCCGCGAAGGCGGCGTCCGCTCCGGCCGCGCGCGGCACGCAGGTCTCGGCGGCGGCGCTCTCCTCGCCGCGGCAGCCCCCGACGAGGACGGCCCCCGCGAGGACGGCTGCGAGGACGAGCGCAGAGGACGGCGTGTCGAGGCGCACCGCTCACTCCTCCACGACGACGCCGCTCGGGTCGAGCGCGCTCGCCACGACGACGCCGTCGAGGGCGAGCGACGTGCCGCGCGCCATCACGGCGAAGGGCGGGCCGCCGACGATGCGCACGAGCGCGAGCTCGGCGTCGGTGTCGACGAGGGGCCCGCCCGGCACCTGCAGCGACGCGGGCGCGCCCGGCCGGCGCAGCACGGCGAGGTCGGTGGCACCCGCCGTGTGCACGAGCCAGCCGACGACGCCGGCGCCGAGATCGATGGCCTCGCTCGCGAGCGGCGCGTCGTCGGCCCCGGGCGCTGCTCCGACCCGGTACGGCAAGAGGAGCGAGAGGAAGCTCGGCGCGAGCGCCGTCACCCCGGCGTCGATGACCCCGTGGGTCGTGACGGTGCGCGCCAGATCGAACTCCTGCACGTGGGGCACCATGAGGTCGACGAAGGCCGGCTCGACGACGGCCATGCCGGGCTCGGTGCACGCGACGCGCACGTCCACGCCCGCGAGCGGGCGCTCCCAGCGGGCGCCGTCGGCGCCGGGCAGGAACACGCCGCCCGAGCCGTGGCCGGCCCAGCCGTGGAGCCGGAAGGCGTGCGCGCGGGGCGTCGTGTGGGTGGTCGCGAGCCGGTCGGCGACGACGAAGTAGCGCCCCCCGACGAACACGACCGAGCGCTCGACGTGCGTCTCCTGGTAGTCCTGCTGGGCCTCGGCGTACTCGACGTAGCTGCCGTCGTGGGTGTTGCGCAGGAAGGCGTCCGCGTCGCCGAAGTCGGTGAGCAGGCCCTTGTCCGGGGCCGAGCGCCCGTCGATGAGGACCACGTTGTGGGACGGCGAGTGCGCGGTCTTCGCGTTGTCGGTCTCCTCGGGCTTGTAGTAGCCCGGGTCGATGAGCAGGTACTCGCCGTAGGCCGCGAGCGAGAACGACGTGCCGTCGACGTGGTCGTGGACCGTCTTTCTCACGTCGCCGTGCTCGGCGAGCAGCAGCAGCCAGCGCGCGTCCGGCGACCAGTCCGAGCGAAAGACCGCGTGGCCCGCGTCGGGCATGAACCGGGTCGTGAAGTCGGGCTCGGTCGCGGCCACGGCGTCGTCGAAGTACGCCAGGTGGTGCGCGACGAGGTCGGCGCCGTGGGTCATCGCGTAGGGCTCGTCGAGGTTCGACTCCCAGTCCCAGCGGAACGTCCCGTCGCCGCCGAAGGAGGACAAGAGCGCGCCGCCGTTGAAGGCGTTGAAGTAGGCGTCCCCCTCGGGCGGTCGCGCGCCGCGCGGCAGGCGCAGGGCGAGCGACCACGCGGCCGACAGCTCGAAGCGCGAGCCCGGCACGAGCGGATCCTGCCAGGTGAAGGGCTCGCCCTCGACGCAGCCGTGGTCCGCCCACGGGTCGAAGTCGACGCGGTTGCGGCAGTCGCGCTCGAACGACGGCGGCTCCGGGAAAGTGTTGCGCATGGCGACGAAGAACGCGGCGGACACGCCCCACGCGAAGCCGAAGTAGAAGGGCCCCTCGGACACGCCGCCGTCGGGCTGCACGTAGTGGCCCTTCGGCCCCCAGAGGTAGTCGAGCTCCGAGGCCGCCCAGTTGGCCCATTTGCGGGCGTCGGGGTCCTCGGGAAACGCGAGCGCGACGTAGCCGATGGCGACGGCCGTGCGGATCGGGTGGTTGTTCTGCGTGGGCCCGAGGAGCAGGCCGCGGAAGACGCCGTTCTCGAGGTACTTCGCGAAGAACTTGCGGTTGATGTCGGTGAGCTTGGCGGCGGCGGCCGCGCTTTCCTCGGCCGGGTAGCCGGGGGTCGCCATGAGCAGGTCCCAGGCGTTCGCGTAGCCGAGCAGCGTGTGCGGCATCCGGATGTTGATGTCCCAGACGGTGTTCGTCTCCCAGTCGGTCTCGAGCCGCGCGAGGAAGTCCCGGGCCTTGTCGGCGGCCGCCGCGTCGTCGAAGAGCCAGGCGATGAGGGCGTTGGCCTGGGCCGTCTCCGCGTTGCGGCCGTTCGCCCCGGAGTCCCAGTGGAGCGGGTCGGGGTCGTCCTCGTAGCTCCGGGCCGCGACGTCGCGCACCCACGCGAGCATGGCGGCGTAGGGCTCGCGGTCGATGCGCGCGAGCACGACGGCGCGCTCGGCGGGCGTCACCATCAGGTGAGGGTGGACGCGCGCCGGCGGGGCGGTCGTCTCGTCGTTCCCCGAGCACCCGCCGAACGCGAGGGCGCAGGCGAGGGTGCAGGCGCCAAGGCCGAGCTGCGCGTGCGGCATGGAGCCGAGCGTAACGTGGCGGCGCGGCGGCTGACCAGGGGCGACCATCGCGACCCTCGGGGCCGGCCAACGATTGTTGCGCCGCGGCGGGCCCCGGGCGACACAGCTACCCAGGGCACGGACCGTCGAGACGAGGGATTTCCATGAAGCGTTGGCGTTTTTCGGTGGTGGTCGCGTGCGCGCTCGCGCCGCTCTTCGCGGCGAGCTGCGGCACGGACGACCCGGTGGACGAGGGTTGCGGTGGGCTGCCGGCGTGCGAGAACGGCCTCTCCTGCCAGGTCGCGCCGAACGGCCAGCAAGGCTGCTACTGCCAGGTGGGCACCGCGGCGGGCTGCGGGGCCGGCCTCGAGTGCCAGGCCGTCGCGGGTGCGGCGCCGGGCTGCTTCTGCTCGGCGCTCGACCAGACCGGCTGCGCCGACACCGAGACCTGCGAACAGGTCGTCGGCGCCAACACGGGCTGTTTCCCGGCCGTCCACGTCAAGGGGCTCGTGTTCGACCTCACGACCGACGCGGCCATCGAGGGCGCGATCGTGGTCGCGCGCGACGCGAACAACGTCGCCGTCTCGGAGCTCGCGGTGACCGACGCGACCGGGCACTACGATCTCGTCGTCCCGACGCCGCGCCTCGCCGACGGCACGCTCACGGAGAACGCCGTGACGCTGCGCGCGGACGCCGAGGGCTACCTCACCTTCCCGCGGCCGCCCCGCGTCGCCTTGCCCTTCGACACGGCGAACGCGACGGGCACGCCGTTGACGGTCGAGACCCCCGCGACCGACGTCGGGCTCATTCCCCTCGCCAACACGACCGGGCTCGGCACCATCACCGGCCACGTGCTCGCGCCGCACGCGCAGGGCACGCTGGTCGTCGCGGGCGGCGCGGCCGGCCAGGGCGGCGCGGTCACCGGCGTCGCCGACTTCGACGGGAGCTACACCGTGTTCAACGTGCCCGCCGGCAGCGTGGCGGTGCACGGCTACGCCGTGGGCCTGCAGCTCGCCGACGCCACGGCGGACGTGACCGCCGGCCAGGTGACGCCCGACGTCGATCTCGCCTCGCTCGGCGCGGCGACCGCCGTCGTGTCGGGCAGCGTGCAGATCGTCAACCCGGGCAACGGCTCGGAGACCTCCGTCATCCTGGTCGTCGACGAGACCTTCAACCCCGACGCGGCGAGCGGCGAGACCCCACCCGGCCTGCGCATCTACCCCGTGAGCGGCGCCTTCGAGATCCCGGGCGTGCCGGACGGCAACTACGCCGTGCTCGCCGCGTTCGAGAACGATTTTCTCGTGCGCGACCCGGACACGAGCATCGCGGGGACCGACGTCGTGCACATCACGGTGTCGGGCCAGAGCCTGTCCATCAGCGAGGGCTTCAAGATCACCGGCTCGCTCGACGACGTGTCGCCCGACGCCGAAGAGGTCGTGTCGGGCACCCCGACCTTCGTCTTCGCGGACGACTCGGGCGAGGACCACTACGAGATCGCCGTCTACGACGTGTTCGGCACGCTCGTCTGGCAAGACCTCGCCATTCCCGGCGTGAGCGGCAGCGCCACCGTCTCGGTCGACTACGCGGGGCCGGCCCTCGTGTCGGGCATGCTCTACCAGTTCCGCGCGACCAGCATCAAGGGGGGCGGCACGCCCCTGTCGCGGACCGAGGACCTCCGCGGCGTCTTCCTCTACCAGTAGGAACGGGGGGCGTGGGTCGTCGAGCCCGCGTCGCTCCGTAACATTCCGGAACGGAAGGATTTTCGGAGGGCGGGAGGATCGCCCTTGGCAGGTGCCGGAAGCTGAGGCATCTTCACTGTCGATTCGGGGTCTTCATCGCGAAGCCCAAGCCTTCTGCCAGCGCGCGATGGTGCGCAGACTGAGTCCAGGGGGACGGGGGCGACGTCGAAGAGGAACGGAACAAGTACCATGGCACTCAATGCGTATCTCAGGCTGAAGGGGCAGAAGACGGGCGCGGTCGACGGCTCGGTGACCCAGAAGGGTCGCGAGAAGGCGATCATGGTGATCGCGGTGTCGCACTCGATCGTCAGCCCCCGCGACGCGGCGAGCGGTCTGCCCACGGGCAAGCGCCAGCACAAGCCCTTCGTCATCACGAAGGAGCTCGATAAGTCCTCGCCCCTGCTCTACAACCTCCTCGTCAACAACGAGAACGTGTCCGAGTGGAAGCTCGAGTTCTGGACCCCGCAGATCTCGCGGGGCGGCGGCACGGGCGCCGAGGTGCAGCACTACACGGTCGAGCTGTTGAACGCGAACATCGCGTCGATCGACTTCCGGATGCTGAACAACAAGAACCCGGAGCTCACGCGCTACGCCGAGTACGAGGAGGTCGCCTTCACGTACCAGAAGATCACCTGGACCTGGAAGGACGGCGGCATCACCGCGATGGACGACTGGGAGGCGCCGGTCACCGGCTGACCTGGTGCGACACGCGGCGCGGTGTGGAGCGATCGAGGTCGCGCCTGCCGCACCCCCCAAAGAAGAGGGCGCCCCGCTCGACGAGCCGGGCGCCCTTTTCGTTGGGGCGGGCGCAGGACCGATTTGACGCCCGCGCTGCGTAGCGTTTCGATGGGGCGCTGCGCCCGGCTCCGGCTCGCGGGGCGGGGCAGGGCGCGCGCGGGGGTACCGGTACCATGCAGAGCACGCAGGCACGCTGGTCGGTCGGCATGTTGGTGAGCGGCAAGTACGCGCTGCTCCGCGTGATCGGGCAGGGTGGTTTCGCCTCGGTGTACGAGGCCGAGAACGGCTGGACGGGCCGCCGCGTGGCCATCAAGGTGCTCCACGCGCTCGACGCCCGCTTCCACGAGGCCGCGGGTCGCTTCATGCGCGAGGCGCGCGTCACGGCGCAGCTCGCCCACCCGAACGTGGTCGACATCCTCGACATGGGCGAGGAGCCGAGCGACGGCAGCTTGTTCATCGTGCAGGAGCTGCTCAAGGGCCGCACGCTGCGCGACCACCTGAAGGCGAAGCGGCGGCTCGCCCCGGCCGAGGCGCTCGCCGTGCTCGTGCCGGTCGTGGAGGCGCTCGTCGCGGCGCACGATCGCGGCGTCGTGCACCGCGACATCAAGCCGGAGAACATCTTCCTCACCGAGCGTCCCCACGGCCGCACCGTGCCGAAGCTCATCGACTTCGGCGTGTCCAAGGTCTTCGACGACTCGCTGCTCCGCTCGGGCGGCACCATCGAGACCCTCGCCGGGACGCTGGTCGGCACGCCCGAGTACATGTCGCCGGAGCAGTGCCTGGGCGACGCGGAGATCGACGCCCGGGCCGACGTATGGGCCGTCGGCGTCGTGCTCTACGAGGCGCTCGCCGGTCGCTGCCCGTTCGAGGGCACCACCGTCGTCCGCGTGCTGACGCGCATCACGAGCCAGGCTCCGCCGCCGCTCGGCACGCTCGTGAAGAATCTGCCGCCGGGTCTCACCGCGCTCGTGCACCGCGCGCTCGAGCGCGATCGCGAGCATCGCTTTCCGACCATGCGCGCGCTCCGCGACGCGCTCGCCGAGGTCGCCGCGACGCTCGGGTCCGAGCCCGACGCTCCGGCGCTCGCAGACGACGGCGACGACGACGAGGAGACCCAGGTGTTCGTCGGTGCGAAGGAGCCCACCGCGAGCGGGATCGTGGCGCCCCCTTCGGAGCCCCCGCGCGCGGAGTCGCGCGTGCAGCCGAGTCCCGACATCGCCTACGAGCCCCTCGACGTGTTCGAGCTCGGCACGCTCGAGCCGCCCTCGAGCGTCGGACCGGCCTCGCTCGGGCGCATCGACGTCGCGGTGCTGACCGATCCGGACGCCGAGCCTCCGGCCGACACCGAGCGCGTCGCCTACTGCGTGCGCTGCGCCGAGCAGTGCCTGGCCATCAACGCCCTGCAGCACTCGGTGAGCTGGGCCGAGCGGGGCCTCGCGCTCGGCGGGGCGTCCGACGCGGAGCGGGGCCGCCTGCTCCTGTCCGTCGCCGTCGCTCGGGGCTGGCTCGGCGAGCCGCTCGAGGCGCTCGAGAGCGCGCGCGAGGCCATGCAGGCGCTCGGGCCGGCAAGGGAGCGCTACTGGGACGCGCTCGGCGAGCGCGCGGCGGCCGCGGGCGAGCTCGGCCGTGTGGACGAGCTCGTCGAGCTCGCGACGCTGCTCACCGAGCGCACGGCCGCGGCGCAGGCCGACGCCCCGCTCGTCGCGGCGGCGTGCCGCGTCGCGACGCAGCTCCTGCGCGCCGGTCGCGGCGACCTGTCGCGCAAGCTCCGGGCCGCCACGCGCAACGCCGCGCGCCGCCTCGGGCCCGACGACGCGGCGCTCAGGGCCCGCGTCGCCGAGGCGGACGGGGCCGAGGGGCTGCACGCCGGCGATCCGAGCGCCTTCCTCGAGCACTTCCGCGCGGCGGCACAGGCCTTCGCCGAGGCGGGCGACGTGCGGAACAGCTGCGCGCAGCGCGCCAACGTGGGGGACGCCTACCGGCAGCTCGGCGACTACCCGGAGGCGGAGCGCGCGCTCCGCGCCGCGCTCGCGCTCGCCGAGCCCATGGGCCTGCACATCGTCGCCGCCATCGAGTGCCATCTCGGCGCGGTGCTCGCGCGGCTCGGTGCGACCGGCGAGGCGCGGCGCGTCGGCACCGAGGCGCTCGCAGCCTTCGAGGCGCGCCACAGTCGGCGCGGCGAGGCCTTCGCGCGCAGCCACCTCGCGGCGACGCTCTTCCGGATGGGCGAGCTCGAGGCGGCCGAGGCGATGGCGCAGCGGGCCATCGAGGCCGCGACCGACGCCCCCGGCGTGCGCCCCTTCGCGCTCGCGACGCTCGCGAACGTGCTGCTCGCCGCGGGCCGCCCCGAGGCGGCGCTCGAGCCCGCCGAGATCGCCAAGCAGCTCATCAAGGCGCAGGGCGGCGCGGAGGAGGGCGAGACGCTCGCGCGCGTCGTCCACATCGAGGCGCTCATCGCGACCAAGGCTCACCCCGAGCAGATCCGCGGCCACGTCTTCAAGGCGTCGATGCGCCTGGTGCGGCGCGCGCAGCGCATCAGCAACGAGCGCTGGCGCGCGTCCTTCATGAGCGCGGTCGAGGAGAACGCGCGCACGCTCGCGCTCTCCGGCCAGTGGCTCGACTCGAACGTCGGCTCGCTGGTCGACGACGCGGTGACGGAGATCTGAAGCGAGAGAAGTTGTCAGTTGTCAGTTGTCAGTTGTCAGCAATCGGTTGTCGGCTAGGTCCCGTTCACGGGCGAGGCGCGGTGGGCCGCATTCCCGCCCTTCGGCGGCGCGGCTTGGCGCACCAGCTGCTCGACCGCGCACCGGAGTCGATCAGCCGCGTGAACGGTCACGCGGTCGTTAGCTACCAGCTATTGGCTATTGGCCATTAGCTGACACGAACTGCGGCCGCTGCGGCTGCTGGCTGTTCGCTGACTGACAACTGACAACTGACAACTGATAACTGATACCTGATACCTGATACCTGCTCCGACAGCGCGCGCGCGCACGGCAGGACGACCTCGGCGAGGGCGCGGGCGCGCAGGGCGGCGAGCTCCGCGCTCGCGAGCAGGCCGAGCTCGGGCGCCGGGCGGCGCGTGTCGGGCCGGGCGGGCTCGGAGGCGTAGAGCTCGGTCGCCTCCGCGAAGGCGCGCTCCGCGACGCCGCGTAGCTCGGGGCCGCCCTCGGCGAGCAGCCAGGCGAGGGTGCGCCAGCCGAGGGCGGCGTGCCGCTCCTCGTCGGCCGCCAGGCAGAGGTACACGGCCCGCAGCGCCGGGTGCGCGACGCGCAGGGCGAGCTCGAGCGCCTCGGCGACGCCGAGCGTCTCGCCCGCGCAGGCCTCGAGCACGAGCGCCCTCACGAGCGCCGCGCGGCTCGGCGCGAGCGCGAGCGCCCCGAGCTCGAGCCCGCCCGGCCCATGCGCCTGCCCGGAGCACGCGCTCGCGACGGCGTAGGCCATGCGGGCGTGCTCGACCTCGTCGCGGGCCGCGCGCTGTGCGTCCGCGACGAGCTCGGCCGGGGCGCCGAAGGCGAGCAGCTCGAGCGTGAAGCGCGCGAAGCTCCCGATCGAGGCGTGCTCGAGCGCGCCCACCTCGAGCCAGTGCTCGGCGAGGCGCGCGCGGTCCTCGGGCCCGAGCGCGCGCGCGAGCGCGGAGAGGTCGTCGGCGCGGAGCGCGCCGGCCGCACCGGCCTCGAGGCCCCAGTCACCGCGCAGTCGGGCGGGCGCACGGAGCGCGCGGCCCTCCGACAGCAGCGGCCGGCCGATCGTGCAGCCCGGTCCCTCGCAGTGCCAGCCCGCGCCGTTGCTCGTGAGCACGCAGCTCTCCGAGGCCGAGGCGCACTCGGTGTCGAGGCGGCAGGCGTCGCCGGGCGCCCGGCACGCGAGCTCGACGTGGGTGCCGCAGCCGTCGTTGAAGGACGAGATGCCGCACTCGCCGCTCGCGCAGTCGTCGCCCGTGTGGCAGCTCGCCGCGACGCAGCGCGACGCCTCGAGGCCGGACGGCATGACGCCCGCACAGGCGCACACCTCGTCCGAGGCGCACTCGGCATCGCTCCCGCAGGCGTAGTCGCACCCGCAGCTCACGATGCCCGCCCAAGGATCGGAGTGCTGTACGCAGCGGCCGTGCGGTCCCCCGACGCAGTCCGCGTCGGAGAGGCAGTTGACGACGTCCTCGGTGCCGTTGCACGCGACGCCGGGCACCGTGGCGTCGCACGGGGCGGCCGCGGAGCGGTGCACCGTGCCGTCGGGACAGCGCCGGTAGCCGCTGTAAGAGCCGTCCTTGGCGGGGACCGGCACCGCGCCGGGGCACTCCGCGCCCGACGTCGCGCCCGCGCCGCTGCCGCCTCCGCCGTCGATCACCGCCTTGCCACCACAACCGAGCCCGGTCGCTCCGAGCAGGCCCAGCGCTCCGAGCAGCGAGTGTCGCAGCGCCCCGAGCCGCATCCGTACTTCGTTCGTGTCCATCCGTCCTCCGTCACCCAGTCGGACGAGCCTAGCGCACTCGGGCCGGCGGCGCGCGCCCCTGGCGGGGGCTCTACGCCGTGGCTACCTAGAAGGTAGTGGTCGCCGGGCGAGATCCCGGCGCTCCGGCCATGGCACCGACAGCCAGAGCGGGCGCAGGCCTCCCGCCCCCGGGTGGAGGCACAGCCGTTCGGGCGCGTGCGCGACGCCTGCTGGCGGCGCTCATGGTGGCGCTCCTCGGCTTGCTCGTGGCGCGCGCCGCCTCCGCGCAGGCGCCGGGCGACGGGGCGTGCGTCCCGGACGAGACGGCGAGCTGCGCGCCCGTTGCGGGCTCGGGGGGCGGTGCCGCGCGGGCGCCGGACGCGCCTCGCCCGGACGCGGCGGAGGCGCGCGCCACGCTCGTCGTGTTCTGGGGCATCGGCTGCCCGCACTGCGAGGAGGCGCGCCCCCGCGTGGCGGAGCTCGCCGCCGCGCACCCCGAGCTCGAGGTCGAGTGGGTCGAGGTGCGCCGCGACGCCAGAGGACGTGCGCGCCTGCTCGCCACCGCGGAGCGCCTCGGTGTGCAGGGGCCGGGCATCCCCTTGTTCGTCGTCGGGGAGCGCGCCATCGTGGGCTATCGCGGCGCGAGCACGCAGGCCGAGCTCGAGGCCGCGGTCGAGGACGCGCTCGCGGGGCGCGCGGGCCGAGCGGACGCGCCGCGCACGGTCGAGCTGCCGCTCTTCGGCGCCGTCGATCCGTCGGCGCTCTCGCTGCCGGCCTTCACGCTGCTCGTCGGGCTCGCGGACGGCATCAACCCGTGCGCCTTCTACGTGCTCATCGTGCTGCTCGGCATCCTCCTGCACGTGCGCTCGCGCGCCCGCATCGCGCTCTACGGCGGCATCTTCGTGGTCATGTCGGGCCTCGTCTACTTCCTCTTCATGACGGTGTGGCTCGGCCTGTTCCAGCTCGTCGGCGTGTCGCGCTACCTCACCCTCGGGCTCGGCGTCGTGCTCGTCGCGATGGGCCTCGTGAACCTGAAGGAGCTCGTGTGGTTCAAGAAGGGGGTCTCGCTCATGGTCCCCGACAAGGCCAAGCCCGGCCTGTTCCGGCGCATGCGCGGCATCGCGAGCGCGGCGAGCCTGCCCGCGGCCATCCTCGGCATCGCCGCGCTCGCCTTCGTCGTGAACCTCGTGGAGCTCGGCTGCACGCTCGGCTTGCCTGCGGTCTACACGCGCATCCTGTCCCTGCGCCACGACCTGTCCCCGGTGGGGCGGGTCGGGTACCTCGTGCTCTACAACGCGGCCTACGTGGTGCCGCTCGCGCTCATCGTCGGCGTCTACGTCGCGACGCTCCACCGCTTCACGCTCGGCGAGCGCGCCGCCAAGATCCTGAAGGCGGTGAGCGGCACGCTGCTGTTGCTCTTCGGCGTCCTGTTCATCGTGGCGCCGGAGCTGCTGCGCTGAGCGCGGCCGCCCGTCACGGCCCGCGCGCCAGGGTGCTTGCAGGTCGTCGTCGCGAAGGCGAGCGCACCGGCGCAGAGCCAACGTCCGAGGTGGGTCGTCACGACGTCGCCACCTGCCGTGTCATGGCCGGAGCCTAGGCTGGGGGGCCGCGCAGGGGAACGGCCCGTAGGCCTCGGTGCGCGCCCGCCCGAAGCGCACGACGACGTGCCAGAGCTGCTTCAGGTGCTGCAGGGTCTGCTCGTAGGAGCCCCAGTCGGCCCATGCGCCGGGCTCGCGCTCGAGGGATGCCGCCGCGCGCCCGATGGTCGCGGCGTCGAGCTCGCCCGGCGTGGACGCGAAGCCGGCCGCCACGCGCGCCGCGAGGGCCGGCATGCGCGGGCCGCGAAAGTCGTCCGGCACGTCGTCCGGCGCGAGCACGAAGCCCGGATGCCGATGGAGCCCGAGCTGCGAGCGCGCGGCGACCGCCTCGAGCGTGCGCCCGGTCGGCGTGCCGTCGAACGACGGATCGACCACGAGCGCCGTGGCGTCCCTGGCGAGCTCGACGTCGCCGTGTACCTCGGCCTCGACGTAGTCGTCGAGCGCGCGGCCGAGGCGCCCGCGCTCCGGGGCGGCCGGCGCCTGCGCCTCGCTCGCGAGCGCCCGGACGAAGCTCGCGAGATCGAGCTCCACGCCGAGCGCGGCGCCCGTCGTCGCCGCGCACGCGAGCCACGCGGCGAGCACCGGCGCGAAGTGCGCCCGCGTGCCGACGTGCTCCGGCCCCGTGTGGCTGTCGCCCCACGCGAAGGTGCACCGCTCGGCGACCTCGGGCGCGAGCACGAGGTAGCACGAGCCGAAGCGCGGGGCCGGACCGTCCGCGTGGCCGAGCGCGTGCAGGGCGCCGTAGCGGGGGCGCGCCTCGGGCCCGCTCGCGTCGTAGGCGCCACCGAAGAGGCGCGCCTCCCAGAGCTCGCGCTCGCCACCCGGGAAGGCGGTGCGGCTGCCGTTCGAGATGTGCGTCTCGAACTGGCTGCGGTAGCGACCGGTCGCGAGCAGACCCTCGGCGACGCTCGTGCCGTCGGCGAGCAGGCGGTCGGGGTGGAAGTGCAGGGCGATCCGCGCCTTCTGCCACAGGCCCGCGACCACGCGCTCGACGGTCGCTGCGGGCTCGCCTGCGCGCGCGATCCAGGCCGCCACCTCGGCCTCGGCGCCCGTCGCCCGGGCGCGCGCCGCGACGTGGGCGAGCGCCGCCTGCGCCGCCGTCGTGAGCGCTGCGCGCGGGTCGTGTGGCGTCGTCGCGACCATGGTCCGCCCTCAGCGCGGCCGCAGGCGCATGAGGAGCAAGAGCGGCCAGCCGAGGTGCTTCGCCGCGCGGGCCGAGCGCGCCACGAGCGCGCGGTCGACGGCGTGCTCGCTCAGGTGCTCGAGCACGAGCCCCGCGCCGAGCGCGCCCATCACGTAGTCCGCGATGGCGTTCGGCGCGCTCGCGGGGCGCACGTCGCGGCCGGTGCCGGGGTCCGTGAAGTGCGCCTGCACACCGCGCAGCAGCATGGCGGGGTGCATGACCGTCGCGACGACGAAGCCGTCCGGACGGCACACGCGGCCGAGCTCCGCGAAGAACGGCACGAGCCACGACACGTGGTCGAGCACGAGCGCCGTGAGCACGCGGTCCTGGCTCGCGTCGGCGAGCGGCAGCGGCTCGCGCAGATCGTGCTCCACGAAGCGCACCGCATCGGCGCCCGGCTTGGCGCGCGCCTTGCCGAGCATGCCCGCCGAGAAGTCGAGCGCGGTGACGCGCGCGCCCCGGGCGGCGAGCCGCAGGGCATGGCGCCCGGTGCCGCAGCCTACGTCCGCGACCGCCAGCCCTTCGACCGGTCCGAGCAGGCGGTCGACGTGCGGCTCCTCGAGCAGGCAGAGCGCGTTGTCCTCCTCGTCGTAGAGCGCCGACCAGCGATCGTAGCCGTCGCGCGTCGGGAGGTCCTCGACCACGCGCGCCGGCCCGTCCGCGGGCCTCGCGATCGCATCCTTCATCGTCCGCTGCACTCCTCTCCTTCTTCGAGCCGTCGCAGGCTCACGCGCCGGTTCGCGGCGCCGTGGTCGGGGCCGTCCGGGCGCGTGAGCGGCATGCTCGCGCCGTAGCCCCGCGCGCAGAGGCGCGCCGCCTCGACGCCGTGCTCCACGAGGTACTTCTTCACGGCGACCGCGCGGCTCACGTCGAGCCGCGCGTAGCCCTGCTCGGCGAGATCCTCGTGGCCCTGCACCTCGACGCGCACCTCGGGGTGCTCGCGCAGGATCGCGAGCGTTTGCTCGAGCACGGCCTCGCTCTCGGGCAGGACGCGCGCGGTGCCCGAGGCGAAGCGCACCTGCTCGAGGATGCGGATCGACAGGCACACGCGCACGACCGCGGGGGCGGGGGCAGCGGACGAGCCGGCAGACGATTCTGGCTCGGAGCTCGACGCGGCAGGGGGCTCGGCGGTCGCGGTCGCTCGGCTCGAAGGGGCCGGCCGGGGAGTCACCGGGGTCGTCGGCTCGAGGCCGCCCGGGGGCTCGCGCGGGCAGCCGCCGAGGGTCGCGAGCGAGGCCGCCATGAAGAGCGCGCGCCGCTCGAGGATGCGCCGGCGGGCGTCGTCCGGCGCCACGTCAGGTCGCCCCCACGACGCTCGCCACGAGCTCGGGCAGCACGTCGCCCGCCTTGCCCCGGAGGTGCACGTCGTAGGCGTCCGACAGGGGCGTCTCTTCGGGGTTCACCTCGATGAGGCTGGCGCCGCGCCGGCGCGCCACGAGCGGCAGCTCGGCCGCCGGGTACACGACCGCCGAGGTGCCGACGGCGACGAGCGCGTCGCAGGCCGAGATGGCGGCGAGCGCCGCGTCGACCGTCGCGCGCGAGAGCGCGTCGCCGAACCAGACGATGTCCGGGCGGTACCACGCGCCGCAGGCGTGCTTTCGCGAGGGCAGGGGGACGGCGGTGCTCGGCTCGACCGAGCCGCAGCGTGGGCAGCGCAGGCGCCAGAGCGAGCCGTGGAGCTCGATGACGTCGGTGGCACCGGCGCGCGCGTGCAGGCCGTCGATGTTCTGGGTCACGACGCGGGTCGAGGGCCGCCGCTCCTGGAAGGCGGCGATCGCCCGGTGCCCGCGGTTGGGCTCGCACGCGCCCACCTTTTGGCGTCGCACCTCGTGGAACTCCCACACCTTGTCCGGATCGCGCAGGAAGGCCTCCTCACAGGCGTACTGCCGGTAGTCGTACGCGGCCCACACGCCGCCCGAGCCGCGGTAGGTCGGGATGCCGCTCTCGACGCTGATGCCGGCGCCGGTGAAGAACACCACCCGCTCGAAG
>JADLAB010000559.1 GCA_020848455.1 Polyangiaceae bacterium
CGCGGCGAGCGCCCCCACGCTCGCGCCCGTCACCTGCTCGAGAAAGTCGTAGTCGAGCGTGTTCGGCACGTCGTCGCCACCGCGACAGCCATGCGCCGCGTTGCGGTAGTCGCCGCTGTCGGTGAGCAGCACGGCCGAGTAGCCGTCGAGCCAGAAGGGCTCCTGATCGGAGCGGTGGGAGGGGTCGCTTGCCGACTTCTCGGAGTCGCCGAGCTCGAGCACGATGCTGCGCAGGCCGACCCGCGAGGCGTGCGAGCGCAGAGCCTCCACGAGCGGGCGCGCGTCGCTGTCGGCGAGCACGGTCACGAAGTCCGCGCGGCGACCGCTCGCGTCGAGCTCCGCGAGCGCGCCGGGGAAGGCGCGCGCGATGCCCGGGGGCACCTGCTGCGCGCCCGGGCGCGCGTCGGTGAAGCCGACCGAATCGAGCACGAGGGTCGTCGCGAAGCGCTCGTGGCGGCTGACCGCGCGTCCCACGTAGGCCGCGGCGCCGGCGAGGCCGCTCTCGTGCTCGTCCCAGCACGCGGCGACCAGCGTGCGCTCGAAGCGCCCGAGCCCGAGCACGCGCGCGGTCTCGAGCAGGGCCGCCAGGCCCGAGCCGTTGTCGTCCGCGCCGGCGCAGCCGGGCGGGCCGTCGTAATGCGCCGACACGAGGAGCCTCTCGGCGCCCGGGCCCGCGCCGCGCTTCGTGCCGACGACGTTGACGCCCGTGCCGTAGGCCTGCTGCTCGACCTCGAAGCCTGCGGCGCGCAGCCGCTCGGCGCAGAGCGCGCGCATGGCGACGGCGTGCTCGCTGCCCGCCGCACGCGGGTGGGCGATGGTGACGAGGTCGCGTGCCAGCCTCGTTCGGTCCACGCACGACGCGAGCGCGGTCGGTGACTCGCTGCCGCAGGACCGCAGGCTCCCGAGGTCCGGCAGGGTCGCGGGGCCCTGCACGGGGATCCCGTCGTTCGGGCCCCAGCGCAGCGTGCAGCCCAGAGAGAGCGCGCTCACGAGCCCGAGCACGAGCCCGATCACGAGCCCGAGCGGTCGCACGCGCCTCGGTGCCATCGCGTCCCTGGCCCGCACGTCAGCCGGGCAGCACGGCCACGACCGCGGTCACGTTGTCGAGGCCGCCGGCCTCGTTCGCGCGCCGCAAGAGCTCGGCCGCGGCCTCGCGCGGTCCGGGCACCGCACCGAGCACGGCCGCGATCCCCTCGTCGCTGAGCATGCGGTGCAGGCCGTCGCTGCACAGGAGGAGCACGTCCCCGGGCGCGACCTCGATGGTGCGCATGTCGAGCTCCACGCTCTCGGCGATCCCGATGGCGCGGGTGATGGCGCTGCGCCGCGAGGACGGCCCGTCGGCGGCGCGCGCCGCGAGCAGCGGCTCGTTGTCGACCGAGTGGTCGCGGGTCAAGGCGGTGAGCGTGCCGCGCCGCAGCCGGTAGGCCCGGCTGTCGCCCACGTGGCCCACGTGCCAGGCGAGCGGTGCCTCGGTGAGGTGCGCCGCCACGAGCGTCGTGCCCATGCCCTGGTGCTCGTCCAGGCGGTTGGCGCGGGCGTGCACGGCGTGGTTCGCGGCGCGGATGGCGGCGCTCAGGCGCTTGCCCCCCGGCGCCAGCATGAGGTCGAAGAGCGCGCGGTAGCTGTCCGGCCAGCTCCCGGCGCGGCTCTCTTCGAAGAACTGCGCCAGCGTCTCGAGCGCGAGCGCGCTCGCGACCTCGCCGGCCCGGTGCCCGCCGACCCCGTCGGCCACGGCGTAAAGGCCGAGATCGGGCCGCACGAGGAACGCGTCCTCGTTGTGCTTGCGCCGCCGTCCCGGATCGGTCGCGCCCGCCGCGACGAGCTTGCCGGGGGAGAAGCCCGTGCTGGCCAGCATGTCCGGTCAATCTATCCGGAAGAGCGCGCGACGCAAGAGCGCGCGACCGCGGAGGGTGCGGCACCGTGTACCGCCGGATCCGGCTTCCGAGCGGCGCCCGGTCCCGCTAAGGTGCTCCCGCAAAACCTCCCGCGCCCGCGCGGCCCGCTTCATCGAAGGAGCTCATCACCGTGAACGCTCGCCCGATCTTTTTCGCGCTCGTGGCCTTCGCTCTGCCGTCCCTCGTCTCTTGCGGCTACTCCGAGGACCAGTGGAAGGCGCAGCTCGCCAGGTACAAGCAGCTCGAGGACTCGAGCAAGGCGACCGAGGCCAAGCTGAAGGCCGAGCTGAAGGCCGAGCGCGACCGCGTGGCCGACCTCATGAAGCAGCTCGAGGCTGCCGGCCTCGACATGTCGAAGGTCAAGGCCGACCTCGATGCCGCGAACGTGAAGCTCTCCGCGCTGTCGCTCACGCTCGACGAGCAGCAGAAGGCCCTCATCGAGTACCAGCAGCGCGCCAAGCAGCTCGAGATGATCAAGGCGCGCTTCGAGGCCCTGCGCAAGAAGCTCGACGCGCTCACCAAGCTCGGTCTGGCGGTCACCATCCGCCACAACCGCATGGTCATCTCGCTCCCGGGCGACGTCTTGTTCGACTCCGGGCGCGAGACGCTGAGCAAGGCGGGCCAGGACATCCTCTTGAAGGTGGCCGGCATCATCAAGGCCGACGCGTCGCTGCTCGCGCGCGACTACCAGGTGGCCGGGCACACGGACAACGTGGCCTACGGCGGCGTGTTCCGCGACAACTGGGGCCTGTCGCTCATGCGCGCGCGCGAGGTCTTGCTCTTCCTCGTCAGCAACAACCGCGGCGGCATGCCCGTGCAGCGCTGGAGCGCGGCGGGTTTCGGCGACACCGATCCCATCGCCGACAACTCCGCCGAGGAGGGCCGCCAGAAGAACCGCCGCTGCGACCTCATCGTCGTCCCGAGCGTCGAGGAGATGCTCGACCTCAAGGCGATCACGCAGTAGGGCGCTCGGGCGCCGGGGCCGGGAGCCTCAGCGACTCCGCCGCGAGCGCTCGTCGAGCGTGGCGATGAGCACGGGCAGCGTGGCGCGGTCCTTCGGCCGGTTGGCGCGTGCCTTGACCGCGATGAGCCGCTCGAGCCCGAGCACGGGGATGCCGCCGATGTCGATGGCATCCCCGAGGATCTGCTCGTAGCCCTCGCCCGGCCCGAGCTCGCACAGGGTGTCGATCTTGCCGAGCGTGGTCTCGAAGTTCAGCTGACCCGTGCCGAGCAGCTGCTCGCGCGTCGGCGGCAGCTTGCGGTTCGACAGATCGTAGCGGTGGTACGCGCCCCGGGCGACGAGCCACGCGAGCAGGCGCTCCACGTTCTCGGGCGTGCGCCGGTGGACGATGTCGAGATCCTCGGTGAAGACGGGCGCCCCCTGCAGCACGGCCGCCGTGCCGCCGACCACCACGAACTCGATGCCCGCGGCGGCGAGCTCGCGCAGGACGACGTCGTCAGCCTTGTCCGTCGCCACGGCGCAACCTCGCGAGGCCGTTCCAGCGCGCGAGCGCCACCCGCAGCCGCTCCTCGGGCGAGCGCGCGAGCGCGTCCCTCACCTGCGAGCGATCGACATCCGCGACCGCCGCGACGATGTCCGGGTCCTCCGCGTCGAGCCGGCGGAGCACCGGACCGACGACCGGATGCGCATACAGCTCCGGACGCACCGGCCCGAAGTAGCCCGCGAGCGTCGTGTCGTCGTAGCTCGGCTTCGGCACGCGACGAGCTTAACCCATCCCGCGGGCTCCTGCCGCGCGAAGCCGTGCGGCGATGCCGCGGCTCCTCTGCAACCGTGGCCGCCAGGGTCAGCCGTGCGTGAGCACGAGCTTGCCGACCGTCTGGCCCGACTCGAGTGCGCGCTGGGCGTCGGCGACGCGCTCGAAGGGGTAGCTCTTCGTGGGCGGCGCCGTGATGTCGCCCTGCTCGAGCCAGCCGACCAGCCGCTCCATCGCCTCGGCCAGGATGTCGCGGCGGTCGAAGAGGTAGCTCAGGTTGAAGGCGAGCACGCTCTTGCTGTCGTTCGTCATGTCGAGCGGGTTGAAGCGCGGCGTGCGGAGGTAGTCGAAGGCGAGCTTGGGCCACGACACGCGCCCGCTGCCGCCCTTCTTCATCATGCTGTGAAAGCCGTAGACCACGAGCTTGCCGGCCGGCCGGAGGTGCGCGTAGCTCTGGCCGAGCGTCGCGACGCCGTTCGCGTCGAAGACGACGTCGAAACCCTGGGGGGCGAGGCGCTCGGCCTCCTTCCAGAGTGGCGCCGTCGACTTGTCGAGGACGTGATCCGCGCCCTGCGCGCGCGCCGTGTCGATCTTGTGCGGGGCGCCCACGACCGCCGTCACCTCGCAGCCGGCGAGCTTGCAGAGCTGCACGAGCGCGCCGCCGACCCCGCCCGCCGCCGAGTGGACGAGCACGCGCGCGCCCTTGCGTGGATGGGCGAGCTCGTGCACGGCGTAGTAGGCCGTGAGGTACACGGCCGGAAAGCCCGCGGCGGCCGCGAAGTCGAGCCCCGCCGGGATGGGGAACACGTAGGGGCGCGCGACCGCGACCTCGCTCGCGTAGCCGCCGAAGAGCGTGACCGCGACGACGCGCGTGCCGACCGCGAGATCCGTGACGCGCGCGCCGACGGCCCGCACGACGCCCGCCACCTCGAAGCCCGGCGTGATGGGCCAGCCGACGAACTCCTTGGCCGAGGCGTAGAGGCCGAGGCGCACGATGCTGTCGGCGTAGTTCACGCCGCTCGCGCGCACGTCGACGACGACCTCGTCCGGCCCCGGCAGGAGCGGCGCGAAGCGCTCGAGGACGAGCCGGTCGTAGCTGCCGGGCCGGGCGATGACGACCTTGCGGGGCGCGCCCTCGGGCGGCGCGCGGAGCGTGTCGGAGGTCTCGACGGGTGCGTTCATTTCGACTCCACCTGCTTCTCGGCCCGCGCGAAGAAATCGGCGAGCAGCGCGAGGGCCTCGCGGTTCACCGAGCACGTCACGAACTTCCCGTTCCGCGCGGTGCGGACGAGCTCGGCGTGCACGAGCTCCTTCAGGTGATGCGAGACCGTGGGCGCGCCGATCTTGAGCCGCCCGATGATCGAGCTGAGAAAGCAGCCGTCGCCGCCCTCGAACGACCGCTCGCCCGCCAGGATCTCCACGAAGAGCTGGAAACGCTGCGGGTGCCCGAGCGCGCGCATCATGCCCGCGAGCACGCCCTGGGTCTTCGGCGAGGGCCTGCCCCCGCCATGCGCTGCGGTCGTCATGTCGAGGCCGTCCCCTTTCGAGAAGTGACAATTTGATAATTATCGAAACGTCGAGCGTCAAGGGGCGGGGCCATTTTTCGCCGCCACCGCCCGTGGCGAGGGCGGCGCGCGTCGCCTACGCTCACCCGGGTGAATCCGATCCGGATCGCGCACTACGCGGCCGTCAAGGCGGCCCTCGCCGAGGGATTCGCCCTCGACGAGGTGCTCGCGCTCGAGGGCCTGGCGGCGAACGACTGGCGCGCGGCCGACGCCGGGTACAAGGCGGCGCTCGCGCGCGAGCCCGAGAAGCTCGCCCGCTACGCCGCGGAGGTGGCGCGCGCCGAGGACGCGCTCGCGCGCGAGGTGCCGCCGCTCGACTCCGCGCTCCCGGCGTGGCTCGCGTTCCTCGACGCCTATGGCGCCGCGCCGCAGCCGTTCGCGTTCCTCGCCCGGAGCGACCTCGGTCTCAACGATCTCTCGCGCCTGCGACGCGCGTGGGCGCGCCGCTGCGAGACCGATCCGGCGCTCGCGACGACCATGGCCGAGCGCCGGAGCAAGCCGCTCGCGCCGCTGCCCCGCGTCGAGCCGCGGCCGCGCGTGCTCAAGCCCTCGCGCTTCGCGCCGGAGCCGCCCGGGCCGGTCGCCGACGAGCTCGTGCCGGCCGCCGCCGATGCGACCCTGGGGCTCGACCGCTACGCGACGCTCTTCGCCCTCGCCGAGCTGCGCGCCCGCGGCGGACGCGTCGCGCGCGGGCTCAGCCCCGCGACCGAGGACGAGGCGCGCGAGCTCGCCGCGCTCGAGGCGCGCTTCCGCCCGCTCTTCCGGGAGACGCCCGAGTCGGAGCGCGACTTCCGCGCGCTCGTCGCCCATGCGCGACGCCGGCTCCGCCGGGAGAGCCTCGCCTTCGCAGCCGTCGCGCCGGCGCCCGCCGAGGCTCCGGCCACCGGCCCGGGGCCCGAGCCTCGGCGCCACGGCACGGGGGACTTCCGGCACCAGCTCCTGCTCGCCGCGCCGCAGGCGCCGCTGCGGTTGCCCGGGCCACGCCGCGGCGACGCGTCGAGCGGGGCGCCCGCCCGCCGTGGCTCGGACTTCCGCCACGATCTCCTGCAGCTCGAGCCGCCGCCGCCACCGCTCGCATCGGCGCCCCCACCGGCCGGCCCCGAGGCCGGCGCGTCGCCCGCCCCGAAGGCACCGGAGCCGAGCCCCGCGAGCCAGCTGCCCGACTTCCGGCAGCGGGTCCAGCACGGCCCGGCGCCGTCCCGAGCGCGGCGCCGCACCGGCGAGACGCCCGCTCCGGCTGCATCCGCCGCGGCCTTGCCCTGGGACGCCGCGAAGCCGCGCGCCGCTCGTGCGCGCGCCGCCCGCAGCCACTCGGGGACGGAGATCATGCCGGCGGTGGAGTCGGCGTCGCGGCGCGAGCTCCCACCCGCCGCGGAGCCGGCCGCGCGGCGCGAGCTCACGCTCGAGGAGTATGCCGCGTTCGGGGCGCAGCGTGCCGCGTTCCCGGAGCGGCTCGCGGAGGTCCTCGCGCACCACGGGCTCGCGAGTGTGGAAGAGGCGCGCCGCCTCGACGCCACCTTCCAGGCGAGGATCACGGCCGAGCCCGCGCTCGAGGCGCGCTATCGGCAGCTCCACCAGTACTACACGAACTGGTATCGCTCGCGCCGCCCGTGAAGGTGGCGGGTCAGTCGCCGACGAGAATGGTCGACGACGCGACGACGACGCCGTTCGGAGCGTCGGCCGGGTCGTTGCAGGTCAGCGCCGGATCGTTGCCGCGCGCGAGCGCCCGGTTGTCGACGAGCACGGTCGTGCACGTGGCCTCGACCGTCCCCTTGGTCGCGGGCGGCGTCTGGAAGGGGCCCCCGGCCGGGACGTGCGCCGGCGCGTTGTCGGCAGTGCTGCCGTCGAGGGCCGCGGGCGCATCGTCGATCACGACGGTCGTGCTGAGGTCGCCAGACAGCGGACCATTGAACGGCAGCGGCATCGGTGTCGGAACCGGGCCTCCGGGCGACGCCACGAGCACGACGTGCGTGTCGACGCCGACGACCGGATCGCCCTTCTTCGCGGCCGGAGAGCCCATGTCGTCACCTCACTTCTTGTGCTGCAACCAGTACGCGCGCACCTTCTCGATGCGCTGGACCACGTCCTTGAAGTCGTCCTTGCTGTAGGACGGGTCGAAGCCGGTCAGGTCGTCGGTGGGCACCCAGCCGATGAGATGCGGCAGGTTCTTCGTGCGCGGGCTCTTCGTGATGGGCGGCGTCCCGCTCTTGCCCTCCCAGTCCTTGGCCTTCTTGGCCTCGGCCTCCTGCCATTGCTCGAAGGCCTTGTCGTCGGCCGCGGTGGTCGCCGGAGCGTTGAGCGCCTCGGCTCCACCGCGGAAGTGGAGCGTGTTGGGCATCGGGACCCGCTGCTTCGCGGGCCCGAAGATGCCCAAGCGCGGGACGAGCTGGCAGTGGACGCCCTTCTTCCGCTGTCCGCCGTCCGCCGTGACCCAGCAATCGTCGGTCGCGTCGGGCGTCTCCGGGGCGTAGACGATGTTGCCGACGTGGCGAATCCCCGCCGGCAGATCGCCGACCTGGTAGTCGATGAAGAGAATGTAGGTGTCGCCCGGCCCGGGCATCTCGGGGGGCGGGTGCTTCTCGACCCCCTTCCACTTCGGGTGCGGATCCACCTTGGGGTACTTCTTCCCCTCCTTGTCTTCCCACGCGGCGGCGCCGCCGGCGTTGAACGCCCACTTGTCGGGGTACGGGTCCGTGCCGCCCTGGTAGAAGGCCTGCATCACCTTCGGGTTGTAGCCCGTGCACGAGGTGCCCCTGCCCTCGCCCGTCCACCAGGCGGACTTCACCATCTTGCCGCCCTGATCGTAGTCGGCCGCGCCGCCGCCGGTCGACTGCGGGATGATGTGCGCGAGCGACGCGAGGAGCTTCTTCCGCGGCTCGGAGAGCTTGCGCGCCCAGGCCGGCAGATCGTCGAAGACGCTCGTCTCCTTGTTGGGCGTGACCGCGTCGGCCGGCCCCCTCTCGATGGGCGGGGGTGCCGGCGGGGTCGCCTGCTCGGCGACGAGCGGCTTCAGCCGCACGGTGTAGGTGGCGATGACGTCGTCCGCCTTCTCGGCCTCGGCGAAGGAGATCGGCTTACCGTTCCGATCGGTGAATGAGACGGGCACCGGCTCGAGCTCGCGCGTCGCCGACGCGAGCTTGTTCACCCCGAGCGTGTAGGAGTTCGAGCCGATGAAGGGCTCGTTCCAGCTCACCTGCACGATCAGGCCCTGGCCCTTGAGCTCGTAGACGACCCAGCCCTCGGTGCCCGTGAAGAGGCCGGCCGTGCTGGTCGTGAACTCGGCCCGTGCGCCCGCCGCAATGGGGCAGGGCGGAGCGTCGATTCCGCCGTCGAAGCTCCCGTGCAGGAGGTCCCAGTTGAGCTTGCCGCCGGACAGGGTCCCGACGAGCTCGAACTCGGTCTCGTTCACCACGATGCATTGCACGCTGCGGCTCATGCCCGACATGTCGTTCCCTCGTACCTCGTGCTCCGGGTTCAGGAGCCGTGCACCTTGACCAGCTCGTCCTCTGTCTTCTGGTCGGCGAGTCCGGTCGCCGCGAGCCCACGGTCGCGCTGGAACGCGCCGAGCGCACGCCGCGTGAGGGCTGCGGCGAGCTCCTCGGGCACGCTCGCCTGCGCCTCGGTCATGTAGCCGAGGTGCTGCAGGCGCTTGCGCAGGCCCGCCGGCTCGTCGACGGGGTCCATGTCGCCGATCCTGAGCGTGTAGCTCTGCCGCCGCTTCGTGAAGGTGACGGTGATCTCGCGCACGTAGGTGGGGGCCTCGATCGTGGCCAGGCCGTTGCCGTCGGTGGTCCCTTCGAGCGGCGCGCCGAGCCCGTCGACCACGTAGGGCTCGTTCGCGTACGGACCGTCCCCGTCCTGGAAGGTCACCTTCACGGTGGTCGTGGGGACCGTCACCTCGAACTTGTTGGTGGTGCCCTTCTCGAGTGGCTTGCCCTCGCGCCGCGCGCGCGGGAAGTGCAGCAGATCGCCCGGATGCAGGAGATTCGGATCCTTGCGTCGCGCCCTGAGCTCGGCGTTCTTGGCGTCGCCCCACACCGCCTCGGCGTCGAAGCCGTGCGCGAAGGCGAGCTTGTCGAGTAGTCGCCCTGCCGCACGACGTAGGGCTCGAGCGTGCCGCCAGGCGCGTCGTCGGGCAGGGTCGCGTCGGGGAAGCGCACCTTGCCGCCGCTCGGGAGCTCGAGCTCGGCGTTGCCGTCCTCGTCGGTCACGCCCGAGACGTCGCTGCCGTCCTCGAGCGTGATGAGGAAGCGCTGGCGCGGGAGCGGCTTGCCGTCCTGGTCGCGGAGCTCGAGCCTGGTCGGCGGCTCGCGCTCCTTGGGCGCCGGGTCGCTCGCCGACTCGGGCGAGTTGAGGAGGATCTTGGTGCCGTCGATCTTGACCTCCTTCTGCATGGCGACGGACGCGCCGTCGGTCTTCAGCACGAGCTTCTTCTTCACGACGAGCTCGGCGTCGCCCTTCGACGACAGGACGAGCCCGTCGTCGGAGGCCGAGAGGTCTGCGTCGCCGCCCCGGGCGGTGACGGCATCGGCCGAGATCTCCACCTTGTCCTTCGAGATGCGGATCGAGCTCGTCCCGACGGCGAGCACGAGCTCCTGGTCGGAGCGGAGCTCCACCCGCTCGGAGCCCGAGAGCGCGGCCGTGCCCTCCGCGTGCGCCGTCCAGGAGCGCTTCTTGTCCTGCGTGCCGACGATCGTGGTCATGGCGCCGAGGACGCGCCGGCTGAGGTCGTCGAGGTGCTCGAGCTCGGTGCGGCCGCGCACCTGCTGTCGCTCCGTCCCCTCGACGCGCGTCGTCCGGTCACCCGCCACGCGCAGGTCGGCGTCGCCCGCCACGACGTCCAGGCGATTGCCGCCGACCTCCGTCGCCTGATCGCCCTTCACGACGAGCCGGAGCTCGCGCTCGATGGTGTCGAGGCGCTGGCCGAGCACGTGGATCATCTGGTCGTGCTGGACGGCGAGCGTGTGGTCGCGCCCGACCTGCTCGTCGAGGTTGCGGTGCGCCCGGAGCAGGATCTGCTCCTTGCCGTTCGCGTCCTCGAACGACAGCTCGTTGTAGCCGCCGCCCGGCGAGCTCTGCGTGCGGATGCCGCTGCGCGTCCGGTCGCGCGGCAGCTGGAACGGCGGCGGGTGGGTGCCGTTGTAGAGCGAGCCGAGGACCATCGGCTTGTCGGGGTCGCCGCCCTCGAACACGACCACCACCTCCATGCCGACGCGCGGGATGAACTGGTGTCCCCACGAGGCGCCCGCCCAGGGCTGCATCGCGCGGATCCAGCAGGAGCTCTGGGCGTTGTGCAGGCCGGCCCGGTCCCAGTGGAACTGCACCTTGATCTGCCCGCGCGCGTCGACGTGGATGTCCTCGTTGGGCGGGCCCACGACGGTCGCCGTCAGCGCGACCTGGACGCTGCGCCGGCGCGGGCGCGCAGGTACGTAGGCCATCTCGGCCGGGGCGCACTCGAAGGCATTGCGATAGACGACGAACGGCCGGCCCGGCTCGGGACGCGTCGTGCCGTGGTGCTCGACCGCGACGACGACGTAGCTCGCGTCGAGGTGCGCGGCCGGATGCCCGTCGAGGGCGAAGCGATGACCCGCGCAGAGGTCGGGACACTCGCCCTCGCCGCGCGCGACCGAGGCGCGGCGCCGCTTCTGGCGCAGGATGCGCGGCGCCTCGTCGTTCGCGAACGCCCACTTCGGAAAGAGAAAGGGGCTGTGGTGCTCGTAGATCTCGAACGGGACCTTCTGCCCGAGCGCGCTGCCGAGCTCGGTGGCGAGCGCGCCGGCCGCCCCGAGGGCGCCGCTCGCCGCGTCGAGCGCGCCTGCGGCCTGGGGTAACACCGTGCCGGCCGCGGCCGCGGCGGTGGCCCCGGTCGTCATGGCGATCGCCGCGAGCTCGAGCGGCGAGGGAGGGAACGGCTGCGTCGAGACGGCGACGCTCTCGAGCCGCACGAGCGGCCGCTCGGGATCGTAGTCCCGGAACGCGGCCGCCGTCGGTCGCACCGTGTTCTGCAAGGCGAAGCGCGTCACCTTGTCGTGGCGCTCGACGGCGGCCTCGTCGTGCTGCAAAAAGCGCAGCACCGGCGCCTCGCCCCCGCCCGTGACCGCCGCGAGGACGGAACCGGCGACCGCGGCGGCCGTCCCGAGGGCGGCACCGGCCATGCCGCCCATCGCAGCCCCGGCCGCGCCGCCGAGCCCAGGTGCGAGGGCCGCGGCGGTCGAGGCCGCGAGGGCCGCGGCGTCGTCGCCGCGGAGCGGCGGGTAGAAGGCCGCGTCGTCGGCGCCGATCACCGTGTCGCCCGGGACGAGCGGCTCGGCGGCCCCTCGGGCGGCGCCGAGGAGCGACCCCGCGCCCGAGCCCCCGGCGAGATCGAGCGCCGCGCTGCCGGCCGCGGCCGCCACGGACAGGGCCGCGCTCGCCGCGAGCGCGCCGTCGTCGAGTGCGGGGCCCGCGGGGAAGTAGAAGAAGATGCCCGCCTCGGCGAGCAGGCGCCGCACGAAGGCGTAGTCCGTCTCCTCGTACTGGGTCACGTACTCCCGCGCCGGGTACGCTCGGCCGAGCTGCCAGCGCACGCCGATGCCGGCCTCGCGGAGCACCGCCGACACGATCTCGGGCACGCGCTCGTGCTGGAAGACGCGCGAGCGCTTCCTCTGCTTCAGCAGCCACAGGCGCGGCACGACGCGCACGTGGTACTGGAGCGCGTGATCGGCGCGGTGCACCTCGGCCAGGCGCACGGCGGCGACGACCCCGTAGAACGCCCGGCGCGTCGCGCCGACCTCGAACAGGAGCGTCGCGCGCTCTCCGAGCGCGGTCCGTTCGAGCGCGTCGCCGCCGGCCTCCGCCGTGACGACGAGGTCGAATCGCCAGAGGTCCGAGACGGCCTCCTTGCCGACGAACGACAGGACGCGGAGCTCGTGGCCGTCCACCGACAGCCGGTACGGGTGTGCGTTCATGTCCATGGCTCGAGTACGGGTCGCGAACAGGAGTCGGCGCTGCCCCGACACGCGGGGCTGCCGTGCACCGCGCCGCTCCCACGACGCGCTCTATCCCCAGAGGCCGCCGGATCTACCACGGCTCGGGTCGAGCTGGGCACGCGCGCGCACGTTCGCCACGCCGAGCGGCGTCGCCGAGGCGAGCCGAAACGCCGGCGCCATCCGGTCCTGCTCGGCGCGTGACGGCCTGGCGCTCTTCGCTTCCCCCCGCCAGCCGGTAGAGGGTCGCGGATCACGGGCGACGACGCGCAGGCGTCAGGTCGCCCAGAGCGCTCCGAGGGGGAAGGCGAGCGCTTCGAAGGGCTCCGCGCGCACGCTCGGGTCGCCGCGGTGGCTCGACACGAGCACGTAGCCCGCCGGGCTCCACCGCAGCACCTCGAGGGTCCGGGCTTCGGGCGCCGGATCGACGTACCAGAGGTGTGCGACGCGTTCCCGTCGATAGATGTCGCGCTTGTCCGTGAGGTCGAGCGCGCGCGTCGCCGGCGACAGCACCTCGCACACCCAGTCGGGCGCGAGCGTCAGAAAGGCCGCGTCGGGCAGTTCGGGTAGGTGCTCGCGCCGCCAGCCGGCGAGGTCCGGGACGACGACATCGTCGCCGAGGTGGAGCTCGGGCTCGTCGAGGAAGACCCAGCCACCAGGACCGCCGACTCCCTCGTCGAACGGCGGGCCGAGGTGCGAGCCGAGCCGCGTCGCCGCCCGCGCATGGCGGATGCGCGGCCGTGGCAGCGCATGGAGGACCCCGTGCAGGATCTCCCCGACGAGGTGCCCGGGCAGGGTATCGAGGTCGGCGTACGTTGCCGCGCGCCGTGCGGGATCGGCCATGGGAACGAGGGTAGCACGCGGGGGCCCGCACTCGCGGCCGCGGCGCCGCATCCCGTCACGCCCCGCGGCGCCCGACGTCACCGTGCCGGCGCCACCTCGGCGCGGAAGGCTCGCTCGAGGTCGGCGAAGCTCGTGCCGAGGGTCTCGCGCGTCGCGTCCTCGAGGCTCGCGCCGGCCGCGAGGTAGCGGAGCCAGGTGCGCAGGCCCGCGTCTCCATGGCGCGCGCGGACGAACGCCGCCATGGCTCGTCCCTGGTCGTAGACGGCGTCCGTGTGCGCGCGCGCCGCTCCTTCGAAGTCGGCGAGCTCGCGGAAGTCGACGACCCCGTGCGCGCGGGCGCGCTGCTGCATGGCGGCGCGGGCCGCGGGCCATTCGAGGCGGGCGCGGCCCGGCGCGGCCGCAGCGGGCGCGAGGAGCTCCGCCACGCCCTCCTCGACCCACCACGGCATGTCGTCGGCCGCCGCCCCGAGCGAGAACGTGGCCGCGTGGGTGTACTCGTGGGCGAGGACGAGCCCGAGGCGCTCGGTCGTCGTGTGGGCCGTGACGAGGAGCTTCAGCGACTCTCCGGGCTCGTGCCAGCCCGACAGCCCGTCGGCGTAGGAGAGGTAGATCGACGCCTGCAAGTGGGCCATCGAGGGGTAGAGCTTCACCACCTGGCCGTGCCGGGCGAGAGCATCGTCGCCGGGGATCGCGAGCGCGAGGTGCACGCGGCGCCGGATCGCGGGCAGGGTCGCCGCGGCGCCGCGGGCGGCCCCTTCGCTGCCGGGGAGGTACAGGACGACGACGCCGTCGCCTTCGATGCGCTCCCAGGTCTCGCCCGCGTAGCGCCAGCCGCCGCCCGCGCCCGCGCCGCGCACGAAGCGCGCGGGCCAGCTCGCGCTCCGCGGCTCGGCCGAGCCGGGCATGCGCCAGCGGGCGCGCACGGTGGCCGTCGCCACCGCGCCCTCGACGCCCTCGACGCCCGCGACGCCCTCGACGCCCACGTCCTCGAGCGCGAGCGCGAGCTCGCTCGGCCTCCTGCGCCGCAGATCCGCGGCCCAGTTGCGCTGCTCGGTCGCGAGCTCGGGGTCGGCCGCCGCGACGAGCTCGAGGTAGCGCGCCGGATCGCCGGCGAGGGCGGCCTCGACCATGAGGTCGGCCGTCTCGGCCGGCGTCGCACCGCCCCGGGGCACCGGAGGCGCCGGGGGTGCGGCCGTGCCCGCGCTGCCGCCGGCGCCCACCGCGGGGAGCTGCCCTCGGACCGTACCCGAAGCGTCCTGCGGCACGAACGCGCTCTCGGCCGGCGCCGGCCCCGCGTCGCCGCCGCCGCACGCGGCGAGCCCGGCGCAGGCGAGCGCGACCACCGAGCCTGGCCCGAGCCAGCGATGCGTGGGTGACGCACTTGTATACATTTGCATGACAACCGTCCGTGTGGGTCCGTGCTGCGCGAGGATCATGGCTGAGCGCGCTTCACCGAAGAGTGAGGACCCGACACACACGGACACCTACATCCGAAACGGAACTTGTTGGTTCTCCCTACCATCGGGCAGCCATGGCTCGGTAGCCTCGGTGTCCGAGACGGGCGAACGAACGGCGGGGTCGAGATGAGCAGCAGCAGAGCAGCAGAGCACTTCGCGACGTGTGCCACAACGGCCCTTGGCGTTGCACTCCGCTTGCGCGCCACCGTGTGGCACGGGCGTTCGCCAAGAAGCGCCAGTACGCCGGACGCTAGGGAACTCGCGCTGCCCACGCCCTAGCCATGCCGATGTCGACGCGGACGGCCCGTGCCCTGAGCCTCCACGGCGCGCTCGCGGCGTGCGTCCTTGCGGGTCCGATGAGCGCGCGCGCGGGCGAGCCCGACGCGGCGACGGCTAGCAGCCTCCTCGCGACCGGTCGGGCAGATGCCGCGCTCGGGTTGGTGCGGTCGGCGGCCGTGAGCTGCCGGCGCGCGCTCCGACTCGCCAACGAGGTCGCCGACGAGTCGCTCGCGCGCGAGGCCTTCGCGTGCATCGAGGACGCCGAGAGGCGCGTCGCGCACGTCGTCGTGCGCGGGGCGCCGCCCGACACGACGCTGTCGCTCTACGGCGGCCCGCCCGAGCCCGTCGTCGAGCGACTCGCGCTCGATCCGGGCACGGTGGTCGTCACGGTGACGGTGCCGGACGGCGCGCTCGAGCCCGCGGTCCTCGAGCTACGCGACGGAGAGGAGCGCGTGCTCGACGTCGCGACGCTCGCGCGAGTGCCCGACGAGCCGCGCCCGCCCCGCCCGCCGGTAGCGTGGAGCGCGCGCTCGACGAGCCTCCCGAGCGGCACGGTCGCGTTCGGTGCCTGGTTCTTCTTCGGCCTCCTGCTGCCCCAGAAGCCCAAGCCGTCGGGACCGATCCCGCCTGCAAAAGACGAGCTTGCGTTCCTGAAGTCGGTCGGCGTGGGTTGGGGCGTCGGTGCCCGCGGCGCGGTTTCCGACGACGTGGCGCTCGAAGCCGTCGAGACCTTCAACGTGGGCTACGTGCCGGGCGACCTCCTGCTAGGGCTCGACGCGCGCCTGGTCCCGGGCGACTTCGAGCTCGGGCTCGGTGTGACCGGGCGCGTCCCGATCGTCCCGGGCGCAGGTGGCGGCTACCTCGCCTTGAGGGGCTCGGGGCGGGCCGGCGGCGTGCTGCGCGTCGATGGCTCCCTCGGTGTCGGGGCCGTGAAGGCAGTCGAGGGCTCGCGGGGATGGGTGGGCCTGTTTCAACCCACCGTCGTCGCCATGGGCATGGGCGAGGCCATTGCGGTGGCGCCCGGGCTCGCGCTCGCCGCCACCCTGACCCCGGTCGACACCTTCTACTTCGGCCTCGATTCGGGCTTCGGGATGCAGAGCTTCGTGGTGCCGAGCTCCATGTTCCTCCCGCTCGGGTTTCGGCTCGGCGGCACCATCCCTTTCCACGATGCCCCGGTCGTCGACATCGACTTTCGCTGGACCTTCCCTTACTGGCTCATGCCCGTCCGGGGCGACGAGCGCTGGCTCCCGGCGCACTCGGAGCGCAACATCGTCGCGGACTGCTTCTGGACCACGCTCGGCTTTCAGGCCTACCTCTTTCCGTGAGGCCGTCGCGACGCGGACCGGCCACTCCCCGCCTTGCTTCGCGGCCGCGCCTCGACTACCCGCTTCATCATGGCCAGGTGCGTGTTCGGCAAGAGTGGGTCGTTCGTCTTCTCCGTGTTCTCCGTGTTGCTCGCAAGCTCCGTCCTGCCCGCGTGCGGTGCCAAGGGTGGGGACGCGACCGGCTCCGCGGAGCCGACGGCCTCGGCGCCCGCGCCCCAGGGCCCCAAGATCAAGGTGAAGAAGGCGGCCGTGACCTCGAGCGGCGACACGCGGACGCTCACGGTCGAGCTCGAGCCGATCGCGTCGGAGGTCACGCTCACGCTCGACGGCAAGCCGGCGGTCGCCGCGACCAAGGACAGCTACACCGTCGTCCTGCCCGCGGACATGAAGCCCGGCAAGCAGAAGATCGTCCTCAAGGCGACGGACGCGAGCGGGAGCTCGTCGACCGACGTCGAGTTCGAGGTGCCCAGGCCGCCGCCGCCGCTCCACGCGAGCGACGGCCTCGGGGCCGACGCCAAGGACACGACCGAGATCACGTGCAAGGGGTGTGAAGGCGGTCTGCACGTCGACGGCAAGCTCGACATCGTCGTCGCCGTCAAGTCCGCGCCCGGCGACATCGTCGAGATCGGCGACCAGAAGGCCAAGGTCGAGGGCAGCGGGCCCGCGAAGCTGACGGTGAGCACGTTGCCGTTCCTGGCGAAGACGCCGCTCGACAAGCTGAGCGAGGGCGTCGCCATCCCCGTCTCCATCACCCCGGCGAGCCCCGACCTCGGCAAGCTCGAGACGAAGATCGTGCTCGAGGGGGAGAAGCTCCTCATCGCGACCTACCAGGCGGTAGAGCGCATGCCCCTGACCTTCCCGGGGGACAAGCCGGCACCGAGCGAGCCGCATGCGCTCGGGATCTACTATTACAAGGCGCCCGAGCTCGTCGGCAACGCCGCGACCCTCGCCGACGTCGACCTCGTGCTGCTCTCCGAGATCGCCACGCGGCACCAGGGCTCGTGCACCTACACCGGGAGCAGCGGCGAGCGCACGATCCCGCTCGACGCGAACGACCGCGTCGAGAAGGTCTACGATCGACGCACCGGCGCGCTCAAGGTGGAGCGCAGGTTCACGGCGCCACTCGCGGTGTGTGCGCAGTCGGTCGAGAGCACCGAGACCTCGGTCGACTCGTTCGCCGACCGAGAGGCCATCACCGCGTGGCGGGCGACGCTCGTGAAGGTCATTCCCCTGGCCACCGGCAGCGAGACGCCGCCCGCCGACTCGGCGAGCGCGCAACCCGCCGACTCCGCCTCGGCCTCGGCGTCGGCCGAGAGCTCCGCCGCGCCTCCGCCTCCGCCTTCGGCCCCGGCGGCGCCCCCGCCGCCGCCACCGCAGCCCACGGCGCCGCCGCCCCCGACCTCCAAGCCGCCGCCGCCGCCGCCGCCGCCGCCGCCGCCCCCGCCCCCCACGAAGCCGAGGAAGCCTCGACGCTGAGCGGGTGCGCGGAGGCGCAGCGCCGGGCGCGGAGGCCTCGCCCGAGATCTCGAGGTCGCGCACGGTCGGGCGCCGCTCTGCGAGTGCCCCGATTTGCTAGCGCGCGGCGATGGCGACGGCCAGGGCGATGACGCCGAGGAGCGCGAAGGCGATGAGGTACGCACGGAACAAGCGGCTCGCGCGGCGGCGCTCGACCGTGCCGACGTGCGTGCGCTGACTGCAGGCGCGCTCGAGGTAGCGTCGCAACCGCGCGACCGCCTCGGGTCGTTCGAACTGCATACCCACGAGGGAGGGCCGCCCCGTCGGGCCGACGATCTGCACGACGACGCGCAGCTGCGGCTCGTCGACCAACGCCGCCTCGATGCCGTCGCGGGCGATCCGCAGCTCCGCGGGCCGTGCGTGGCCGAGACCGAGCCGCGCGAGCGGCCCGCGAGCCTGGTACACAATGCGCAGCTCACGCTTGTCGAGATACAGGTGCGCGCCGTCAACGAGGTAGCTCACCGGCTCACCGCGCAACGGTCCGCCGGCGAGCCGCGCGCCGAAAAACGGCATGCCTCGTCCGGCGCTTCCATCGACATCGCGCTGCATGACGTGCCGACACTACGGCGCACTTCCATCGGTGACAAGAGCCGCAATCCCCCGGGATCCCCGGACCCCCCGGCAGATCGGGCGGCGGGATCGCGGTGGCCGGCGCCGGGCGCGGAGGCCGTCAGGTGGCGACGGCTCGGGGATCGGCGTTGTTTCGGCGCGAAGGCCGATTAGAGCTGCCGGCAGCGCCCGGCGACGCACGCCATCGGCACGTCCGACGTCTCGCAGCAGGTGCCCATGTTCGGGCCGCAAGGATGGCCGGGCTGGATGCACGCCGGCGCGGGCGGGCCGCCCGTCCACTCGAAGAACCCCGCGAGCACCCATGGGGCGGCGCCACCGTATTGGGAGACCCATACCGGCACCTGGCCGACCGGCTGGCCCGGCACGTCCACCGTGAAGGAGCAGGTCGAGCCGCCGAGCTGCATGAGGTCGCCCGAGGCGCCGACGCGCGCGAGGTAGAAGAGCGCGCCGACGTAGAAGGGGAAGCCCTCGATGCGGA
>JADLAB010000560.1 GCA_020848455.1 Polyangiaceae bacterium
CCGGTGGCTCTTCACGGTCGACCGTGCGCGCGAGAAGCTCGGCCGAGCGTATCCGCAGCTTGCCGACCGCCCGGCTCGCCGGGCTGCGGCGTAAGATCAATCACGTCCTCTGTGGCGAGGTACTAGTCGTCTACTACGCATTTCGGCAGACCGAGGCAGACACTGATGACGCACAGCACTCCACGGGATGGGAGAGCATGCTTTCCGGTTTGCTCCGTGCGGGGTTGACCGTCGACGGAACATGGCCAATACGAACGGAATTGAGCAGCAGGATTGTCGGCATTGAGAAGAATGCACTTGCATCATCAATTGTCCTGGCATGCCGACCTCGTTCCGTCACCGCTTCGATTGTTACCCGCTCCGACTTTCGTCGCACGTTGCGCAAAGAGCTACCTGCCGCGTTAAGGGCGCTCCAACAAGGGAACATCGCGCCGGTTGATGTGGCGCAAGCGTCTATTGGCCCCGGGATGGCCATCTTCTCGCGGCACAGGCAGGTGCTCGAGGCCGACGGCACACCGATGACAGTGCGCGCCGCGCTCCGGCTCATCAACGAGGTCCTCGACGAGTACCTCGCCTCCGGCGAAGGCGACTTCGACGCCGACACGCGGTTCGCGATCACGTGGTACGAGCAGCACGGCTGGGCAGTTGGCCCGTTCGGCGACGCCGAGACGCTCGCCAAGGCGCGGAACGTCTCCGTCAGTGGGGTCGTCGAGGCCGGGATCTGCCACAGCGCCGCAGGCAAGGTGCGGATCCTGAAGCGCGAGGAGATGCTGCCCGTCGACTACGACCCGGCCGCCGACGAGCGCCCCACGATCTGGGAGTACACGCAGCACTTGATTCACCTACTCGAGACCGAGGGCGAGGAGCGCGCGGCGATTCTGTTGAAGCGGCTCGGCCCGGCGGCCGACACCACGCGCGAGCTCGCCTACCGGCTCTACAACACCTGCGAGCGGCGGAAGTGGGCCGAGGACGCACGTGCCTACAACGGGCTCATCCTCGCGTGGCCTGAGCTAGAGAAGCTCGCAGCGAGGCTCGGCGACGAGGAGCCAGCCGCCGCACCGAGCAAGGCCGGGACGAAGGCCAAGAAGGCGGCGACCTCCAAGCAAGCCAAGAAGGGCCAACAGGCGCTCTTCCGGGGAGACGACGAATGACGACACGGGAACGTGTACGCAAGGCGCTCGACTTCGTGAAGGATGGGCTCCGCCCGTTCGTCGAGCGCGAGCTGCGGACCAAGCTCGGCGCCCGCTGGCAAGAGGACGCGCGCACCCGCTTGGGCATGGCCACTGGAAGGGACGGCACGCCGAACTGGGATACGCACGCGCTCCTCAAGGCCGTCGGCCAGGAGTTCTGGAGCGACGTCTTCCGGAGCTCGCTCCAACAGGTCGATCGGAACTACGCCATCGAGCTCCGCGACGTGAGGAACAAGCTGGCGCACGAGGAGAGCTTCACAAACGACGACACCTATCGCGCCATCGACACAGCGCAGCGCCTGCTCGAGTCCGTTCACGCGCGCACCCAGGCGGAGGAGTGCGGCAAGTTGAAGCGCGAGCTCCAGCAGCTGGCGCTCGCGGAGCAGAAGACCGTCGACGCCAAGAACCCGCTCGCCATCGATCTCGCGACGAAGGCGGGGCTGAAGCCCTGGCGCGAGGTCGTGATGCCCCACAAAGACGTGGCGACGGGGCGCTACATGCAGGCGGAGTTCGCGGCCGATCTCGCGCAGGTGCACGCCGGCGAAGGGAGCGACGAGTACCGCGATCCGGTCGAGTTCTTCCGGCGGACGTACCTCACCGTCGGCTTGAAGGACCTGCTCGTCGGCGCCATCGAGCGCCTCGGTGGGACCGGTGGCGATCCGGTGGTCGAGCTCCAGACGAACTTCGGCGGCGGCAAGACGCACTCGATGCTGGCGCTCTATCACCTCTTCGGGGAGCCCAAAGGCAAGCTCGCCGGCGTCGACGAGGTGCTCGCGCAGGCGGGGGTCAAGGTGCCGCCCAAGGCGCGGCGCGCGGTGCTCGTCGGCACGGCGCTCTCGCCCGGCGAGGAGACGAAGAAGCCGGACGGCGTCGTCGTGCGAACGCTCTGGGGCGAGCTCGCCTGGCAGCTCGGTCACGCGGCAGGCGGCAAGGGCAAGGAAGCGTATCGGCTCGTGGCCGACTCGGATGCGAAGGGCACGAGCCCGGGGTCGAAGGTGCTCGTGGAGCTCTTGCGCAAGTACGGTCCCGCACTCGTGCTCATCGACGAGTGGGTAGCGTACGCGCGACAGGTCGTCGGCAAGCGCAACCTTCCCTCCGGCGACTTCGAGGCCCAGACCTCGTTCGCGCAGGCGCTCACGGAAGCGGCGAAGGCCGCGGAGAAGACGCTCGTCGTCGCGTCGATCCCGGCGTCGAAGATCGAGATCGGCGGCGAAAACGGCGAGCTCGCGCTCGATACGCTGAAGAACGTGTTCACCCGCGTTGGCAAGCCGTGGCGCCCGGCGAGCGCCGATGAAGGCTTCGAGATCGTGCGAAGGCGCCTCTTCGAGCCCATCGAGAGCAAGGAAGCCGAAGTGGCCCGCGAGGCGGTCGTTCGCGCCTTCGTCAAGATGTACAAGGACGCGTCGGACGAGTTCCCGCTCGGCTGCGGCGAGAAGGCGTACGAACGCGATCTCCTCAACGCCTACCCGATCCACCCCGAGCTCTTCCGTCGGCTCTACGACGACTGGTCGACGCTCGACAAGTTCCAGCGTACGCGCGGCGTCTTGCGGCTCCTGGCGAAGGTCGTCCACCGGCTCTGGGAAAGCCAGGACGCGAGCCTGCTCGTCATGCCGTCGAGCGTCCCCATGTACGACGGCGCCGTGCGCTCCGAGTTGACGCGCTACCTGCCCGACGTGTGGGAGCCCATCATCTCCCAGGACGTTGACGGCGAGCACTCGCTGCCGCTCGAGCTCGACCGCGGCGCGCCGAACCTCGGCAAGCTCTCCGCCTGCCGTCGCGTTGCGCGCACGCTCTATGTCGGAACGGCTCCCGGCGCCGACAACAAGAACCCCGGCATTGACGATCGGCGCGTGCGCCTCGGCTGCGTCCAGGCGGGTGAGTCTGTCGCGACCTTCGGCGACGCCCTGCGGCGCATCGGCGACCGCGCCAAGTACATCCATCAGGATGGGAACCGCTACTGGATCTCCACCAAGGCGAACCTGAACCGGCTCGCCGAGGACCGCGCGAGCACCTACCTCCGTGAACCGGAGACGCTCCACGCCGAGATCGCGAGCCGCATCCAGAAGGACGCGAAGAAGCGCGGCGCGTTTGCCGCCATCCACGCCTGTGCCGAGAGTACCAACGAGGTCGAGGACGTGCGGACAGCGCGGCTCGTCATCCTGCCGCCCAAGCAGCCGCACAAGAAGGGCCAGAACGAGAGCGCCGCCATCTCCGCCGCACGCGCCCTCCTCGAGAGTCGCGGGAACGCGCCGCGCCTCGAGAAGAACTGCCTCCTCTTTCTCGCACCGGACGTGAAGGAGCTCGCTGCGCTCGAGAACGCGGTCGCACAGTACCTCGCGTGGCGGTCGATCGTGAACGAGTCGACGCCTCTCAACCTCGACAAGTTCCAGGAGCACCAGGCCGCGACCAAGGTGAAGGAGCTCGACGGCACCGTCGACCTGCGCCTCCAGGGCACGTACTCTTGGGGCCTGGCGCCACGCCAAGCGGAGCCGACGGACGATGTCGAGTGGGAGGAGTTCAAGGTCGGCGGCGAGGGCTCGCTCGGCGAACGCGCAAGCGCGAAGTTCGAGACCGAGTGGGCCCTCCGCACCCGCCTACCGGGCGCGGAGCTCCGCTCGCTCCTCGACAAACACGACTGGTTCGAGCGCGACCACCTGAGCGTCGCCGAGCTCGGCGAGTGGTGCGGCCGCTACCTTTACCTGCCGAGGCTCTGCGGCCGCGACGTCCTCGAGAACGCCGTCAAGGACGGAGCCTCCGTCCTGAACGCCGACGACACATTCGCGGTGGCCGGGGCCTACGACACCTCGAAGAAGCGCTACCGGGGCCTGAAGATCGGCGAGGGGCACATCCAGGTCGTCGACCGCACGACGCTTGTGGTGAAGCCGGAAGTTGCCCGCGCCCAGCGAGCCGCCGAGCAAGGCGAACTTACCGGCACCGGCGGCAGCACGCATGACAGCACCAAGCCCCCGGAACCAATCGTGCAGCCAGTCGGGCCGCGACCGAAGCTTCCCCCCAACGCATTTGTCGCGTCCGTGAAGCTCGACCCGACACGCGTCGTCAAGGACACAGGGCGCGTGCTCGTCGAGGTGCTGGAGCATCTCTCGACGCTCCCCGAGGCCGAGGTCGAGGTCACTCTCGAGATGCGCGTGCGCGTGCCCGAGGGGATCAAGGACGACGTGGTGCGGACGGTGGGCGAGAACGCGAAGACGCTGAAGTTTCAGACGTTCGGGTTTGAGAGGGAGTGAGGGGCGAACGTGACCTCCGAATGGACCCACACCCTACGCATCCTGCACCTCTCCGACCTTCACGAGCGCGGCCGGCGCACGTCGGCGACCGCGGTGGGTGCCGGAGCGCCCGGCGTGAAAAAGGGGCCTCGACGCGCATTTCCCTGATCCGCATTCGCGTGCTCGCGCGTCTGTATGGGCAAGATGCGCGGGGAGCCGAGCACCATCACTTCCCCGCACGCGCCCGACCTCGGCGCGGTGAAGGAGTGGCTTGAAGAGGCGGTACGCGCGATGCGGCTCGTGGAGCTGGTTGCCGCGGTGCTCGCGCTCATCACGCGCATGCGTGACCTCAACACCGAGCTGACGAAGAAGCTCGGCGAGATGCGGCGTGCGCGACCGCAGTCGGAGAAGCTGCGTCGAGTCGAGCAGCAGCTCGTGCTCAGCTTCGCTACGGTGGGCGCCGTGAAGAGCGACGAGAACGATGACGCCGGCGCGGAGAAGCCCGAGCGGGCGAAGAAGTCGCGGCGCGGACGAGACCCTGGCCGCGCCGCCCTGCCCGACCATCTCGAGCGTGTGCCCGAGGTCAAGGTCGTACCGCCGGGGATGCGCACCTGCCCGCTGTGCGCCGAGACGATGCTGACGGTCGGCCGCTCGTGCTGCGAGATTCTCGAGGTGCGGCCCGCGGAGCTCTACGTGCGCCAGCGCCTCGACGAGCGCGTGGCGTGTCGGAACTGCGACACGATTGTCCCGGCGCCGACGCCGGCGGAGCTGGTCGAGCGCGGCAAGCTCGGCACGACCCTCATCATCGAAGCGCTCGCCGACAAGTACCTCGAGCACCAGCCGATCGAGCGGCAGTGCCTGCCCTGGTCGCGCACGGGCGTCGACATCGCGCCGCAGACCCTCGGCCGCAGCGTCGCCGTCGCGATCGATACGCTCGCCCCCGTGGCGCAGATGATCGCCACCCTCACGCGTGCGCCCGGGCTGCTCGCGACGGACGCGACGGGCATCCCGGTGCTCGACCGGGACGCGCCGGACGGGATCCGGCATGGCACGATGTGGTGTTGGACCAACGCGCTCTGGGTGACGTTCTTCTACTCGCCGCAGGGCGACTCCGACAGCGTGCGACGGTTTCTCGGAGACGATCTGTGTCGCACGGTGCAGTGCGACGGCACGAACATCACAACCTTCCTCGAGCGCGCGGGCGGGAAGCGCCCTGGTTGCTGGAGTCACGGGCGCAGAGGCTTCGCCGAGGCGGCGCGCGGCGGCGACCGCATCGCCATGCAGGGGCTGCGAAAGATCGCGCCGCTCTTCCTGATCGAGCGCGAGAGCGCGCTCAATGGCGAAACTGCGGCCGAGCGCCTGGCGCGCCGGCGCGCGCAAAGCCAGCCCGTCGTCGACGACATCGCAGCGTGGGTCGCCGAGCAGCGAGCTGTCATTCCGCCCAAGACACCCCTCGGCGCGGCGCTCGGCTATCTCGAGCGCCAGTGGCGGCGCCTCGTGCTCTTCCTCGAGGACGGCAACATCGAGCTGACGAACAACCGCGTCGAACGCCAGCTACGCAAGCTGGTGCCCGGGCGTCGCAACTGGCTCTTCACGTGGGAGGACCTCGGCGGCGAGCGCACGGCCCACGTCCTGACCATCGTGGGTAGCTGCGTCGCGTACGGCGTGAACCCGCGGGCCTACCTCCACCTGGTGACCAAGCTGAGCGTCGCCGGCTGGCCCGAGGCCAAGCGCCGCGACCTCCTGCCCGACCGGCTGTCCCTCACGCATCCTGGCTTGCTCGTCCGCGAGCGCGGCTACGCTGCGCTTCCGGAACCGTCAGGCCCCCACCGCCTGCTCGCCAAGTAACCCCTACCGACGGCGGAGCTCTGCACTCCTGCGCCTCGGCGTGCAGGCGGGGCGGACCTCATCGCGATGTCGGCATGGCCCCGGGCAACGACCCGCGCTGCGCAACCACGGCCTCGCCCGGCTTCAATCACGCCGCGGACGCCGGTCGTGGAGGGGTTACCCTTCGGATGCCGCAGCATGACGGCACCGTGCGCCGGACGACTACGCGGTTACGAAGTCCAAACCCGTACGGTTACGTTCCGGCTGGTGGCGTTCCGCGCGCTGACGATACGAATAGGTACCTTATAGCATGGAATCCAATTAGAAGAATGCGCGCACGTCGCTGCTCCTGCCGTGATTGCGCGTCGCCCGCTCCAGGTGATGCACTGGCTCAAGTGGGTCAAGAACAAGCGTATCACTCTCGTGGAAGACCGCTGTCAACAGCATCTTGGTCTGGTCTGGCTCGAGGAGCGACACCTTGCTCTTGCATACCGAAGCCGCCTCGGGGAATCTTGTAACGAACAGTCCCGGACGCGCTAACACCCTCTTGTCTGTTGAAGGTCGATCGTTACACAATGGGATTAAGTCGAAGCCGAGACCAGAATCGAAGCGTGCAATCAGTGATTCGGCGCTCAGCCCAGGGACTTCCCCATCTTCAAAGCGCTTGCCGAGAAGTATTCTGTGCTCAGGCATTTGACTCGTAGGATGACAACCGTCGCGCTCGGCGTCGCGCAGATTGAGTCGGTAGGCTCGCGATTCATAGAAGTCATCAGCGCAAACCTTCACGCACAGTGCCGCAAGTACATCCTGTACGTTCTCCCTGATCGCAAAGAAGCCGTCAGACTGAGGCAGCGGAACCATTGCTCCAACGCAAAGGATCGTGTCGACGAATAGCAATCGGGTTGAGAGCTCGCCACCGTAGAGCACAACGTCTCCCGGTTTGACAACTTCGGACAAGACCGACCTCGAAGGGTTAACATGATGCTCTGGTCCCCGGCTACTGATTTGGCAGAATGCATGAAACCAGGGAACAAGGTCGGAGAACACGTTGGGGTCAACATTCGGCCCCGGCTCGTTCTCGCGGAAGCCATCAGCAAAGACCGTCCCAGAGAACGAGGATGGTACGTAGGTTCTGTCCTGACGTGTCATTGCATTGGCATGCACCTGGTAGGCAACTCGACCCGGACTACGGGGCGGTCTCGCATCAAGAGGGTGTCGAACGAAATAGGCGCGCATGCTCCCTCCGCATTCTTGGTGTAGTCCTGTCTGGCTCACGGATGGCCGCTCGGCGGCGAAAGCCGGGCCGCCCTCGTGAGGAGGTGCAAGTCTACCACGACGCGGCCGCAGGGAGGCGGCGAGCGGAGCGAGGCACCGACGAGGCCCGCGAAGCGACACTCGACCTCGATGACCGATGCCTTCGACGGCCGCAGCGGCTTGAGCGGCTTGTTGGGCGCCCCCTTTCGCGTTACCGTTGTGAGCGCCGGCGTCGACGTCGCCGGCGAATCGGCACTGGCGCGCCACGCGCTAGTCCATTCTTCCTGTCGATGATCACTTCAATTTCCTGCTCGATTTGGGCGCGAATGTCAGGGATGACACACTCTACGTACGGTCCGGAGCGGTCCGCAGACAAGCGGATCTCCTCCGCGTCCTCCCGGTCCATGTATTCGAGAAAGCCGCGTACGCGGTCGAACCTGGCGCCGAAGTCGTCAGAAGCGGCTTGCGCCTGGCGCGCCAAGGAGTTAGCGAGATTCTTGTCGCGGATCGGCGTGTCTACGAAGACGAGATCGAGATAGGCGAACGCCCGGACTAGGTACTTGTAGTAGTACATGCCCGAGGCAGACACGCGAAGCGCATCCGACTCGAGGAGCTTCGGGGCACGCGGAGGCTCCGACTCAACCTGGATTTCGCGCGCAGGGGAAATGCTCGGCTCGCGAGCTGCTGGCGACGCGAAATGGGGCGGCATTGCGACGGCGACCGGTCGGCGGCCGAGTTCAGGAGACACCTCCCCCTTACCCCCAC
>JADLAB010000561.1 GCA_020848455.1 Polyangiaceae bacterium
CCGCTGCGGCTCGTGGTGAGCGGTGCGAACGGCGAGGTGCTCCTCGACGGCCTCGTCGGTGACGCCTTGTCGGCCGATCCGGCCGCTCCGCCGCTCACGGGCTTCGCCGTGCGCGCCTCGTCCGCCACCTACGAGACGCAGTTCGGCGCCTTCAAGATCCTGGAGCCCGCGCCAGGGGCCTGGATGGGCGCTGTCGCGGCGACCGACATCGTCGACGAACCGGGTGCCCTGTCGTTCACGCTGCGCAACGCCGAGGACGAGGCCATCGCGACGGCGCACCTCACGCTCGCCGCCGAGCGCGAGCTCTCGCTCTCGTTCTCGAACACCGAGCCGGGCCTCAACCGCGCCTCCTTCGGCTTCGCCTGCCGCGCCGACGAGCACTTCATCGGCCTCGGCGGCCAGAGCTTCGACGTCGATCACCGCGGCTACACGGTGCCCATCTGGGTGCAGGAGGACGGCATCCACAAGTGGCCGACCGACGACTACGGCCAGGGCCTCTGGTATCTCAACGGCCGCCGTCACACGACGCACACGCCGATCCCCTTCTTCGTGTCGAGCCGCGGCTACGGGCTCATGCTCGACTCGAACCAGCGCAGCGTGTTCGCGCTCTGCTCCGAGGCCGGCGACGCCGCGCGCGTCGAGGCGTGGGAGCCCGACCTCCACCTGCGCCTCTTCTACGGCCCGAGCCCGAAGGAGGTCGTCTCGGCGTTCACGGCGCGCGTCGGCCGGCCCGCCCTGCCCCCCGCCTTCACGTTCGCGCCGTGGATCGACGCCATCTTCGGGTCGGTCAACGTGCGGCGTGTGGCGCAGAAGCTGCGCGACGAAGACATCCCCGTGTCGGTCGTCTGGACCGAGGACTTCCGCGGGGGGCAGGACGTCGATCTCGGCTACGAGCTCGACGAGGACTGGAACACCGACACGGTGCTCTACCCGGATTTCCCCGTGCTCGCGAGCGATCTGCATGCCGCGGGCTACAAGTTCCTCACCTACAACAACACCTTCCTCACGTCGGGCGCCGACGTCTTCGACGAGGCGCTCGCGGCCGGGCACGCGGTCAAGCGCCGGAGCGGCGAGCCCTACCTCTTCACCGGCGGCAAGCTCGTGGACGCCGGTCTCGTCGATCTCACGAGCCCCGCGGCGTGGGCGTGGACGAAGGACATCTACCGCACGAACCTCGAGCTCGGCGCCGACGGCTACATGGCCGACTTCGCCGAGTGGCTGCCGGTCGACGACGTCGCGCTCGCGTCGGGAGAGGACACGGCCGCCGCCCACAACCTCTACCCGGTCGAGTTCCAGCGCCTCAACAAGGAGGTGCTCGACGAGCTCGCCGCGGTCGATGGGGTCGAGCGCCTGTTCTTCGTGCGCTCGGCCTACCTCGGCAGCCAGCCGCTCGTCAGCGTCGTCTGGGGCGGCGACCAGCAGACGGAGTTCGCCGAGGGCGACGGGCTCGCGAGCGTCATCCCCATCGGCCTCGGCCTCGGCGTGACGGGCTTTCCGTATTACGGCTCCGACATCGCGGGCTACATGAGCCAGCTCACGAAGCCGACCACGAAGGAGCTCTTCTTCCGCTGGGTCGAGCTCGGCGCGCTCACGCCCGTCATGCGCACCCACCACGGCAGGAGCGCCCACGAGAACTGGAGCTGGGAGAGCGACCTCGAGACGACCGCGCACTTTCGCCGCTACGCGAAGCTCCACCAGCAGCTCTTCCCGTACCTCTACGCCCTCGCCAAGCAGGCCGCGGACGACGGCGTGCCGATGCTGCGCACGCTCGCCCTCGAGAAGCCCGACTTCGCGCCCGGCTGGAGCGCCCGCGACGTCTTCATGCTCGGCGACCGGATCCTGGTCGCGCCCGTCGTCACGGCGGGGGCGACGACGCGCTCGGTCGCGCTCCCGCCGGGGCGCTACTACCCCCTGCTCGGCGGCGCCGCGGTCGAGGGTGGCCAGACGGTCGAGCTCGCCGCGCCCCTCGCGGAGCTGCCGGCCCTCGTGCCCGCGGGCACGGTGCTCGCGCTCCTGCCCGAGTCGGTCGACACCCTGGTCGCGGCCGATGCGGCGAGCGGCGCCGTCGAGGCCGCGGACGTCGGCGACGACCGCGAGCTCTGGCTCTACCCGGGCGGCGCGAGCGAGTTCACCGAGGTCTCGGGCCTCGGCTACAGCTGGGACGGGAGCACGCTCGCGGGCGCGCCCTCGAGCGCCACCTTCGAGGGCGCGCCGGTGGCGATCGCGCCGGACGGCAGCATCTCCGTCACGGGCCCCGGCACGCTCGTGCTCGACGGCGCCGCCACGCTCGTCGTCACGGGCGGCGCGGCGAGTCGCGCGCTCCTCGTCCGGGTGCGTTGAAGGGCGGCCCGTGCGGCCAAGGACTCGACGCGCGGCCGCCTCGTTCGGCCTCCTCGCCGTGGCGCTCGCCCCGGCCTGCAGCAGGGAGCCCTCGACGCGGCCCGCCCCCTCGGCCGCGAGCGCGAGCGCGGCGCCCAGTACACCGCGGTCGAGCGCGCCGTCGGCCGGTGCGCGGCCGGGCGCGTCCACGGCCGCACCGGGCCCGGCGCCCGCCCCGAGCCGCGTGACGGTGGCGCTTCACGAGGTGGGGCTCCGCGAGGTGCTCGCGGCCGTCGCCGAGGTCGAGGACAAGCCCGTCTTCGTCGAGCCGGGCGCCGGGGCCGTGGGTGCCTGTGCGGAGCTCGACGTCGAGGGCGAGCTCGTGCGCGGACGGAGCGCGGCCTTCGTCGCACCGGCGCTCGCGGCCCACGGGCTCGCGCTCGAAGACGGCGCGGTCGCGCTCCGCGTGAGCACGGCCGCCGGCAGCTCTGCGCCAGCCCGCGACTCCCGCCCTCCGGGCCGAGACGACTGCCCGCTCCTTCCCTTCGTCGTCTCCGGGGCCCCGCCCGCTCCGGAGCAGGCGGCCGCGCTGCTCGACGCCCTCGTCCCCGAGATCGGCCCGGCGGTAAGCGCCGAGGCGCCGGCGCCGGGCCCCGCGCGTCGCGTCGAGACCCGCACCGTCAGCGCCCGCGGGCGGGAGCTCTTGCGGGACCACGCAGCGCTCGTCCTTCGCACGGCGCGCGTGCTCGTCGACGCGACGGGCGGAGCGGCCGGGGCGGGTGCGCTCGCCGCCGGCACCGCGAGCGGCGCACCGAGCGCCGCGCCTGCTCCGGCCGTGAGCACCGCGGCGGGCGCGGACGACGAGCGCCTCGCCCTGCGTGTCTTCTTCGTCGAGGGCTTCGCCGACGCGGGCCCGCTCCACGCCCTCGGGCTCCGAAGCGGCGACCGGGTGCTCTCGTTTGCCGAGGACCGCGACGTGTCGGTGGCGAGCGCCGAGGCCGCGCTCGCCGCGCTCGGTGCGCTCGGTGGGCCAAGCTCGCGCGCCGGCGCGCGCCTGCTCGTCGAGCGACGCGGCGAGCTCGTCGAGCTACGCTACGACGTGAGGTGAGGCGACCGGAGGCGAGCAGCCTCGACGATCGTGGCGAAGGACACCGTCCTCGCCGCCCTCGACGAGGTCGCGGCCGACGCCTTCGCGGCCACGCTCGTCGGCCTCGAGCCGAGCGCCGTCGGCTACCTCGCCATCGGCGAGGCGCTCGGCCTCGGAACGCGGGACTTTGGCTCGCTCGGGCCCGTGCGGGTGTGGCGCACTCGCGCCCGCTCTCGGACCCTCACACCGCGGTGCCGGCCGGCGGCGGACAGGCGCGCCCATCACGTCAGTCCGGTGGCATGCCGGGTCCGAGCGAGTCGAGCCGGATGCGCACGACGTTCTGCACGTTGTTGACCGAGCCGTAGGCGAAGACCTCGTCGCACGTGAGACCGACGCCCGCGAATAGCGAGAGGCCGGCGAGCTGAGGGATCTCCCAGGCCCAGCCGTCGGAGATACGCACGACGTACACCGTGTTCGGTCCGGTAGCGACGCGCGTCGCATAACCGCAGCCCACTTGCCACGCGGTGGTGCTCAGGTTCGCACCGGGATGAGAGCGGAGTCGGCGCGGAGCCAGCGCAGACGGATCGGTCGTGAACGGCGCCGTCATGACCGCGCGGACCGGGTAATACATGTCGTTCGGCGCCTTGCCTTCGCCGTACGACCAGACCATGTCGACACCGTCGGTGCCGAAGTTCTGAGCGCCGCGCGTGAAGTCTCCGAGGTAGCGGACGAACGGCATCGCGCCCGTGTCGAGGCGCCACACGTTGATGCCGGACCGAAGCGAGCTCGAGCTCTCCCAGAACACGGTGTCGCGGTAGACGAGGATATTCCCGATTTGCAGGCCTTCGGGGTCGGCGGACTGGGAGGTGACGAAGTACTCGTCGGAGGTGTCCCAGGCAGATGCGTACACCCGGTAAAGCGTGTCCTCCCGCACGAACCACGTGCCGCTCGCCCACCAGTCGTACTTGAGACCATCTTGGTATCTGGCGAGAACGGTCGGCGTTGGCGCGTCGATAAAACCACCGATGGCGCCCTCCGTGACGCTCGACTGGCTCCCGCCAGCGGCGTCGCTGCCGATGACCTGAATGACGAAGCGGTCGTCTCCGGCGCGCTGCCACGCGAGAAAGCACGAGGGCGAAGGTTGATTCGGCCAGATCGACAGGACGGCGTTCCGTACCGGCCCCTCGATGTCGGCGATGACGCTGACGTGCTCCGGCTTCAGGTTGCGCCGCAGGACGAGCGAGTGGCTCCCGTCGGCGTTGTGGAGCAGATCCGGCACGGGCGTCGCGACCGACACCGGTTGCGGGTACTTCATCGCCCGGCACGCGAGCCCCGCGTCAGCCGCGCTCGACGGACACGGGCCCCACTCGAGCGGGTCGGCCACGACGCCAGGGCCCGGGACGTAGAAACGGCACGCGCAGCTCCAGTTCGGGTACTCCACCCACCCCTCGGGGACCAAGAGGGGCAGCGGCTCCTCCGGACAGGGCCCGCCCGTCAGCGTGCCCGTCACGCCGGTCGAGCTACTCGTGGGCCAAGAGGAGGTCGGCGCGGCCCCGCCGGTCGCTCCATCTTGCTGCTCGAACCAGCAGGCATCGAGGGAGCAACCGGCGAGCGCGAGCGCGCTCGTCGTGGCGGCGAGCGAGCGTCTCATAGCTGGGCGCCGAGGTCCGAGAGCGAGGCGGGCTCGAGGGCAAGCGCCTGCCGTCGCTTGCGCTCGATACGGCCGTTGCCATGGTTCTTCTGGAGGACGAGGGTGTAGCCCGAGGCATCGACGACCGGCGCCAAGACGAGCGCGCGCGGACCGCGCTCGATGCCGTCGAGAACGAGCTCGGACCGCGCGGGGCATGCGCCGCCGTCGTGGGCTCCGCCGTGCCCATGCCCGCCACCCTGGTGCCCGTGGCGTGAGCCACGGTGGTCGCCGCCGCGGTGGCCGCGGTGCTCGTGCTCGCTGCCTCCGTGGTGCTCGTCGCAGTCATCGGCGCCAGCGATCGCGGCGCTGGTCCTGAGGCGGGCGATCGCATACTTGCGCTCGCCGTGCATGGGCGCGCGCGAGGAGGCGAGCAGGAGCGCGCCGTCGTAGTCTGGAACGAGGAACTGCCGGTTCCAGGCCGGGTGGCGCGGGTAGCTCGCCAGCACGGTGGCGCCCGCACCAACCGGATCGATGGAAGCGAGGCGCGCGTAACCCTCCGCTGTCTCGTCGAGCACGTACAGGCGCCCGTCGGCGAAGCTGAAGGTCGCCGCGAGCACCGTCTCGGGCAGGTAGGCGCCGGTCGGGATGCGCTTCCAGCCGCGCTCGGCGAGCGGGAGGAACCAGATTTCGCCCGTGTTCGCGTCCGATGCGAGGTCCCGACCGCCCACGACGAAAACGCCGCGGAGCGCGCGGGTGTAGATCGGCACGAAGTCGACGGCGTGGGGCGAGCCGAGCGCGAGCGCGAACGTGCACACCCCGGCGGTCGGTTCGCAGCGGCCGCCGGGGCAATCGGCCGCGCTGGTGCACGGCACGTCGCAACAAGCGCCCGACGCGTCGCAGAGCCCGCTCGCGCAAAGGGGGCAGCGTCCGGAGCCCGGCCCGCAGCCCGGGCGATCGCCGTCGGCGAAGAGGCCCGAGTCGTCCGTGACGACGCTGTCCACGAGCTCGTCGCCTCCGAGCGCCGCAAGCGCGACGGCCACGGGTGCCGAGGGAGACGCGCCGATGTCGAGCCGGGGCTCGATGGCGCTCGCCCACACGGCCGGCGTGGGCGACGAGAGCCGCGCCCGGAGCCGCGGCCCGAGCTGCAGCGTGACGAGCTCGCCGTCGCAGCCCGCGCCGAGGGGTCCGGCGACGGCCGCCCACTGCACGGCGCCGAGGCGCAGGAGCACGTCGGCCTCGCCCGCCGTCGCGTCCACACGGCGATACGCCCCTGCGGACACGGCGGACGCATGGCGCCACACCAGGTGCTGCGGCGAGGGCGGCGGACCAGGAGGTGGCTGCGCCACGTCTGCAAGCACGCCCTCGAAGCGCCCGCACGCAAAGCAGCCGAGGCTCCACGGCGCGTAGCTCGCGTCCCCATTGGGATCCGGGTCGGTCACGTAGTGGTTCGCGAGCTCAAGCAGATCGCGTTTGCCAGTCCCGATGTCGTCGGTCTCGCCGACGGCGCTGGCCGCGTGGAGCCAGAACGCACCGACGAGGGGCGAACACCCTCCAATCGCGCCGGCGCAGCGGTTCAGGATGAGCTGCGGCGCGCCGAGCCAGCGGGCGAGGTCCTGCTGCCAGTCCCAAACCCACTCGAGCGGCGGCGGGTTCGGTGCCTCCGGAACGCCGGGAACGCCGGGAACCGGCGACAAGCTGACACCAGCGCGGTACGTGTAGTCGATCGCCATCGACGCGTCGGGGTCGCTCGGACCGCCCGCGGTGAACGTGACGCGGTGATAGGGATTCGTGGGTAGCTCCTCCGCGGCCGACGGGGCCTGCGTGAGCAGAATGTCGCGGACCTCGGCGGCGTGGTCGCAGAAGATCCCGTTGGCCTCGTCGCGCTGACAGAAGCGCGCGGAGGTCTCGACGCCAGAAACCGCGAGCGACTCACCCGGCGCGAGCGCCGCCGCTCCGCCGAAGCCGGCGTACGAGTACGACCGCAGAGGCGCCATCCGGATCTTGCCGCGATCCTGCTCGCGGCAGATCGTCCAGAGACTCACGGCTGGGTCCGCACAGAGGACCGGATCGTTCTTCAGCCCGATGTTGCCGGCGGGGCACGGATCGTCCGGGATGGTCGGACCGCAGAGCGGCTCGTTGCACTGCGGACCCACCGCGGTCTCAGGGCTCGCGCTCGGGCAGAGGACCGGGTCGCAGATGTTGTCGGGGTGCTTCGTCTCACCGAGCGCGTGGAAGGACTCGGAAAGGCCGTTGCAGTTGTCGTCGCCGAAGGGTGCCGGGCGGGCGGGCGCCGCGAGCACGCAGCTGTCGGCGCCGTTGCACCGGCCGTCACGATCGGCGTCGCCCCAGTGATCGAACGGCGCCACCACGCCGTCGTCCGGGCAAGGATCGACGCATTGCGGCCAGCCGTCGCCGTCGGGGTCGTCGTCCGCGATGGCAGCCGCGACCCAGTCTGCGAGGTAGTACCTGAACACCGGCACGTAGTAGTCCCGTTCACCGACGCCCGCGACGGACGCGATGCCGACCAGCACCACGGGATCCGGCGGCGCGAGCAGGTCGGCCGCGCTCATGGGACCGGGGCTCTCGGCGGGGGTCGGCGCACACACGCCCGCGAACGTTTCGGACGCCGGCAGGTTCCCGTCCGCCCTCAGCAGGAGCGCGGCACCTGTATCAGCGCCCGTCGATTCCAGGTGAACCGTGGTCGAGGTGGCGCGGAGGAATTCGCCGATCCCGGACTTGCCCGCTTCGGTCACGGGCACGAGACCTTCCGCAAGCTGGAGGCCGGCGCCCCCGAGGAGACCGCCGCTGCCGGTCGCCAACGCCATGGTGAGCGGCAGATCGGGGGACTTCCAGAGCAGGGCGGGCTTCAAGTCCACCGGCGCCGCACGAACGAGCGCGAGCTCGTAGCCGTACGTGAGGTCGGACAGGTGGCGCACCTGAGTCCAACCACTGCCGCCGCCATCGGCAAACGCGAATGGATAGAACTGAACATCGGCAGGACCGAAGGCGGCGTTCACCGAGGGCCAGCGCGTGACTTGGCCACCTTCCGGCGCACGGTCGGCAAAGCACTGGGCGGCCGTGAGCCAGTACGATGCACTCGGCAACGTGTGCACGAGCACGGCGCGGCAGCTCGGGAATCCCGCTAGGACGCCCGCCGGCTCGGGGGTGTCGCCGCTCCAGCCGATGAGCGCTTCTGTCGCCGCGCCACTTCTCTCACCGGGGTCACTCGGTGCACCGCAACCCAAGCTGAGCCCTGCCCCGACGACCACGGCCCCCGCGAGGAGTGCGACACGACTGGAGCACGAGTGCTCACGCGACTGACCACCTACGCAGCCTTGCATGTTCATGACCTCCCCTCGCCGCGGACCGCGTCTGCGAGAACAGGATCGGCGCTCGCAGGGGGATCGTCAAGCGCCACGGTTGGGGCTCTAGTGTCGTCCAGTGGAAGCGCCAGTCAGGCAGCGCGGACTCGCTGGGGCTCGCAGGTGCGCGGTCGAAGCGGGCACCGGAGGCTCCATGCCGAAGCGCGACCTGACGTGGCGCGGCTCATCGCCGTGACGGGCGGCGCGGCGAGCCGCGCGCTCCTCGTCGTGGTGCTTTGAAGGCGGCCGCGCGGCGAAGGACTCGACGCGCAGCCGGCTCGTTCGGCCTCTCGGCCAGCCCCGTCGGTCGCGAGCGGCTCGCGCTCGAAGAGGGCGCCGTCGCGCTCCGCCTGCGCACGGCCGCCGGCCGCGCGGAGCCATCGCGCGACCCGCGCCTCGTCGGGCACGTTCTCGCGCGCGCCGACTGCCCGCTCGGATGGCCGTCGCCGGGGTTGCGCCCGACGTCGCCGTGCGCACCTCCCTCGCGACAGCACCGGCGTGGAGGAGCACACATGGGCAAGCGTCTCACCCGTCGCAACATCGTGGTCGGCGCGGGCGCGCTCCTCGGCGTCGGCGCCGCGACGACCGGGCTCGTCTACTGGAAGAAGCTCGGGCCGCTCCCGGTGCGCGCCGAGGCGCCCGACCTCGCCAGCGCCCGGCGCGACTTTCGCGTCCCGCCGCAGCCTGGCGCCCCGACGCTCGCCATCGCGACGGGTGCCGGTGGCGCGGCGGCCCTCGCCGAGCGGGCGGTCGTCGCGCTCGGCGGGCTCGGGCGCTTCGTCGCGCGCGGCGACGTCGTCTGCGTGAAGCCCAACATCGGCTGGGCGCGCACGCCCGGCCAGGCGGCGAACACGAGCCCCGACGTCGTCGCCTACCTCGTGCGGGCCGCCCTCGCCGCCGGGGCGAAGCGCGTAGTCGTGACGGACCGCTCCTGCAACGACCCCGTGCGGAGCTTCGAGGCCTCCGGCATCGCAGCCGCCGCCTCGGACGCGGGCGCCGAGATCCTCGTGCCGGGCCCGGAGCACTTCGTCGAGCGTGCGGTCCGCGGCCGCATCCTCGACAGCTGGCCGCTGCTCGAGCCCGCGCTGTCGGCCGACAAGCTCATCAACGTACCCGTCGCGAAGAACCACGGCTCGGCGCAGCTCACGGCCGCCATGAAGAACTGGTTCGGCGTCCTCGGTGGCGAGCGCGGGCGCCTGCACTCCGAGCTCGACGTCGCCATCGCCGACATCGCGGCCCACGTGCGCCCGACCCTCACGGTCGTCGACGCCACGACGGTGATGGTCAAGAACGGCCCGCGCGGCGGCAGCCTCGACGATCTCGTGGCGAAGGACACCGTCCTCGCCTCCCTCGACGAGGTCGCGGCCGACGCCTTCGCGGCCACGCTCGTCGGCCTCGAGCCGAGCGCCGTCGGCTACCTCGCCCTCGGCGAGGCGCTCGGCCTCGGAACGCGGGACTGGAGCTCGCTCGGGCCCGTGCGGGTGTGAGGGTCCGCGAGCGGGTGCGAGGGCGGGGGCGCGTGCGAGTGCGAGTGCGAGTGCGAGTGCGAGTGCGAGTGCGGGCGCGTGAGCGAGGGCGGGGGCGGGGGCGGGGGCGGGGGCGGGGGCCCCTGGGCAGGGCGGGCTCGGCGCGGGAGCGAGCGGCAACGGGCTCGACGGCGTCGGCGCCGAGGCGCAGGGGTTTTGAGCGGCGCGCCGAGTCCCGCAGCAGGCTCGCCACCACGACCTTCGCATCAAGGAGAGCCGACACCATGCCGCGAGGCACGCCCTGGCATCTGCGCCCGCGACGCGCCGATCAAATCGGACACCACCAGCCGAAGCCGCCGCCGTAGCCGTCCGCCCCGCAGACACAGCTGCAGCCGCACGTGCAGCCGTTGTCCCAGGACGGGTATCCACAGAAGAGCGACAGCTCTCCCGACATCGTAGGCCAACAGCCGTAGTTGGAGTTGGTCGCGTGCACTCCGAAGTATTCGAGCTGACAGCCCACCGGGTAAGTAAGCCCGCCGAAGGAACAACCAGACCCGCCGTCGAGTGGCTCGCATAGGGCGGGGGGATCCGGCGTGGTGGGACAGCTGCCCCCAGTCCCCGTCGTACTGGACATCGGCGCCGACGAACCGGTCTCGTCGCGGGCGCATGCGACGAGACCCGAGGCCGCGGCCGCTACCACGCACGGGAGGCGCAGCCGCAGGGCCCCGTGGAAGCCGCGTCGCGCTACCACCGCACTTTCCTAGCACGCTCGGTACGGGCCAGCCGGCGCTCGCCGGCGTGCCGCCGCAGGCATGGCCGCGCCGCCGCGCTCACCGGCCGCGCCGGCGCTCGAGCGCATAGGGGCGCATAGGGACTTCGAACCTGCAAAGCTCACCTCTCTGAACCTCTCTGAACTTACGCGCGCCGCAGGGCGCCGTCGAGAGAGGCCCGGAGAGGCCCGCGAGCCGGCCGAAGGGCCGCTCGGTGCTCGTCTTCGACGAGCCGAGAACCACCTGCATCCGGCGCTCCTCGACCCGAAGCTTCCCTTTCTCGATGCACGTTCGCTCCGCAAGGAGCTCGCCGAGGCGGCGCTGACCGCCGCCCGGTTGAACATGCCGAGCTCGAGGGTGAGCTTCGGATAGCAGCCGAAATTCTCGAGGTCGATGTGCTCGATGAACGGCTTGGCCGGAGAGGGCGGGCCGGGTACGTCGATCGACGTCGCGAGCGATCATGGCCCCTCCTCGCGGCCTCGCCTAACTCCCGGGGCGCCCGGCGCGTCGACTCCTCCGGCGGACCGAAGCGTGCGCGTGCACACGGGCCCGCATGCCATCACCGGATCGGGGGCGCGTTCACCCCGAAGATTCGCGCCAGCGTACGCACCAGCTTGTCGAACGAGGCCGAACTCGCGCGCAGCCCTTCGATCGGGATCCGCCGCGTCAGGTGGGCCTGGTGGGTCGTTGACTTGTATCCCGGAATCAGGCTCCGGAGCGCGCCTCTGGCGTCGCGAATGCTGTCCACCGGCCGTCCTCGGGCGTCGGTTGCACCGATCTTCGAGTGCAGGAGCCACGCTTCGTACTCGCGCACGACCATGACCGCACCCCCGGAGCATCGTGCGGTCACGACCGCCGTCGCGCTCGGCCCCCACACGGCTGGGCAGTCATCGTCGGCGTCGCACAAGACGAGCACCGCGTCCGCACGCACGGCTGCGAGCTCGACCGCGCGCCGGAGACCGTCCCCGGGCGCTGGCCTTCGGGGCGAGGGGACACCCTGATCGACGAGACGAGATCGTGGCTGGCGCACTGGGTCGGGATCGACGAACCACGTCCACGCCTCGAGGAAGTCGCGGATGCGACTGCACAGCGCGGGGACGGCCTCGACTTCCCCGTGCCCCTCTACGACGCACACGAGCCGCTGCCCCGGTCCTCGAGCGCTACGACGCCGTGCCATCCGGTCGATCTCGCACGTTCCCGGGGCGGGCGATGCGCAGAGGCTCGGAGCGCATGAGCTCGGCCAGCGAAAAGAGCCCATCGCGGACCGCCCGCCGCTGCGCTCGGTCGAGCGGACCGATCTGAGTCACCCCGTCCGCGTACTCACAGACGAGGATCTCCTCGTCACGCGCCGCGTCCAACAGATCCGCGCTGTGGGTCGTGAGCAAGACGGCGCCGCGCTCGGACGCTTCCTTCAGAACCTCGAAGATGAGCCGCGCTGCACCCACGTGAATCGAAACCTCGGGTTCCTCGATGACGACGAGCTCGTCCGCCTCCATTTGGCTTGCCGCGACCACGATGCCGAGCGCGCGGATCGCCCCCTCCGACATCTCGGTCGCGTTGAGCTCCGCAGGCGCCACGCCCTCCGCCTGCACCTGCCAGAACTTGAGCGTCTGGTAGCGACCCACCGTGTCGACGGAGATGTTCTCGAGCCGCGGGATGATCTTGCTCATGACCTCGACGATCGGTCTTATCCGCCCCGGTCCCGCTGCGGCGAGCGCGCCGACCACCGCCGCGATGTTCTCGCCGTTCTCGAGGAGGCGCTTGCGCTCGACGGACATCTGGGGCTCACGCATCTTCTGAGGATTCAACCGGTAGCATCGGACGTTGCGGAGCGGTGCCGTCTTCTTGAAGGCGGGCGCCTGTCGCGCGTAGAACATGGCGCTCAACGTGCGCGTCGGCTCTGGCAGCGTGGGTTTGCTGGTGCAGCGATCACGATGTCGGTCGAAGTACGCGGTGCGTCTCTCGGCGTCGACTACCTCGATGGTCTCCTTCGAGAAGCTCCAGCCCCCTAGCTCCGAGTGCAGCTTGAACGCGTGGCGTACGTAAGTGCGTTCGAGCATGTTCCTCGACCGCGCGGCACGCACATCGATCGCGACGTCGGTGGGTTTACTCGGCCGCCAGCGTCGGACGCCCACGATGCCGCCCCGCTGGGCAATTGCGCCCGAGGCATCCTCCGCCATGTCACGCGCGAACACGAGGGCGTCGGCAAAGTTCGACTTGCCGCTGCCGTTCGGGCCGACCACGACGGTGAACGGCGCGAGGTCGACGACCGCGTGCTCGATGCTGCGAAAATTCGTGATCTCGACGCGACGCCACATACGAAGGCGAGGCTCCGGCAGGCGCATCTGCGGCGACAGCAGCTTTCGGCGCCACACGAGTAGCATGGCCGCGCGGTGGCCTGCAGTCCCGGCCGAGAGGCCTGCTCTACGACGGAGGCGTGCGGCGAGCGCCGCGCGGTCCGGCTCGCGCTCGCCAAGTAGGTCGCCCGCGACATCTCGGAGCTTGCGGCTCTGGCCGATGGCGTCGCGGAACACGACTCGCTCCTCTTCGCCCCCGCGTGTGGTAGCAGCGAGGGCCTTCCCGGCCTCGGTGACGTTCAGGCCGTCGTCCTCGGCCAGCACCAGCAGGTCGAGGGTACGCGCAGCGGCCACGGCGTAGGCAACGTGGCGCCTCGAGATGCCCGTGATGCCGGCGAGGGCCTCGGGGTCGGCGGCACCAGCCGCGCAGGCATCGACCACGGAACGGACGCGGTCCAGAGTCGCCTGCGGGACATCGTTCTCGCGCGTCACTGTCGGCCCCGCCTTGTCCGCGCTTGGACGAGGGTTGCACCAGCGTCGGGCGCACCATCCTGGTGTTTCATCGCAGCTCGTTGGATGGTGGTGCGATGCGGCGCGACTGGCAAGACCAACCCGGGATCTCCGAGCCGCGGGAGCGTCGAGCGCCGCGCAGCGTCGTCCTCGATGATCGAAGGGTGCGCCCCGCGAGCGACGCGCGTGTACCCGCGCCAGGTGAGGTCGATGCGAGCCGCGTCGACCGCGAGCTCCACAAGTGCGAGGCCGTCGACGAAGATCTGTGTGTCGTGCACCATCGGAACTCTCACCGTTGCCAGTGGTCTCCAACCTCACCCAGCCGTCGCCCGCCACCTCCGCCCGTCGCGCGAATCGTACGCAAGCAGCATCCCGAGCGCGGCGAGGCTGTCGAGCACGAGCTCCGCGGCGCCCGGCTTTGCTCCCTTGAACGCCGCCGCGACCTCCTTGGCCGACCACGCCCGCCCGGGTCGCCGCACGAGCTCCCGGATGGCAGCGATCTGCTCGGGGAGCTTCTTCGGCCACGCAGCGCTCACCTGCGCCGCGGGTGCTACAGGCGCGTCGTCTCCGTCGTCCGCGTCGGCCACGGCGGGCAGGGGCTCCTGGGTCGGAGCCCTGCTCCTCGGCGCCTGGAAGTCAGGGCGGAGCCAGCGCACGAGGCCCCTCTTCTCCTCCTCGGCGCGTTCAGCGTTGAGGGCGACCAGGCGCTCGAGGATCTGCTCGTCCGTGAGGTCGCCCGGCCAGCCGTACGCGTCGAACACGGCGGCGTCGAGGTCGTCGTGGAGCTGCTTCAGGATCGAGACGAGCCCCTGGTCGTGGATGGTCTTATCGTTGTCCGTGAGCGGCTCCCCTGCGCGCAGCTTCTCGAGCACGTTGTACATGGCGGTGATGGTCAGCTTCGGGTGCGCGGCCTGCTGGCGCTTGCGGTGGGCGTCCAATGACTCGGCGACGGCGCGGATGCGGTGGGCCTGCGGCGGCGTGCTCACGGGGAAGGGGAACGGGTCAAAGCAAACCCTGACATTGTAGCGTCGCCTGTCCTCAAGTGTGCCGCCCGCCGCAAGAGCCCAGCACGAATGGATGCGGCTCGACAGGATCCCGAGGAGCAATCCGTCGTCGCTCCCCACGACGTTGAGCGTATGGTCCGGCCGAACCGTGTTCGGCAGGAACGAGAACACGCGATGCTTGCTCACCTCCGATGTCGCAATGAATCGCCGGATTCCGGCTATGGCGGCACGCAGCTTGGGTTTGTCTCGTCCAAATCGCCACCAACGCTCTCGGCTCCCTCGGTCGCGAATCTGCTCTCGGCCGGGCCTCACGTGCGCGAGGACATGCTGGAAGGCCAGCGGCGCTGCCTCGCGCGCCTCGGCTTCGTCCATTGGGTAGAAATCGACGACGAACCTGGATAGGGGGGATTGGTTGACATCTCTGCCGGTCACCAGGCGGTGCACCACTGCCGGCTCGAGCTTCCGGGCAGAGTCCTCGCTCAGGACGAACCCCTCCCCGAATCGTACGAGCCCGACCGAGCAGATACCGGCATTGGCGCGGAGCGGCATCGCCGCGACTACGGCTGCGCCGCCCGTGAGGTCACTGTGGATGTTGGGCACGGCGGTAGACGACAGCGTCACGTCGACCTGCTCATCGCTACCCGGAGACTCGGCCTCGACTCGGACGAGTCGCGCCGGCCCGACTTTCTTCCCACCGACGGTCATGGCGATTCGAACTGCGGCGCCATTGGCGGCGTCGACCCATGGGTGATCGGGGATCGCCCAAACGATGCCGTCGGTCGACGCCGAGAAGAGGGCAGCCTCGGTCGCCTTGCGATTCATCGACTGCGTGATGCTGTTGGTCGTGATGAAACCGAACTTGCGCAAGCGTTCCGAGCGCAGAAGTCCCGCGGCCTTGACCCACCAATAGACCACGTAGTCAGTGCCGTCCGGCACCTCCTGATATGCCTTTCGAAGTGCGGCCGTGTAGCCATCACCGAGCGACTCGCGCATGCGTTTTGCGCCGATGAACGGCGGATTCCCCACCACGAAATCCGCCTCCGGCCACTCCGCCCTCCGCGGGTTCACATAGCGGTAGGTGGGCACCTGGGCCCGCTCGTCCGGCACATCCTCGCCCGTGACGGGGCTCCGCTTCATCGTCTCGCCGTCCCAGCGCGTGACGGGCTTGCCCTGCGCGTCGCGCACGAGCTCGGGTTCGCCGTGCCATACGAGCAAGGCGTCGCGGCATTCGATGTTCTTGTAGTCACGGAGGACGGGCTCCGGGACTGGTTTGCCCTTGCCGTGGATGCGGAAGTGCCACTGGAGGTAGCCGATCCAGAGCACGAGCTCGGCGATCTCCCTCGCCCAGGGCTTCACCTCGATGCCGTGGAACTGCGCCGGCGTCACGCGCTCGGCCTCGAGCTGAAGCAGCGTCTGTTTCTCGCCGAGCGACTCGAGGAGCGCCAGGACCTCGCCCTCGATGCGCTTGAAGAGGTCGAGCGTGACGTAGAGGAAGTTGCCGGTGCCGCAGGCCGGGTCGAGGACCCGGAGGGCGCCGAGCTTCTTGAGGAAGGCGCGCGTGGCTGCGACCGCGTCCTTGAGCTTCGCCTTCTGCGCCTTGTCGCTGCCCGCCTCTTCGGCGCTCTTCACGAGGTGTCGGACCTCGGCCTGCACGACGTCCCAGTCGGCGCGGACCGGCTCCTCGATCGTTGGGCGCACCAGGCGCTCGACGTACGCGCGAGGAGTGTAGTGCGCGCCGAGGCGGTGACGCTCCTTCGGGTCGAGGGCACGCTCGAGCAGCGTGCCGAAGATGGCGGGCTCGACCTCGGACCAGTTCGAGCCGGCGGCGACGGCGAGCAGATCGAGGGCGTGGCGGTCGAGCGGTAGGGCGTCGGGGCTCGCGAAGAGACCGCCGTTGAACCGGAGGATCTTGTCGAGCGCGCCCAACATGTGGCCACCCGTGTTCATCGTGTGCCAGAGGTGCTCGATGCCGCTCTGGAACGACGCCGGGCTCGGGATCCAGTAGTCCCGCAAGGCCTTCGTGAAGAGCCCGTCGGGCAGGAGCCCGACATCCTCGGCGAACATCGTGAAGAGGCAGCGCATGAGAAAACGCGCGACCAGCTCTTGGGGGTGGCCGGCCTTCTCGAGCGCACGCGCGAGGGCGGCGAGGTGGGTCGCGACGTCCCGGGTGACGTTCGCGGCGCGCCGCGCGGGATCGAGCGCGAGCGGATCGAGGAACACTTGGCGGAGCGTGTCCTTGTGGCGCTCGAGGTCCCGGAGGAAGAGGCGCGACGCCTGCGGGTTCGGGAACTGGCGGTAGTCGCGCGTGCCGTCGAAGGCCGCGTAGAGGTCGAAGCAGTACCCGATGTCGCACGCGATGATGAAGGGCACGGGCTCGGCGATGGTGCGGGCGTAGCCTACCGCCTGACCGAAGGCGTCCTGCATCGCGACGTGCCACGCGGGTGTCTCGCGCTTCGCCGTGCCGAGCTTCTTCGCGCCCTGCGCCGAGCCCTGCTTGGCCTCGAGGATGAAGGCGCCGGCCTTGTAGAGGTCGATCTTGCCGACCGTCACGACGCCGCCCTCGTGGGGCGTGAGCGCGTCCTTCTCGAAGACGTACCGGTCCTGCTCGGCGTCGCCGGTCGTGGGATCGGGCCCCGGCACGTCGAGCACGTCGCAGAGCCCGATGAGGAACGCGTCCTTGTTCGCCCGCTCGGCCGCGCTCGACCGGCTCCACTTCTCGATGAACGGAGCGAGCGGTGGCACCATCGGAAGACCGGGGTCGGCGAGCGTCGGCGACGCCTAGCGCTGGAGCATGGCCACGACGCGCTTGCGCTCGGCTTCGAGCAGCTCGATGGCGCGCTGGAGGCCGATCTCGGCGGCCACGGCGAGCAACAGGCCCGAGACCGGGGAGCTCGCGCCGCTCGGACCGCTCACGCCAGCGCGCGCGCGCCGCTCGTCACGCTCCTTGCGGGCGCGCGCGAGGGAGCGAGTCGTGTAGATGTACTTCTCCGTCAGCGCGAACCCGGCGGCCTTGGCTTTGGCGACGAGCTCCTTGGCCGGCGTGTCGGGGTGCGCGAGGGTGAAGTCGGCCTTGGTCTGGGGCTTGTTCGCGGTCTTCGCCATCGGTGGGGTGCGCTCCTTGCGGCGGAATCCTAGCAGGCTCGGTGAGAGCTGGCATCAGCCGGACGCGTTGGCAGTCACCGTTGCCGTGATGCGGGCTCACAGCAGCCCCGCGAGCTGGAAGCGGCCCGAGAAGCCGTCTTTCGTCCCGCCAAGGTAGAGGCCGACCGTATTGGCTGCGGGTGCCGAGACCGGCATGACCCGAGCAAGGTACCCCATGACGCCGTCCGGAATCGCCAACACGCCTCCGATGCCGATTCTATCGGTCTCGTCGCCGAACCCCCAGGACCGGCCGAACTCGGTAAGGAACCGGAGAAACGGGAGGCCGAATTCGCCGCCAACGAGTGCCATGCTGAGGTTCGTCCCCGTGCCGGCGCGGGCGAACCACATCCCGGTGCCGTTCATGACGGCGTCGTAGCCACCGAGAAACTGGCTCATCCCGAGCCCGCCCAACGAGGGCAGGTACATCGTCGACGCCTCGTCGGCGAGCTGCGTGGCGAACGCCGTGCGTATGTGAAACTCCATCCAGGCGAACGGCTGAGCGTCAGTCTGCGTCTTCCACGGTATGAAACCCAAGACGAGCTCGTTGCGACCCGCGAGGTTGAAGCTGGTCTCGGCGATTTGTGCGTAGTCGACGACACCGCCAAAACGCATGCGGTTGAGGAAGATCACGTCGTCCCCGATGAGCGGGATCACATCGAAACCGACGATGAACAGGCCCGACGCGGTCGTGCCCTCCACCTCGTCGGGGGGAAGCGCGTCGGTGCTGACGAGCGTCAACGTGAGCTCTTTCGAGTACGTGCCGAGGTCCTTCGTTGGTGCGGACGAGTCGAGGGTCAGGTTGCCCACGTTCGCGAGCCCGAGCACGGAGAGCACTACCCGCTGCTCCATCTTCTTGCCGACCGCACCGCCGGCCGCCAGGCTGAAGCGAGCAGTCGTGAGCATGCCGAGCACACTCGAGGCGCTACCCACCCCCTCGACCGCGGGACGCAGCGCGGGTCGGTCGTGCACGAACTGCGCCGAGAACGAGACGTTTGGGTGGAGAACGCTGAGACCCGCACGGGTGTAGAACGCTGCTCGGGCATCGGGCTGCCAGTCCTCATCCCAGATACGATAGACTGCGCCGAGTTCGCCCGATCCGCCGACCGACACGAAGTCGGTCGGGTCTTTGCTCTTCGTGTAGGCGTAACTGAGCGCCCCGCCGATATGACTCCACGAAGGCGACCACGCGTAGTCCGGCGCCAGGCAGCCGGCACCGTGGTCGAAGTACATACCGATCGGGAAGACCGGAGGGACCGGCACTGGGGGAAAGCTCCCGCAGCCGTACCCGACGGCGGGCTTCTCCTCGGCCTCCTGGGCGTTTGCTGTGCGCGCCTGCAACACGACAACCGCGGGCAAGAGGGCGGCTGCCGCCCACCGACGCCTCGCTGTAACGCCACTCATGCGACGCTGAACACGTCCGTGAGCATCTGGTTGAGCGCCGAGATTCCTCGGCACATGTAGTCTCCGGCCGCCGGCGCGCTCAAACCGCTCCACGCGTACTGCTGAACGACGCCTGCAGGAACCGTGTACGGTCCGCTCGCGCCGTCGACCACGCTGTCCCCAAGCAGGGTCTCCATGTCGATGATGCCCGTCTGCTCGTCGTTCTCGTGATTCTCGAGCGCGATGACGCCACCGAACTGATTGTTGATCGCCTCGGCCATCGTGTAAGTCAGCTTGTCGAGGGTGTACTGCAGGATCTTGGCGAGCAGCGGCTCGAGGATCTCGGCCGCCCGGTCGCAGCCGGGTGTCATGGCCACTGCGGGCAGCGTCGTCCCGACGAGACCGGCCGCACACGCCCGGAAGAGTTGCCGTCGCCCCACGAGCCGCGGAGCGTGCGCTCCGTATAGGGTTGTCGGCCGGCGCCGCAGCTCGTGGATCGGCGTCGTGCTGAGGAGCCTGAGCTGCAGTTGGCGCGTCGGGCGCATGGTTCACTCCAACTTCGATGACGGAGGCGTGCTAGCGGCCGGGTCGCTGCACCGTTGGCGCGCGCGGCGCGGAAGGCACTTCGCGTTCCCCCGAGAACATCACGAGGTAGGAGTCTCGTTCAGCCGCGACGTCCTTGTCAACCTCGACCCGAGACCGTCTGAGGTGCCTCAGGCGACGACGCTCGTTCATGACATTCCGCTACGTGAGCTCCGTGTCGCCATCTGAGATGGTTGGCCCCGCGGGTGCCCGAAGCCGGGCCGCATGGCACGCCTCGCGGGCTCTCGGAGCCGCTCACGCTCGCACCGCTCACGCTCCGCCCGCTCCCGCGCCCAGGCGCGCCGCGATGCGCGCGGCCGCGAGCCGGAGCGCGGCCGCGAGCTTGCGGGTGGCGGTCGCCTTGCTCATGCCCTCGCGGAGGGCGATCTCGTCGTGCCCTCGGCCGAGGAACCAGCGCTGCACGAGCAGCCGCCGCGGCTCCTCGCCGAGCTCGGTGAGGACGGTCTGGACGACGGCGCTCGCGCGACGGCGATCGAGCTCCGCCGCCAGCGCGTCCTCGCCCCCGCGCCCACGTCCGTCGGCGGCGAAGCCACAGAGCCACGCCCCGGCCATCGCGGCGAGCTCCGTGCGAAGCTCCCCGCCGGCTCGCTCGGGGGTGTCGGCCCAGACGTCGGCGGCATCCTCGATGCCGCCGCCGAGCTCGAGCGCCGCGACGGTCGCGAGCTCGGTGCGCAGGGTCTGTTCGCCGCGCTGGGCCGCGAGCGCCTTGCGCATCTCGAAGGTGATGTAGCGCCAGGCGTAGCGCTCGAACGGAACGTCGTAGGTAGGGTCGAAGCGCTCCGCGGCGCGGAGCGCCGCCACGCGGCCGATCTGCACCAGATCGTCGTAGTCGACGACGCCGGTCGCCATGCGCTTCAAGCTCCGCGCCGCCCACACCACGACCGGGGTCTCGGCGGCCAGCC
>JADLAB010000562.1 GCA_020848455.1 Polyangiaceae bacterium
CTCCGTGGTTGCCTCGCGGGCAAGGGTGCGGCGCGCCTGCCTCATCGATCTCGAGGATGGCGCCCACCGGCGATCGTGAGCCCATTATTGAATGCCGCCGGGTCCTTCTGGCCACGGGCAGGTGACCGGGCTCGGCGCGCCCCGACGCGGAGGACGCCATGCAGCTACCCCTGCAGATCCGGTTTCGCCACGTCGAGCGCTCCGATGCGCTCGAGAACTACGTGCGCGCGCACGCCGAGAAGCTCGAGACCTTCTCCGACAGCATCGTGCGCTGCAGCGTCGCCCTCGAGGCGCCACACCTGCACGCGCGCTCCGGCAGCCACGACCGGGTGCGCATCGACACGACCGTACCGGGCGGCGAGGTGGTCGTGAGTCACGTGCCCGGCGACGAGCCCGAGAACGAGGATCTCTACGCGGCGATCGATCAGGCCTTCGACCGCATGGGCCGCCGCCTCGAGGACGCTATGCGCCGGCAGCGCGGCGACGTGAAGCCGCACGTGACCGAGTGGCGCGCGGGCCGCGTGACGAAGCTCGCGGCGCAGGTGGGCTACGGCTTCGTGACGACCGCGGAGGGCGACGAGATCTACTTCCACCGGAACAGCGTGCTGCACGGCGGCTTCGACGCGCTCTCGGTCGGCGCGCGGGTGCGCTTCATCGAGGAGGACGGCGACAAGGGGCCGCAGGCGAGCTCGGTCGTGCTCGAGTCGTAGCTCGGCTCCGGTGTGCCGGTGGCTTCAGGCTACGGGCTTCGGGCTGACCCCCGGACGTCAGCCCGGCGTGGGTGCGCGCCGCTCGAGCCGCACGAGCCAGCTCTGGCGCTCGTCGCGGTAGAGCTCGCGCGCGACGAGGCCCGTGCGCGCGGCGAGCGCGCCGAGCATGGGCGCGTCGAGCCACAGCCAGCGGAACGCCGGTCCGCGCAGGTGCGCGTACGAGAGCTGGGCGCGCACCGAGCGCACGCCGGCCCGCTCGCCGCGTGCGGCCGCGGCGTCGTTGCCGTCGGCCAGGATGGCGCCGCCCGGGCGCAGCCGCGCGCACAGGAGCGCGAGCAGCTCGCGCAGCCGGTCGAGCGTGCCGGCCATGCCGAGCCCGTGGTCCAGCATCAGGATGGTGTCGGCCTCCCCGTCGCCGAGCTCGAACGCGTCGCGACACACCGCCTGCGCGACCCCGCGCTCCCGCATCAGCGCCACGCACGACGCCGAGCGGTCGAAGGCGACCACCTCGTGGCCGAGCTTCTGCAGGATGAGGCTGTGGCGGCCTGCCCCCGCGCCCACGTCCCAGACGCGGCCGCGTGCGGTCGCGAGCGCGGCCGCGCCGAGCGCGTACGAGCGCGCCCCGAAGGAGAAGTACTCCTCGGGCGCGTACAGCGTGCGTTCACCGTCCTCGGTCTCGAGCAGATAGGGGCGCGAGACGCCCCGGCGCCAGAAGTCGGCGAGCGCGCGCGCGTGCGGCTCGAAGGGGTCGGCGGTGCCGCGCGCGGGGAGCATGGCGTGGAGTGTAGCGCCCCCGCGCCCGGCGGCCGTCGCCGCGTCGGGCGGCGCGTGGCCCCGCCGGGCGGCGCGCTGAGGCGCGTCGAGCCGCCCCCGGCCCGTGCTGCTACAGTGGCCGCGCCCGCGCGCGCCTGCCGCGTCGGGCCCAAGGACCCTTGACCCTGATCGAAGAATTCCGCGCCCTCGCCCGTGCCGAGGGCCTCGAGGAGGCCTTTCCGCCCGCCGTCCTCGCCGAGGTGGAGCGCCTGCGCGCGGCGCCCGGCCTCGACGACCCCGCGCTCGCCGATCTGCGCGCCCTGCCGTTCGTCACGATCGACGGCCCCCTCACGCGCGACCTCGACCAGGCCGTGTACGTCGAGCCGCGCGGCGACCGCTACCGGCTGCTCTACGCCATCGCGGACGCGGCCTACTACGTGGCGCCCGGCACGGCGCTGCTCGCCGAGGCCCTGCGGCGCGGGGCGAGCTTCTACTTCCCGGGCTTCAGCATCCCGATGCTGCCGCGCGCCCTGTCCGAGGGGCTCGTCTCGCTCAACGCCGACTGCGACCGGCGCGCCCTCGTGTTCGACGTCGCGCTCGACGCGGCGGGCGGCATCGAGCGCTTCGTCCTGACGCGCGCGCGCATCCGCAGCCGGCAGAAGCTCACCTTCGACGAGGTCGAGGGCCTGCTCGCCGACCCCAAGGGCTCGCCGCTCGCCCGTGCGCCCTTCGCCGGCAGTCTGCGCCGCCTCTGCGAGGTCGGCGACAAGCGCGTCCACCACGAGGATCGAAAGCAGATGGTGCGCTTCCAGCGCGCCGAGGCCGAGGTGAGCCTCGCCCCCGACGGGTCGCTCCTCGTGGCGGAGGGGCCCCGCGGCCGGGTCGAGCTCGCGAACGAGCAGGTGAGCATCCTCTGCAACGCGCTCGGAGCACGGCTGCTCGCGGGGAGCGACCCTGCGCAGATCCAGCCCATCTACCGCGTGCACGCGCCGCCCGAGCCCGAGCGGGTCGCGACCTTCGAGCGGCTCGTCGGCCGCGTGGCCAAGGCGCGCGGTCTGCCCGACGACCCGTGGCTCTACCGCCGCGCGGCCGAGGCCGGGCTCGCGGGCTACCTCGAGGCGCTGCCGAGCACGGGGCCCGGCGCCCGGCTCGCGCGCGCCCTGCACCGGCAGGCCATGCTGCTCAACGGCCGCTCGGTGTTCCAGGCCGAGCCGAGCGCCCACTTCGGCGTCGGAGAGGCGATCTACGCGCGCTTCACGGCCCCGATGCGCGAGATCGTCGGCGTCTTCTGCCACAAGGAGGCGCTCGAGCGGCTCGGCAAGCAGCGCTCGCGTCCGCGCGCCGAGGACGAGGCCCTGCGCACGGCCGTGATCGAGGCGGCCAACCGCTCGAAGGACATCCAGCGCCGCCTCGCCCGCGAGGTCGATCGGCGCGTCGTGCGGGCCCTGCTCGAGCCCGATCTCGCGCGGCCCGTCGCGGCGCGGCCCCTGCGCAAGGGCACGGTGATGGGCATCGCCGGCTCGAAGGTGCACGTGCTGCTCGACCACCCGCCCATCGACGTGAAGGTCGCGCTCCGCGACCAGGGCGCCGACCTCGGGGGCGCGTGGCTCGAGGGCGTGGACGAGGGCGAGAAGCTCGTCGTCAAGGGCAAGACCCGGGTCATCTGCCGGCTCGGCGACGAGGTGAGCCTCCGCGCCATCGGGCCCGAGGCGGCCGTGATGGTCGACCCGTCGGGCTCGTCCGAGGGGCCCTCCACTCGCGCCGGCGGCGCGCCGAGGCGGCCGTGAGGGTCGACCCGTCGGGCTCGTCCGAGGGGCCCTCCACTCGCGCCGGCGGCGCGCCGAGGCGGCCGTGACGCCGGGACGCGCCCGGTCCTTCAGCCGATGAGCTCGCGCAGGATCGGCTCGACCCGACGACGGGTCTGGAACACGAGGTCCTCGACGAGCGCGACCGCCCACTGCCGCGGCCCGAGCGGGCGAGACCGGGGCCCGAGCGGGCGAGACCGCGGCGGGGTGAGGGGGCGCAAGATCAGGAACTTGCGCAGCAAATCGCTCGCGACGACGACCATCACGACGCCGAGGACCGCCGCGACGACGACGGCGCTGGCCAGGGGGCCGAGCAGGGCGAAGAGGGGCTCGAACATGGGCGGGGCCTCCGGAGTGGTACGCGTCGGCCTGCCCAAGGTGGGCATTTTGACGCACCGTGTCAATCCCCATCTGCGCAGGCTCGTCGCTCGGTGACCGCCGCGCGAGATGGCAGCCGACTCTTCGACCTCGCGGTCGGAGCCCTCGCGGCGCCGCTCGTGCTCGCCGTCCTGCCCGCCGTCGCCGCCCTCATCGTGGCCGACGACGGCCCGCCGGTCTTCTTCGCTCACGAGCGCCTCGGACGGGGCCGCCGCCCCTTCCGGCTCGTGAAGCTCCGCACGATGCGCGCCGGGCGCGTGACCCGGCTCGGTCGCTGGCTGCGCGCCACGGGGATCGACGAGCTGCCCCAGTTCCTGCACGTGCTCTCGGGGAAGATGGCCGTCGTGGGACCGCGGCCCATCACGGCGGCCGACGTCGAGCGGCTCGGCTGGCAGGGGCCCGACTTCGATGCACGCTTCGGCGTGCGGCCCGGCGTCACGGGTCCTGTGCAGGTGGCAGGGGCGATCTCGGGTGCGGTCTCGGCCCGCCTCGAGCGCGAGTACGTCGCGACCCGGTCGCTCCGGCGCGACCTCCGGTACGTGGTGCTCACCGCGGGCATGCTCGTGCTCGGCAAGCGCCGCGTGCAGCGCTGGGTCTCACGCCCCGGCGAGGCCCCGCCGCAAGCGAAGTGCGTGGGGTCGTGGCGCGAGTCCGCCACAAGTCGGCATACTTCGCCGAACTTCGTGGACTTGTAGCGGAGCGCAAGGGCGTGAGTCCGCCACAAGTCGGCATGCTTCGCCGAAGCCCCTCACGCCCCGGCGAGGTTGCGCACCACGAGCACGGCCCCCACGAGCCCGAGCAGCGCGAACACGGCCACCCGGAAGCTCGCCGCCGGGATGCGCCCGTGGATCCACTCGCCCGCCACCATGCCGCCGAGCAGCGGCAGCGCGAGCCAGGCCGTCGTCGTGAGGGAGGCTGCGTCGAGGTGGCCGCCCACGGCGTAGCTCGCGACGAGGACGGCGTTGAGCACGAGCCAGATCACGCTCAGGGTCGCGCGGAAGCGGGCCTTGTCGCTGCCGAGCTCGCGGCCGAGCACGTACACGACCATGGGTCCGCCGGTGCCGAACGCGCCGTGCACGACCCCGCCCGTGGCGAGCATCGCGAGGGCGGCCAGCCGGCCGAGCGGCCGCGCCTTGCGGCCCGACGCCGCCCCGCGGTCACCGAGGAGCTCCGCCGTGGCGAGGAGCACGACGAAGGCGCCGAACGCGATCTTGAGGGTGCGCTCGTCGAGCCGCGCGAAGGCGAGCATGCCGAGCGGCATCGCCAAGAGGACCGGCGGGAACACGCGGCGCGCCACCAGCCGCAGGTCCACCGCGGTGCGGTAGCGGGTCACGAGATAGCCCGACAGGAGCACGTTGCAGGGCACGAAGGCCGGCAGGATGGTGTCGAGCGGGAGCAGCATCGAGCCGAGCGCCACCGTGACGACCGTGGCTCCGAAGCCGAGCGCCGCCTCGATGGTGAACGCGAGCGCCACGATGCCGGCGAGGCCGAGCCCCGTCGCGGTCAGCACCGCGCGCCTCGCCGGAGCGCGGCCGGGCGCTCGGTCGGCTCGGAGGGGCCGCTCACGAGCGCTGGCGCTCGAGGGCGAAGAAGAAGTGGTCGCCGACACCGCGCTCGGCGTTGACGCCCCCGAGGCCGAGCGCGGTGTCGGCGTCGAGCGGCTTCACCTCGTCGTAGAGGATGCGCCGCAGCGGTCGGGGCAGGCGCGAGACGTCGTACTCGAGCCGCACGACCTCGGCCTCGCGCCAGCGCGACGGGCCGACCGAGGCGCGGAAGCGACCGACCCCCAGGGCGGGAGCGACGAACCACCAGAGGCTCCGGTCGAAGTCGATGCCGTAAGGCGTCCACTCGAAGAGCGCGCGATCGAGCAGGCGCATCGCCGGCGAGGGGCCGCCCGGCGCGACGAAGCCGAGCATCCGGCCCCGGAAGCGGCCCCGGGGCGTCGGCCCGAGCGGCGCCGACCGGTACAGGTCCTCGAGCTCGCGCTCGTTCAGGTTCGTGAGATGCACGGCTGCCGTCGTCCGCGCGTCACGGCGTGAGGGTGAGGCGGTAGTTGCCGAACGCGTTGCCGCCGCCCGTCTGGCTGCCGTCCACCCACAGGTACACGACCGTGCCGGCCGCGAGCTGGCCGAGGGCGACGCTCTCCATCGCGTTGAGCGCCTGGTTCGAGCACGCGAGCTCCGAGGCGGCGTCGTTGCAGGTCGTGCGCGCGTAGAGCACCGAGTTGTAGTCGGTGCCGGGGGCCACCGTGGCGACGCTCACCGGGCCGGCGGTCGAGCGCTGGATCGCGTAGACGATCTCGTCGCCGGGGTTGCCGCCGCAGCTGCCCACCTGGTCGAGCAGGTTGCCGACGTTCGAGCCGAGCGCCGTCATCGGTGTGCCGACCTCGAGCGTGATGGGCACCGGATCGGCGCAGGTTCGGCCGAGCGAGAGATCGAGCACGAGCTCGTAGTCGCCCTCGTCGCCGGTGAGGTAGCCGTCCACGTGCACGAAGTAGGTGGTGCCCGGCGTCACGCGCAAGGACACGAGCTCGCCGCCGAAGAGCACCGCCACGTTCTGCGGATCCCAGCTGTCCTCGCAGACGATGGTGTTGACGTCGGCCCCGTCGTTGCACGCGGTCGAGACGTAGAGGACGCTGTCGAAGCTCGTCGCGGCGCGCCGCAGGCGTGCGGTGAGAAAGCCGTCGGACTGCGGCGTCACCGCGTAGACGCGGTCCGGCGCGTCGGCCGGGCAGCTCGTGCTGCCGTGCGTGCCCCCGCCCACGGTCGAGCCGACGAAGCTCTGCGTGCCGTTCGCGAGGGTCACCGGGATGGCCTCGGCGCAGGTCGCCCCGGAGGGCAGCTCGAGCTGGCAGAACGCGTCGCAGCCGTCGCCGCCCGTGCCGTTGCCGTCGTCGCACTCCTCGGTCGGCTCGGGTACGCCGTTGCCGCAGAACGCGCTGCACCCGCTCGGGTCGAGCGCACAGCCGAAGCAGCCGAGGCCGTTCGGGTCGACGTAGCCGAGCTCGGTGCAGTCGTGGCCGCCGAGGCTCGCGCCGTCGCACACCTCGTCCGGCTCGAGCAGGCCGTTGTTGCACTGCGCCACGCAGCCCGCGGTCGAGTAGTCGCTGCAGTCGAAGGCGCACGCGAGCCCGTTCGGGCTCGCGTACCCGTAGTCGGTGCAGTCCACGGCTCCGACGTCCTGGCCGTCGCACACCTCGGTGGGCTCGGCGGTGTCGTTGCCGCACTGCGAGGCGCAGCCCGTCGGGTCGAGCTGGCAGTCGTTGCAGGCGAGGCCGGCCGGATCGACATAGCCGAGGTCGGTGCAGTCCTGCCCGCCGAGCGCGGCGCCGTCGCAGGCCTCGCCGGGCTCGAGCAGCGCGCCGTCGCAGGTGGTGTGACAGCCGGCTGCGTCGAAGGTGCAGTCGGCGGCACATGCGAGTCCCGCCGCGGTCGAGTAGCCGAGATCCGTGCAGTCTGCGCCGCCGAGGAGCGCGCCGTCGCAGGTCTCGTTCGGCCCGAGCTCGCCGTCCCCGCAGCCGACGGGGATGCCGCCTCCGCCGCCCGCGCTCGTGGTGGTCGTCGTGGTCGTCGTGCTCGAGGCGCCGCTGCCGCCGGTGCCGAACGCGAGCTCGGTCGTCGAGCTGCACCCGCCGGTCGAGGCGGCGAGCGCCCCGGCGATCGCGGCCACCGTCCACGCGCCGAGTCCCAGCCCCGCGCGGCTCTTGCAGAAGCTCATGTCCAAGCACCTTCCGTTGTCGCACGGCGGCCGGCGCGTGCGCGCGCCCAGCATATCATCGGCCGGGCGGTCGCGCGCTGCGCCGTCCAGGCTCGGCAGCCTCCGGGCCCGCGCTGCAGGTTTCGGCTCCGGCCGCCGGTCGCGCTCACGCCCGCAGCCTCGCGTCGCAGGCGGGCGTGCCGAGCGCGCGCAAGTTTGGCCGGGGCGATGCGCAGAGCCTGCGCGCACCCCGCCGACCCGAGGAAGCCCGCGTGCCGGCGGGGTCGCACGAAGCGTGCGATTTGTGGTGCGGATGAGGTTGCCTGTCCCACCGTCCAGGCCCACCTTCCTAGCGGCACGACCGTTGCTGCGCAGCTCCCGGAGGCTCCGATGCGCCACCGCCAGTTCATGAGCCAGGTCGCTCGCTACGGAGGGTTCACCCACGACCTCGAGGCCGAGTTCGCGGTCCGTGTGGTGTTCACCGTCCTGCGCGAGTCGTTGCCCGACGCGGACGCGCATGCGCTCGCGCACGAGCTGCCGAACGGGCTGTCGGACGTGCTGCGCTCGAACAGCTACAAGGGCCCCCGCACGCTCTTCGAGCTGCGCGACCGCGTCGCCGTGCTCGAGGGCGTGCGACCGGGCTTCGCGGTCGAGCACCTGCAGGCCGTGCTGCGGGCCATCCGCGACATCGTGCCGCCCGAAGCGCTCCTTCACCTGCGGCGCAACCTGCCGCTCGAGCTCGCGACCGAGCTCGACGAATCGCCCATCATGCCCCCGCCGCCCCGCTCGTGGCGCAGTGCACAGTCGGGCCCCAGGGACTCCCACGTCATGCCGATCTCGTCGGGGCGGCCGTGGAGCAGCCATCCGATCAGCGAGTCTCGGCTCGTTCCGGGTCAGGCGAACTCGGTGGTGGTCTCCGACGACCCGCACGCGGACACGAAGCTCTCGAGCAGTCGGGGTCTCACCCAGGAGCGCACCGGGCGCGCGCTCGCGAGCGGCAAGCCGTCCGCGCGCTGACGGGCCGCGCGCGACCCCGCGCGGGCCACTCAGGGCGGCGCGCCCGGCGCGGTTGCGTCGATGCCGAAGGCGATCTTCTGGACGCCGGCGGTGCGCAGCGCGTCGAGCACGCGCACGAGCCGGCCGTAGGGCACGGCTCGCTCCGCCCGGATGACGGCGCGGAGGTCGGGGCTCGCCGTGACACGAGTGCGGCCGAGCGCGGTGAGCTCGTCGTCGCTCTGGGGCTTGCCGGCCGCGTCCACGAGCGGTTTGCCGTCGACGAGCGTGGACCCGTCGGCGCGGAGCTCCACGGTGAGCACGAGCTGCCCGGCCGCGACCTCGGCGCTGCGGGGCAGGTCGAGGGGTACTGCCGTCGCGACCGCGGCGCGAGCCGATGGGCTCGAGGCCGCGCCCGGGGCGGCACTCCGGGCCGTGCCGGCGGCGTCGCAGGTGCACGGGGGGCAGGTCGCGGGACCGACCGGGGCGGCCTCGCGGCATCCGGCGAGGGCGAGCAGGCCGGCGAGGGCGGCCGAGCCTGGCAGGCGGCGTGACGTGCGTCGCGGCGGGAGCATGGCGTCAGGATACTCGATCCGAGCCCCCTCCCGTGCTCTTCGCCGGTCGGCTGGGCGCCCCTGGCTTCGGGCCCGAGGCCCGCTTTGTCCTTTACGCGCGCGGACCCGCCCGCCATGACCGCCGACGGAGTATGGAGCTGGCGGAGCTGGAGCGGGCCCTCGAAGCCACGGGCACCGGGGTCCTCTTGGTGCCCGAGCGCATCCTGCGCCGCGTGATCAAGCGCCACCGGCGGGCTCGGTCCGTCGGGAGCGAGGTGCCGCACGCGCGCTGCTACGCCATTGCGCGCGGCGCGCTCGTCGGGCTCGCGAGCGCGGAGGAGCTCGGCGCCTCGGCCGAACGGCTCGCCGAGGTCGTGCTGCTCGTGCGGCGTCCGGAGCCGGGGCAGGGCACGGGCGCCGAGCTCGCGCTCGGCCTGTGGCGGGCCGCGTTCCACGCCTCGGTGCATCGCGAGCTCGAGCGCGCGCTCGGCGCCGGCGCGATCTCGCCGGCCGCGCTCCGGGCGCGCATCCACGAGATCGGCGAGACCGAGTTCGACGAGGTGCGCCTGGTGCTGCGGCACGATCACCTGCTCCTGCCGCCCTACGACGATGCGACGGCGTACGTCGAGCTCGCCGCCACCTACCTCGAGCTCCGCGCCTTCGCGCCCGAGGAGCTCGCGCGCACCTTCCCGGCGCTCGCGGAGCCCGCGCGCATCGAGGCCGTGCTCGCCCGCGACCTCGACGCGGCGGCGCTCCTCGCCGCCTGTCGCCCCGAGGGTGCCCCCGCGCCGGGCGAGCTCGCGCCGCCGGTCTCGTCCCCGTCGTCGTCGCGCCGCCGGCGCGAGGCGCGCCCGATCGGGCCGCTCGGCGAGGCGGAGCGGCGCGCGCTCGAGCTGCGGGCCGCCGCGGCGCGTGCGCGCGGCAACCACGCCCGCGCGGCCCTGCTCGGCGCCCGCATCGGTGGCGAGGCGCACGCTCGCCCCGATGTCGCCGCGCTCGGCGAGCGCCTGGCCCGGGCGCTCGCCTGGGCGGATGCCCCGCTCGAGGCCTGGACCGACGCCCTGCTGCCGCTCGTGGCGCGCGCTCGCGGCGCGGCGCGCCTGCCCTGGAACGTCGCCGGGCAGCTCGTCTACGACCTGCAGAAGGCGTGCGTCGATCACGAGCGCGAGGTCTTCACCGTCGGGGTCGGGACCTGGCTCGTGTCCTTCGGGCGCCGGCCGCTCCGGCGCGCGCTGCCGGCGCAGCGCGAGGTGCGCATCGTGAGGCGCGTGCGCGCCGCCGTGCGCAAGCTCGCGCGCGTGCGCCTCGGCGCGGCGGAGCGCGCGGCCCTCGCCGCGCTCGTGACCGAGATGCTCGAGCGCGCCGAGCGCAACCTCCGGGCGGCCGTCGAGCCGCGGATCGAGGCCGCCCTGCGCAAGGTCGGGCTCGCGCCCGCGAACGCCGCCGAGCGCGTGGCCGCGCACAAGGTCGTGCTCGAGCTCACCGACGGCGTCGTCGACAAGGGCTTCACCTCGATCGGCCCGCTCCGCGACGCCCTGTCGCGCGGCCACCTGAAGCTCGCGAACCTGAGCCTCGGCGACCTCTACCGCGGCGACGCCCTGCTGCGGATCGATCGCATCCTGAGCCGCACGCTCGACGGCGTGTACCGGCGCGGCGAGGCGTACCTGCGGGCGCTGCAGATCCTGAGCTCCATCCTCTTCGGCACGTCGGTCGGACGCCTCCTCGTCCTCTACGTCGTGCTGCCGCTCGCCGGCACCTACCTCGTGCTCGAGGGCTCGCACCACATGGTCGCCCCGGTGCTGCACGTCGTGGGCGCCCCCGAGCCGCCTCCGTTCCTCACGTGGCCGTCCTTCGCCGTCACGCTCGCCGTCCTCTTCGGCCTGCTGCACTCGGCGCTCGTGCGCCGCGCCGCCTGGGCGGGGCTTCGCGCCGTCGGCCGCGCGCTCCGGGCGGTGCTCTGGCGCGCGCCGCGCTGGCTCTTCACCCGCCCGCTCGTGCGCGCCCTGTTCCGCAGCGCTCCCTTCGTCGCCCTCGGGCGCTTCGTGGTCAAGCCCGCGCTCCTCGCCGCACCGCTCGCCGCGCTCGTCCCGGCGCTCGGGCTCGAGCCCGTCGTGTGGGGGCCGCTGCTCGGCGGCGCGTTCCTCGGCTGGAACGTGCTGCTCAACTCGAAGCCGGGCGTGCTGCTCGAGGAGGTCGTGCTCGACTTCTTCCTGCGGCAATGGCGCACGGTGAGCCAGCGCGTCCTGCCCGGCATCCTGCTCGCCATCGTCGACGTGTTCCGCCGCGCGCTCGTCGGCCTCGACCGGCTCATGTACGCCGTCGACGAGCGACTGCGCTTCCGGCAGGGCGAGGGCCGGCTCGCGCTCGTCGTGAAGGGCATCCTCGGCACGGTGTGGGCCGTCCTGCGCTACATCGTGCGCCTCTGGGTGAACCTGTTCCTCGAGCCCGAGGTGAACCCGGTCAAGCACTTCCCGACGGTGGCCGTCGCGGCGAAGATCGTGCTGCCTCTCAAGGTCGCCCTGCACGAGGCGGCCCGGCACGCGCTCGTGCCGACCCTCGGGCCGTTCCTCACCGAGCTCTTGGTGCTGCCGAACCTGCTCGTGATGCCCGGCTTCTTCGGCTTTCTCGTGTGGGAGCTGCAGGGCAACTGGCGGCTCTACGGCCAGAACCGCCAGCCGGCGCTCGGCCCGGTCGTGCTCGGCCACCACGGCGAGGGCATGCCGCGGCTGCTGCGGCCGGGCTTTCACTCCGGCACCGTGCCGAAGGCCTTCGCCAAGCTGCGCCGCGCGAGCCAGAAGGGCCACGGCTCGGCGCTGAAGCACCGGGAGACGCTGCGGCAGGTCGAGCACGCCCTGCACCACTTCGCCGAGCGCGAGCTCGTCGCGCTCCTCCGTGAGAGCGGCGCCTTCGTGCGAGCCCTCTCGGTGGGTCACGTCCGCCTGGCGTCGAACCGCGTGCGACTCCCGCTCGAGAGCCCGGAGCTCGGGCCGGAGCCGGTCGAGCTCGCCTTCGAGGAGCAGTCGGGCTGGATCGTCGCGTCGGTGGCGCGCCGGGGCTGGCTCGAGGCCCTCGACGGCACCGCGCTCATGGCCTTCGAGAACGCCCTCGCCGGCTTCTACAAGCTCGCCGCGGTCGACTTCGTGCGCGAGCAGCTCGAGGCCGCGCTCGGCCCGGGCGTGCCCTACGACCTCGCGAGCGAGGGTCTGGTCGTGTGGCCCGACGGCTCCTACGCGACCGAGGTCGTCTACGATCTCCGCGCCACGGGTACCCTCCGGCCGCGCACGCGCTTCGGCAGCGCTCCCGCTCGGCCGCTCGAGGCCTCCGCCTTGCGCTTCGGCGACGAGCCCGTCACCTGGCGTGCGTGGGTCGACTCGTGGGCGCAGCAGGGGACGCGGCGCGTGCTCCACGGCGCGTCGCTCCTGCCCGCGGGGCTCGAGGCGCGGAGCGTGCACCCCTCGCGCCGCGAGCCGCGGAGCTGAGCGTGCAGCCCGCGCTCTCGGGTCCCGCGGGGCAACCGGCCGCGCTCCGGATCGTGCTCACGTACCGCTGCAACCGGCGCTGCACGTTCTGCTACCAGAGCCGCTGGGAAGGGCGCCAGCTCGGCGCGCGGGAGCTCGAGGCGGCGCTCGCGCGCCTGCCGGCCGACTTCCGGCCCGCGTTCGCGACGTTCATGGGAGGCGAGCCCACGCTCGCGCCGGATCTCGAGCGCGCCCTCACGCTCGTGCGCCGCAGCTTCCCCGCGGCCGAGACGAGCCTCACGACGAACGGCTCCGGGTCGCTCGCGCTCTACCGGCGCCTCGCCGCGCTCGGCCTCGCGAACCTCACCTTCTCGCTCCCCGCGCTCGACCCCGAGGTGTACCGCGCGCTGACGGCCGAGGCGCCGGCCGCCCTCGCCCGCTACCTCGACAAGATCCGCGCGCTCGGGCGCGTGCCGGGCCTCGCCGTGCGGATCAACGCCTACGTCGTCCCCGGGCAAGAGGACGCCGTCTACCGGTTCTGCAAGCAGGAGGGCCTGCGGCTCACCTTCTGCGAGGAGCTCCGGAGCCGTACGCCCGACGAGCGCCTGGCGCTCGTGCCGCCCGCCGGCACGCGCGTCCGCGCCGAGAACGCGCTCCGCCGCGTCCACGTCGACGCGGACGGCTTCGAGCTCTGGAGCTACAAGCAGGTCGAGCGCTTCGACTACAACAACTGGATCGTGCTGCCCGACGGCTCGCTGTCGCGCGACTTCGCGGACATCCTCGCCGAGCGGGGCGCGTGAACGGGGTCACGAGAACACCTCGGGTCCGAGCTCGCGCCGGCGTGGGCTCGAGGCTCAGTAGGCCCGCTCCCACGCGCGCGGGATGCGCTTCGGGAAGCTCCACACCTCGAGCTCCTCGGCGTCGCCGACGTAGAGCCCGCCCTCTGCCTCGCGGTCGTAGCCGACCCACGCGGCAAAGTGGACCTTGTTCAGGCAGTCGCCGAGCATGACGGTCTTGGTCTTCTTGTCGGCGTCGCTCGCGAGCTGCTCCTTGGCGCCGTCGTACACGGCCTCGGCCACGAGGTACTTCGGGTCGAAGTCCACCTCGGCGAACATGACCTGGCGGAAGACCTTGCCCGGCCGGTGGGTCGCGTACCAGGTGTACTCGGCGGGCGTGAGGTTCGAGAGCACCAGCATCTCGACCGGCGCGAGCGTCATGTACAGGCGCGGCTCGCGGCGCGCGGGCTGCGGCTGGCCGATGGCCCGGGCGATGTCGGTGGGCGACATCTCCTCGTCGCACTTGGCGGCGGCGAAGCGCGCCACCTCCTGCGGCCCCTCGAGCGCGAGCAGCTCGCCGCCCGTCTTGACGAGGTAGATCTCGCGATACGCCGCGACGGGCGTGCACGAGAAGGCGTTGTTCGACAGGGCGGTCTTCGTCTTCTTGCCCTCGCCGACCGCGGCGAGCGCCGCCGCGGTGTCCGCGTTGGCGTCGCGCCAGCCGCCCTCGTCGAGCAACCGGAAGTCCGGCTTGCCGTTCGCGACCGCGAGGTTCACGAGGATGGTGCGACCCTGGAAGTACTTGCCCGAACCGGGCCGCCGGTGCCAGGCGTAGCCTTCCACCGTGTGGGTCGTCGCCGTGAGGATGCCGTGGGGAATGCTGAGGATGAGGCGGCGCTCGGACATCTGAGGGGAACTCCGGGTCGGGGGGCTCGGCGCGGACCGCCGTGGCGA
>JADLAB010000563.1 GCA_020848455.1 Polyangiaceae bacterium
GCAGCGCGAGCCAGGGGAGGGGCCCATGCCGCGCCGAACCGCATGCCCCTGCCCCAGGGCGAGCCGCAGCGCGAGCCAGGGGAGGGGCCCATGCCGCGCCGAACCGCATGCCCCTGCCCCAGGGCGACCCCTCGCCGTAGTACGCTCGGCGCATGGTGCGCGCCTCCTCGGTCGTGCTCGCGCTCGCTGCGACCGCGCTCGGCTGCGAGCCGGCTCCCCGCCCGCGCGAGGTCCCGCCGGTGACCGGCGCGGATCCGGCGACCGGGCCCCTGCCGCCGGGCGCTCCCGTCGCGCTCGCGGCCGGGCTCACGCACAGCTGCGCGGTCGTGGCGGGGCGCGTCTACTGCTGGGGCGCGAACACGCACGGCGAGCTCGGTGACGGCACGACCGACGACCGCGCCGCGCCGACCGAGGTGCCCGGGCTCGACGACGTCGTCTCGGTCGCGCTCGGCTCGTACCACGGCTGCGCGCTCCGCCGGGGCGGCGAGGTCGCGTGCTGGGGTCGCGGCACGGGCGGTGCGCTCGGGCGGCCTGGCGTGGACGTCGCGCGCACGCCCGGACCCGTGCCCGGAGTCGCCGACGCTGTCGCCATCTCGAGCTCGGAAGGGCATACCTGCGCCGTCACGCAAACGGGGCGCGTGCTCTGCTGGGGCGGCAACTTTCGCGGTCAGCTCGGCGACGGTGCGACCGAGCCGCGCGCGGACGTCGTCACGGTCGCGGGCCTCGAGGATGCCGTCGAGGTGGCGGCCGGGCACACGCAGACCTGCGCGCGGCGCGCCTCGGGCGCGGTCGTGTGCTGGGGTGAGCGCTTCGGGGGCCTGCCGGAGGGTGCGGGACCCGGCCCGGTGGCGGTGCCCGGCCTGTCCGACGCGGTGAGCCTCGCGGTCGGCCGGCGCCACGCCTGCGCGGCGCGTGCGGGCGGGCGGATCCTCTGCTGGGGCGACGACGACGACGGCGTGCTCGGTCGCGGAGGCGCCAGGCCGCCGCGTGGCGAGGTGACGCCGCCCGGGCCCGTCGTCGGGGTCGAGGACGCGGTCCAGGTGATCGCCGGTTCCGACTACGGCTGCGCGCGCCGCCGCTCGGGCGCCGTCGCGTGCTGGGGGCAGAACCGCGACGGCCAGCTCGGCGACCGGACCGAAGAGGCTCGCCGGGCGCCCGTGCCCGTGTCCGGCCTCTTCGACGCCGCGCTCCTCGCCGGCGGCACGGCCCACGCCTGCGCACTGCGCGCGAGCGGACAGGTCGTGTGCTGGGGCTACGACGAGCAGGCCCAGCTCGGCCGCGGGCGCGTCGGGGCGGCGCTCGCGCCCGAGGAGGCCGGCGGGCTCGGCGCGGCGGCGGAGGTCGCGGCGGGCGCACGGCACGCGTGCGCGCGCCTGCGCGACGGCACGGTGAGCTGCTGGGGGGCCAACGACTCGGCCGAGCTCGGCGACGGTACGCGCGTGCCGCGCGCTTCCCCGGTGCCGCTCGGCGCGCCGCTCCACGACGTCGTCGAGATCGCGGTCGGGCGCACGCAGAGCTGCGCGCGCACGGCCCGGGGCGAGGTGTGGTGCTGGGGCGACGACCGCAAGAGCCGCTCGCACCTCGAGTACCACCCGGGGCCGCCGGGCTCGGGGATCTTCGAGGTGGCGGTCGAGGTCGCGGGCGAGCCCGATCCCGGTCGCTCGCGACCGATGCCGGTGCCGGGCCTCGCCGACGCGGTCGACGTCGCCGCGGGCGAGGGTCGGAGCTGCGCCGTGCGCGCGACGGGGCGCGTCGTGTGCTGGACCACCGAGTCGTCCGCGGTGCCCGCCGAGATCGCCGGGCTCGAGGGCGTGGTCGAGGTCGCGGTCGGCGCCGCGCACGCCTGCGCGCGCCGGCAGGACGGACGCGTGGCGTGCTGGGGCTCGAACGCCTGGTGCCGGCTCGGCGACGGGACGACGGCCGAGCACGCGCAGCCGCTCGAGGTCGCCGGGCTCGAGGCCGTCGCGCAGCTCGTCGCCGGTCGCCTCCACACCTGTGCCCGGCGCCAGGATGGCGGCGTCCTCTGCTGGGGCACCAATCACTCGGGTCAGCTCGGCGACGGCACGACGAGCGACCGCTACCGGCCCGTCGCGGTCAAGGGCCTCGCGGACGCCGCGCTCCTCCCTGCCGGCGAGGAGCACACCTGTGCCGTGCGGCGCTCGGGCGCGGTCGCGTGCTGGGGCCAGAACTTCGGCGGCGAGCTCGGCGACGGCACGACGAGCGGCCGGCTCGAGCCGGTCGCCGTCGCGTCGATCACCGACGCCGTGAGCGTCGCGGCGGGCACGCGCTTCTCCTGCGCCGTGCGAGGCGAGGGTGGCATCGTCTGCTGGGGCGAGGCGCCCGCGCGCGCGCCCGCGGCCCGCACCTGGCCGCACAGCACGGTCCCGGTCGCCGTGGTCGGGCTCGGGGCAGAGTAGTCGTCGGGCTCGGGGCAGAGTAGTCGTCGGGCTCGGGGCAGAGTAGGCGAGCGTCACTCGACGACGCGTCCGCCCGCGCCCGCAAGGCCCTCTGTGGCGCCGGGCGCGGCCGCATGACGGCCACGCTCGTGCTGCTCGCGCGCCTCGCGCCCTCGCACGCCTCGCACGGCTCGGACGCCTCGCACGGCTCGGACGCCTCGCACGGCTCGCACGGCTCGCACGGCTCGCACGGCTCGCACGGCTCGCACGGCTCGCACGGCTCGCACGGCTCGCACGCCTCGCGCGCCTCATCCTGAGCAGAACAAGGCGCGCCAAGGCGCCAAGGCGCAAAGGCCAGGTCACTCAACGGCGCAAAGGCCGGGTCACTCAACGGCGCAAAGGCTGGGCTGTTCAACGGCGCAAAGGCCGGGTCACTCAACGGCGCAAAGGCTGGGCTGTTCAACGGCGCAAAGGCTGGGCTGTTCAACGGCGCAAAGGCCGGGTCACTCCGGACCACCCACCCCATGAGCCCTGGGGCAGGGGCATGCGGTTCGGCGCGGCATGGGAGGGTCCCGATGCGAGCGCGAGCAGGCAGGCGAACGAGCTCCGAGCCGCAACGCCACCCACTGAGCCCTGGGGCAGGGGCATGCGGTTCGGCGCGGCATGGGAGGGTCCCGATGCGAGCGCGAGGACGCAGGCGAACGAGCTTCCAACCCCCACACCACCCACTGCCTGCGCCGCAGCGCGAGCCAGGGGAGGGGCCCATGCCGCGCCGAACCGCATGCCCCTGCCCCAGGGCGAGCCGCAGCGCGAGCCAGGGGAGGGGCCCATGCCGCGCCGAACCGCATGCCCCTGCCCCAGGGCGA
>JADLAB010000564.1 GCA_020848455.1 Polyangiaceae bacterium
CGCTACCCGGCGCGGCCGCTCGCGTGCCGGCTCGACGGCGGCGGGGCCGCGCTCGGAGCGGCGCCGTTCGGCACGGACAAGCTCGTCCGAGGCGTGGTCGTGAGCGACACGGCGCACGTCGCGCGGGTAAGCTGGCGCTCGTGCCCACGGCACTCGTGCCCACGGCACCCTGAGCTCTGGATCCAGTCGATGAGGGCCGACGAAGAGCAGGTCGCGTTCACGCAGCGAGCGGCCGTCTCCTCGCTCGCGGAGCCGGACGTACGCTTCGTCCTCGAGCGGCTCACGCGCGGGCCGGAGGGCGTGCTCGACGTGGTCGAGGGCGGGGCCCGCCTCGTCGCCGCGCTGGTGGAGCGAAGCGAGAGCGAGGCGAGCGCTGCGACGCTCCTCGTCCTCGGCCTCGAGGGCGGAGCGGCGGACCGGGCGCAGCTCTTCGCGCGCGCGCTCGACGACGCGCTCGCGCTCGCCAGCTCCGGCCCGCGGCGACACCTTCGGGTTCCGCTTCCGCCCGGCCTCACCGCCCTCGCGCCCACGCTCGTCGCCCGCGGGCTCACGGCGCTCTTCGTGAGCTACACGATGCGCACGCGCGACGCGCACGTGCCGGCGCCACCGGCTTCTGCGGGCACGTTCGTCGACTGGTCGCCGTCGATGAGCGCCGCACCGGTGCGGGACCTCGTGATGCGCGCCTTCGCGGGTGCGCCGGATCTGATCCCGGTGTCGGTCGAGGATCTGCACGCGCGCCTCGACGCTGCCCGCCCGAGGCCGCGCCTGCTGGTCGACGGCGGCGAGCTCCTGGGCGTGTGCCGCACGAGCGGGCCCGACGCCGCTGGGGTCGGTCGCGTCCCGATGATCGCGCGCGAGCCGGCGCGGCGCGGCCTTCGCCTCGGCGACGTGCTGCTCGTCGAGGCCAAGCGCGTCCTCGCTGCCGCGGGCGCGAGGTGCTTCGAGCTCGAGGTCGCCGCCGAGAACCGGAGCGCGCTCGGCCTCTACCAGCGACACGGCTTCGAGGTCGTCTCCGAGGAGACCACCTTCGGCCGCGAGCTCGAGCGCGCGAGCGGCGCCAGAGGGCGCTAGGATGCGGCTGCCGCAGCCGGTTGCGAAAGCTGAGCCGTCCCCCAGGCCCGCGCCCACCGCTGCGGCACGGGTCGGTCCCGACCCCGGAAGGGCTCCATGATGAAAGCTAGGCAACTCGAGTTCCTGCTCGCCACCCTCGGCTCGTTCGCGCTCGCCTGTGGCGGTGGCGGGAGCGACAAGGCAGGCCCGGCCGCCCAGGGCGCGGTCATGGCGCTGCCGGACGCGCTCATCGAGCGCTCCCCCGAGGCGACGCTCGCGTGGGACGTGAGCCCCGACGGCAAGATCAGGCTCGGCGTCCACACCGCGAGCTGCGCGCCGCTCGACGACGCCGCGGGCACCGTCAAGCTCACACGCACCTCGGACGGCAAGAGCGAGGATGTGAAGCTCGCGCGCGACGCGCCGACCGGGCTGCTCGTCGGCGACGGGCCCGACCTCGATCCGGAGCTCACCGAGGTGCGCTACGACGTCACGGCCGGCGGGCAGCCCCTGCGCGGCACCTTCTTCGTGCCCGGCAAGGGGACCTCGGCGCTGGTCGGGGCCGCGAAGGACGCTCCGAAGCCCGCCGTCGACGCGCCGGCCGAGCCACCGGGGCCGCACGGGGGCGTCGTGCAGCCGCTCGGAGCCGACAAGGTCGAGGTCGTCGCCGACACCGACACCGGCGTCGTGCGCGTGTACCCGCTGACCCCGAGCTTGCAGAAGCCCGGCGTCATCCGCCTGGCCATCGGCGGCGCGGCACCGCGCATCGTGGCGCTCGAGCCCATCGGCACCGGCGCGGAGCTGCACTTCGCCGCCGCGCTCGACCCCGAGCTCGCGAGCGCACCGCTCACCCTCGTCGTGAAGGACTCGGGCGGGGCGACGCGCGTCGTGCTCGTGGGGGTGCGCCGCGGCGCGGTCCTCGAGATCGGGCCCGACGCGGCGCCGCACCGCTACTGGTCGCGCCGCGCGTGGGGCGAGGAGCTGCGCGAGCTCGGCGAGCGCGCGCGCGAGCGCGGCGACGACAAGGACAAAGACAAGGCCGTCATCTGCCACGTGCCGCCGGGCAACCCGGGCAACGAGCACACGCTCAGCGTCGGGGCGTCGGCCGTCGCGGCCCACCTCGCGCACGGCGACCGCAAAGGTCCCTGCAGCGCGAGCGATGCGACGAGCGGCGACCCGGACGACAAGGGCGCTGCGAGCGGCGACAAGGGCAAGAGCGGCGGCCCGGACGACAAGGGCGCGAGCGGCGACAAGGGCGCGAGCGGCGACAAGGGCGCGAGCGGCGACAAGGGCGCGAGCGGCGACAAGGGCGGCGGCCCGGACGACAGGGGCGCGAGCGGCGACAAGGGCGCGAGCGGCAAGAGCGGCGGCAACGGGCCGGACAAGGGCAAGAGCGGCGACAAGGGCAAGGGCCACTGACTCGAGGGGCGCCCATCCAGAAGGAAACTCGGCTCCAGCGTGACGTGGCTTCAGGCTACGGGCTTCGGGCTTCAGGCGCAGAGGCCGCGGCGTGGATGCCTATGGCCTCCCGCTCTCCCTCCCGAAGCCTGGAGTCTGGAGTCTGGAGCTTGAGCCCGTGTCGGCCTACCGTTTCGTGCGACGCGGGTCGGGCGCAGCCCGGTGCTGGAACTGACCCGAGCGCCGGGCTTCAGGGTCGCTCGTCGGCGCCGAGGTCCCGGGTGCCGGCGCGCGCCTCGCCGTCGATGTCCTCGTCACAGATGCCGGGGACCACGGCCACGCCCTGATCGATCGCGGCGCTCGCGCTCGGCGCGAGGTGCAGATCGCCGCTGGCCGGCCCGACGAAGAGCGCGAGCGGCGCGGGCGAGAGGTTGCCTGCCTGCGTGGCGCTTGCGCCGTCGCGCTCGCGCAGGTCGTGCGTGCCGAGGTTGTTCGTCACGTCGACCCCGACGCTCCCCGCGAAGCGCCACTCGATGGAGGAGAAGTTGGCGCCCGTCGAGGTGACGGAGTTGTGCACCACCTCGGCGCCGCAGGCGGACCAGAGGCAGATCCCACAGTCGAAGCCGCTGGGCGAGGCGAGCAGACCCGCGCTCCCCGCGGCCACGAAGTTGTTGCGCACCACGCCGCCGTAGTGGTCGACGTACGCGCCCTGTGCTGCCGGGCACGGAGCGTCGGCGTAGGTGCGGGCGGTGCCGCTCGTCTCGAGGCCGAAGCCCACGCCGCGCGCGTCGTCGACGAGCACGTTGCGCTCGACGAGGGTGTCGCGCGAGCCGCGCCAGAAGTGGATGGCGTGCTCGGACAGGCCCGTGTCGCACCAGAAGCCCGTGATGCGGTTGTCGCGCACCACCCAGCCGCGCGCCGCGTGGGCATCGATGCCGCCCGTGTAGCAGCCGCCGGGGTTGGGCTGCACCTCGGGTCGCCCGGCGTCGGTGAGCTCGAGGAGCGAGCAGGCGAGGATGCCGTGGTCCGCGTAGAAGCCGTCGCCGCTCGGGTTCACCTTGATGCCCTGCTCGCGCGGGTCGACGACGTGCACGTCGTGGATCCGGGTGCCGGTCGTGTCGGCGCCGCTCGTGACGACGTGGATCGCGTGCGTGCCCGCGCGCGCCAGCGTGAGCTCGGCCACGGTCACGTTCGACGCGGCGATGGTGACGATCTCGGTCGTCTGGTAGTCGGCGTCGAGCACGACCGCGTCGCGGTGGCCGCTCGCCGAGCGCAGGGTGACCCCGGGGCTGCCGATCCACAGGTACTGGCCGCCGAGCGGGTAGCTTCCGTCCGCGAGCGCGATCGTGTCGCCCGGCTGTGCGCCCGCGACGATCGCCTGGAGGCTCCCCACGTCGGCCGGCGTGACGGACAGGATCGTGCCCGAGGCCGCGGCGAGCGGTGCACACGCCGGGCCGACCCCACCCCCCGCGCCGCCCGCGCCCTCGCCGCCGGTGCCACCGCCGGCGGATCCGCCGGTCGCGCCGGTGGTCCCCGGGCCGGCGTCGCTCCCGGCGCCGCTGCACGCGACCGCGAAAACGGCGCCGAGCACGCCCACGACGAGCGCGCACGCGGGCGTCGTCGCCTTCGCGCCGCGCGCGCGCCCTGCCTCCAGCCCTGGCTTCGATCCGGTCATGACGCCCAGACTACCTCGCGGCCGACCTTGCCGGGGCCGCGCGAGTTCGGCAGACTGCGCGCTCCTCGCGGAGTGTACCCATGGCGCTCAGCTCCCTCACGTGTCCGCCGCCCGTTCGCAAGGCTGCTCGCTCGCCGCAGCTCGACTTCGCGCTGCTCGAGGCGGCGGTCGAGGCGTTCGACGGCGGGCGGCATCTCGAGGCGCTCCACAAGGTGTTCCGGCACCTGCTGCCCGAGCTGACCGTGCCCGAGGGGCCGAGCGGCTCCTTGTCCTTCGCGCAGGGCTCCTCGCGCGTCGTCGTGAAGTGGGACGAGCGCGAGCTCACGGTCGCGGTGCCGATGGTGCGCCTGCCCGCGGGCGGCGGGGCCACCGCCGCGCTCCGCTTCCTGCTCACCAAGCTCAGCGGTTCGGGGCAGCTGCACCAGCCGCGTCTTCACGGCGACGACGTCGTCCTCGAGTTCCGCGACCGGATCACGCGCCTGCACCCGATCAAGGTCATCGAGGTGCTGCGCCGCATGCCGGTCGAGGCCGACAACAACGACGACTTCATGATCGATCAGTTCGGCGCGGCGCCGCTCGACCGCGAGCCGCCGGTGCCGCTCGACGCCGACGAGAGAGCGCGCGCGGAGGTCATCTGGCGCACGCACTGGAGCGAGGTCGAGGAGCTCGTCAAGGAGGCGCAGCGCAAGCGCTCGCTCTTCTTTCTCAACGAGGTGACTGCGTACGCCTTCTACCACGTGCGCCACGCGGTGCCGCTCGGCGGCTCGCTCGCGGCGCGGCTGTCGGAGGCGGCCGATGCCTTCAACGACACCGACGAGGACCCGAACAAGCGCGAGGCCGCGCTGACGAAGTGCGCCAAGACCATGCGCTCGGTCTCCGCGGACGAGCTCGGCAAGAACCTCGGGCACGCGCGCTACGCCATCAGCCCCCTCGCCGACGGCACGCCGCGCGTGCTCGGCCAGCACCTCGGAGCCGGCGACTACGTCGAGAACGTCGAGCGCGCTCGCGCGACCGGCAAGATCATGGAGGCGGCCGTCGCGCTCTTCTCCACGTACAACTTCCTCCTCGCCCGCTTCTCGTGGCCCGAGCACGTCGAGGCCGGTCTGCTCGAGGGGCTCGCCCATGCGTCGCAGAAGCCGTGGCGCGAGGCGGCCGCCGCGCTGACGAGTCAGGGCAAGGCGCTGGTCGAGGCCTTCCAGGACGACGAGGACGGCGACGACGAGGCGCCCGACTCGGGGGGCGAAGGCGAGCAGGGCGCGGAGGCGAGCGCATGAGCGAGTCGTTCGACATCGAGGCGGTCGGCGTCTTCCAGGTGTTCACCGGCGTGGGCACCGGCTCCGGGTTCCTGGTCGACGAGCGCCACCTCGTGACCAACTGCCACGTCGTCGCGCCGTACCGCACGGTCGCGGTCGAGCTGCGCGACAAGCGGCGCGTCGCCGCCCAGGTGCGGCGCATCCACCCGAAGCGCGATCTCGCGGTGATCGAGCTCGCCGCGCCGCTGCCGCACCAGGTGCTGTCCCTCGAGTCCGAGGTCGACCTCGAGCCGAAGCAGCTGGTCCACATCCTCGGCTTCCCCGTCGGCCTGCCGCTCTCGCTCACCGCGGGCGTCGTGTCGAACCCGAGTCAGCTCGTCGACGGACAGCGCTACCTGCAGACCGACGCGGCGATCAACCCCGGCAACTCCGGCGGTCCGATGCTCGACGAGCAGCGGCGTGTCGTCGCCGTGACGACCTGCAAGCTCTCCTCGGCCGAGAACGTGGGCTTCGGGATCCCGGTCGCCGACGTGAGGCGCTTTCTCGAGGCGTTCCGCGCGCAGGCGACCGAGTTCGGGGTCGAGTGCCCCTCGTGCGAGGCCCTGATCGAGAAGGCGGGCCGCTACTGCGACGGCTGCGGCTCGGACCTCGAGGAGCTCGGGCTCGGGGCGTACTTCGAGCCGCCCGAGGATCACCCCGTCGTCGCCTTCGTCGAGAGCGCGCTCGCGCGCGCCCACGTCGACCCGGTGCTGGCGCGCCACGGCGCGCAGAACTGGTCGTTCTGGAGCGGCTCGGCGCCCATCAAGATCTGGTGCTGCTGCTCCGAGCACCTGTGCTTCTCGTCGCCGCTCGTCGCGCCCGGCAAGAAGGGCCTGGCCGAGCTGTTCCGCTACCTCCTGTCGCCCGAGCACGAGCCCTTCGCCTTCGACCTCAGCGACAACGTCATCCGTCTGAACCTCACGATCCACATGTCGGACGTCTTCGCGCCCGGCGAGCACGAGGAGCTGTCGGGCTGGATCGCGAAGTTCCTGGCGAGCGCGGACCAGTACGACAACGCGCTCATCGACAAGCTCGGCTGCGAGCCGGCGCCCGAGACGCAGCTCACCTTCCTGAAGGAGGGGACGAAGTAGCCGCCGCGCGGCGCGCGAGCTCCGCCCCGACGAGCGCCTCCGCGGCGGCGCGACTCGCGACCGGCACGGCCGAAAGGACGATCGCCTGCGTGCGCGGCATCTCGTGGAGACACCAGCCGGCGAGACCCGAGTCGGGGTTCCGGTCGTGGTCCTCGTCCACGCGTGCCGTGGGCACGAGTCCGAGCACGAACCAGCGTCCGGGTGCGATCTGCCGCCGGCCGGCGAACGCCAGGTCCTCGGTGGTGCCGGCGAGCCGGCGGACGCCGTGCCCGCCGCCGTGCGCGAGGCGCACGGGGTGACCGCTGCTCTGGCTCGAGACGCGGTAGATGGCGTGGAGGCCGCCGAGCCCGGAGCACTCGCTCAGCAACGACTCGAGCTCCCCGATCGCGACGACCGGGCTCTCGGCGAGCGCCGCCGGCTCCGCCGATGGACCGCGGAAGAAGCCGTGGTCGGGGTCCGGAGCTGCGACCGTGGGTGGCTCGTCCGTCGCCACGGCGGTCGGCGGGGGCGGCGCCGCCGCGCTCGGCACGGTGCGCGACGGCGCATGGCTCGGGGGTGCGTCGTGAACGGGCGCGGGGGCCGTCGGCGTCCCAGCGGCCGCGCCCCCGGAGCCCGACGCGACGGTCGGCGGCGCGGCGCCTCCGCACGCGGCGAGCAGGGTTGCGAGCGACACGGCGAGCGCGAGGTGGCGTGCGGAGGTGTTCGGCACAGGGGCGCTTCGACGCGCCTCCGCCCCGAAGGATCTGGCGCGACCTCGCGCCGCGCTCGCGCGGCACGAACGCGACGTGCGAGCCGCGGCGCACGAGCCCGATGCGCGGGCGGTCAGCCCCCGGTGCCGCCGCCGCCCTGCGCGGGCGCGAGGCACGGCTGCGCGCCCCCGGCGCCGCCGAGCGCGCCGCCTTGGCCCGCCGCGCCTCCGAGGCCACCCTGGCCGGCGCCGCCGCCGCCCTGGCCACCACCCCCCTCCGGGAGCGACAGACAGGCCTGGGCGCCGCCCTGGCCGCCCTGGCCGCCGACCGCGATGCTGAGGCAGGCCTGCGCCTCGCTCTCGCAGTTCACGAGCGCGAGACCCGCGCCGGTCACGGCCGCGGCGAGGAACGCCGCGCGCCGCGCGAGGATCGCTCGTCGCGTCGCTTCGTCGTGCATGACCCGATGATACGCCTCCCGGGCGCGCGCGTCGCGGCTCGGCGGCTCAGGCGCTCAGGTGCTCGACCAGGATCTTCACGCCGAGCGCCACGAGCACGAGGCCGCCGAAGGCGTCGAGGCGCCGGCCGAGGAGCGCCCCGAAGCGCCGCCCGGCCACGAGACCGAGCGCGCTCAGGACCGCCGTCGTGACGCCGATCGTCGTGAGCGACACGGCGAGCGGCGCGTCGAGCATGGGCAGCGTGATCCCGACCGCGAAGGCGTCGATGCTCGTGGCGACCGCGAGCACCAGCATGACGCGCAGCCCGAACAGCTCGCGCTCGCTCCGGCCCTCCGGCGGGCCTCCGGCCTGGCGTGCCTCGTGGAGCATCTTGAGGCCGATGCCGGCGAGCAGGGCGAACGCGATCCAGTGGTCCCAGGCCGCCACGTAGGGACCGACGCCGCTGCCGAGCGCCCAGCCCGCGAGCGGCATGCCGGCCTGGAAGCCACCGAAGAAGAGCGCCACCTTGACGGCGTGCCGCACCCGCAGCTGCGGCACGGCCAGGCCGCGCGCCGCCGAGACGGCGGTCGCGTCCATCGCGAGCCCCACCGACAGGGCGAGCAGCGAGGGGAAGTCCATGCGGGCTCGCTCGGGCCGCAGCTCAGGCCGAGAAGCGGATCTCGAAGCGGCAGCGCGCGTCGCCCGCCGCGCGGCAGCGCGTCTCGACGGCCCGCGCGGGCGTGCCGAACACGGTCGCGAAGTAGGCGGCGTAGATGCCCGTCACGAGGTAGCACGAGGGCCGCCCCGTCTGGCCGAGGCGCCGCGGCTCGGGCGTGTTCGCGACCTCGACGACGGCGTCGGGGCCGTCGGCCGCCGGGGCGTCGTCCGCCGCGAAGCCCGCGCGGCCGGTGAGATCGATGAGCTCGACCCGGCCCCAGCCGCCCTCGGTCATGATCATGCGAAACACGATGTGCAGCGACTCGCGCACGAGCGCGTGGAAGAAGCGCGAGCTCCGGGCGCGCGCCAGCATCTCGGGCCGCCCCACCAGGGGCTTGAGCAGGGCCGGGACCCAGATGCCGTGGTCGATGGCCTGGCGGATCTCCCAGGTCGCGCCCTGGAAGCCCACCTCGTAGAGCACGGAAGGCAGGCGCGGCCCGAGCTCGCGCCCGAGGATCTCGTGCCACGCGGAGAGGAAGCCCTCGCTGTAGAGCTGCTCGCTCACGCCGCCGATGCCGATGTCGCCCTGCGGCGTCACGTCGTGCATGCCGAGCTGGTTGCGCCCGAGCGCGGCCTGCACCCAGAACAGGCGCCGCTCGGCCAGCGAGCCACCGACGAGCGCCCCGCGCACGGCGACCTTGAGCGCGCCCTGCGCGGCGCGCTCGAGGGCCGCGCTCGCCGCCCGTGCGAGGCTCCGCGTGTCCTGCGACAGAGAGGTCGAGCCTTCGCTGCGGGTGAGGGCCTTCATGGGCGGGGAGCCTACAGCATCCCCGCCCGGCGCCGGAACTCGAGTGCGGCGTCGCTCGCCCAGAAGCGCAAGAGGTCCGCCGCCACCGGCAGGCTCTTCACGAGGCGCACCCCGTCGATGCCGACGGGCGAGGGGCCGAGCTGGCGCAGGAGCTCGACCGCGGCGAACAGATCTCCGGCCGCGAGCGCGGCGGCGCGGGTGTTCGTGAGCTCCGAGGCGGCGAGCGCGGCCTCGAGGTCCACCGCGGGCTTCTCGTACGCGAGGGACACCTCCTCGAGCGCCTTCTTCGCGCGGCGCGAGAGCGGCTTCAGCACCCGCCGCTGCAGCGTGCGCGAGTGCTCGTCGTCGTACTGACCGGCGAGAAAATCGGGCAGCGTGAGCCGCACCGCCGCGGTGACGACGCACGCGATCTCGCCGCGCGACAGGCGCAGGGCCGGGTGCATGTTGCGCGCGATGGCCGCGAACACGCGCCCGAGCGCGAAGGCCTGCTGCGCCTCGGAGCGGTCGAGCAGGTAGCTCGGCACGAACAGGGCGGGCGGCTGCCCGAGCTCCACCCGCACGTCGCCGCCGGGCGACTTGTAGAGGTAGAGCTCGTAGCGCTCGACCGCGAAGGCGGCGGCCAGCCGGTCGCACAGGGTGCGCACGGGGTGGTCCGAGCGCTCGCCGATCCGGTCGCGGCTCGACACGCCGTAGCTGTCCGGCTCGAACGCGTACGCCTTGGCGAAGCCCTCGGCGAGCGCCGCGAACACGAGGCCGATGCGGTTCTCGTCGGTCGGGTTGGCCGCGGTGAGAAAGCCGAGCTGCGCCGCCGAGAAGGAGCCCGGCCGCACCATCGCGGGGCGTACGCGCTGGGGCAGCTGCTGCGCGAGCGCCCGCTCGGGCTCGCTCGCGGTGCCGAGCACGCAGAGCGGTGCCGCTGCCAGGCTCGCCTCCGAGGGGCGGCCTTGCTCCTGGTAGGTGCGCGCGAGCGCGCGCCAGCCGCTCGCGACCGTCGGGTCGAGCGCCAGCAGCCGCTGCAGCTCCGCGATGCCCTCGGCGCTGCGCCCGACGCGCACGAGCCGGTCCGCGAGCTCGAGCCGCAGGACCGGCGCCTCGTGGCACGCCGCGAGCCCCGCGCGCAGCGTGGCGAAGGCCTCCTCCGCGCGCCCGAGCGCGCCGTGCTGGGTGCGCGCCATCTCGAGATAGGTCGCCGCGATGTCGGCGTCCGCCACCTCGCGCGCCTCGTAGCGCCGCAGGTGCTCGCGCAGCACCTCGAGGTAGCTCTGCCAGCCCTCGCCGTCGGCGCAGAGCTTGCGGTACTCCTCGCCCGACGGGCCGACCGGCCCCTCGATGACCACCGCCGCGCGCAGCGCCTCGGCGGCGCGCTTCTTGTCGCCGGCCCGCAGCGCGAGGTGCCCGACCTGCAACAGGGCCCAGGCGCGCTCGACCGCGTCCTGGGAGGTCTGCGCCAGCCGCTCCGCGACCGCGAGCGCCTCCCCGACCCGGCCCGCCTGATGCTCGAGATCCATCACCATGACGAGCGCCGGGCGATGCGTGGGCGCGAGCTTGAGCAGGGCCTGCAGGCTCGCGAGCGCCCGCGCGGGCTCGCCGGTGTGCTGCGCCGCGATGCGCGCGAGCTCGAAGTGCACGTCGACGAGCTCGTTCGCGGGCGGCGCGAGCGCCACCACGCGGTCGAGCACCTCGGCCGCCTGCTGCCACTGCGCGCCGCGCCCGTAGAGCGCGGCCAGGGCGCGCGCGGCGACGGCGTCCTCGGGGCGCAGCTTGCGCACGCGCTCGAGCGCCACGATCGCGGCCGGCACGTTGCCGAGCATCTCGGCCTGAAGGCGCGCCACCTCGCGCCACAGCGCCGTCTGACGCAGCGGGTCGCGCGCCGCGCTGGCGGCCGTCGAGAGGCGCTCGACCAGGCGCTCGCTCGCGGCCCGGCCGGTCGACAGCTCGCACAGGCGCGCGGCCGCCTCGGCCGAGTCCGGGAAGCGCTCGAGCGCACCCTCGGCGTCGGCCACCGCGCCCTCGCGGTCCGAGAGCTTCTCGAGGCGGAGCACGGCCGAGCGGCACAGGAGCTCCGCGGCGACCCGTCCATCGCGCGTCCAGGCGGCCTCGCGGCGCAGCGCCTCGCACACGCCGGCCGCGTCGCCGGCGCGCTCCGAGGCGCGCCCGAGCCCGCGCATGGCCCCGAGGCTCTCCGGATCGCGCGCGAGCGCGGAGCGGTAGGACGCCTGCGCCGCCGCCGCGCTCCGCTCCTCGAGCGCGGCGCCGAGCCGCAGGAAGTGCGCGGCGGCGAGCACCGGGTCGCGGGAGCTGCGGGCGAAGGCGGCGTCCACCTGGGCCAGCAGGGCGGCGTCGCCGCCCGAGAGCGCCAGCTCCTCGAGCGCCGCGAGCGCGTGGGGGCTCTGGGCGTCGTAGGACAGGACCGCGTCGTAGATGGCACGCTGCTCGGCGTCGCTGCCGAGCCCGTGGGCGCGCATCAGCCGCCCGAGCTCGCACAAGGCCGCGATGCGCGCCGGCAGCTCGACGAGCACGCGCGCCTCGGTGGCGTAGACGTGGCACAGCTGCTCCCACGCCCCGGCCTGCCGGTAGAGCGTCTCGAGCGCCACGAGCGCGGCGACGTTCTCGGGGTCGCGCTCGAGCACGGCCGCGTAGCTCTGGATGGCGTGCTTCGGGTCCTTCAACCGGTCCTGCCACAGCTCGCCGGCGCGCAGCAGCGCCTCGACGGCCAGGCGCGGATCGCGGGCGCGCGCCGCCTCGTTCGCGAGCTCCTCGGCCAGCTTGCTCCAGGCGCCGAGCGTCGCGAGCACGCGCGCCAAGGCGTCCGCCGCGGGGCGGTAGTGCGGCACGGCGTCGAGGGCGCGCTGGTAGGCGGCCGCCGCCTTGTCGAGCTCCGACAGCCGCACCTCGAGCACCTCGCCCCAGCGATACGCCGCGCGGGCCTTCGCCTCCGGCTCGTCGACGAGGGGCAGCTCGGCCTCGCAGAGCTCGCACACGCCGCGCCAGTCGGCGCGTGCCCGCAGCAGGCGCTCGAGCGCACGCCGGCTCGCGCCGTGGCGCGGCTCCTGCGCCAGCGCGCGCCGGTAGCGCGTCGCAGCCTGGGTCGCGTCGCCGAGGCGGAGCTCCTGCAGCTCGCCGCTCTGGTGGAGCAGCGCCACGCGCGCGGCCGGGGTCGGCGCGAGCTCGATCTCGCGGTCGAGGACCTCGCAGAGCTCGCGGTGGCGTCCGAGCTTCTGGTAGACGCGCGCGAGGCAGCCGAGGACGGGCGCGTGCTTCGGGTCGATCTCGACGACGCGCCGGTAGCGCACGAGGGCGGCCTCGGCGTCGCCGAGCCCCTGCTCGAGCACCTCGCCGGCCCGCAACAGCAGGCTCACGCGCCGCGCCGGCTCCTTGGCGAGCGCGGCCTCGAGCTCGAGCGCCTCGGCGAGCTCGCTCGGTCGCCCCGCCGCTTCCGCGGCGCGCTCGAGCGCGTGCAGGGCGCCGAGGTGCTGCGGCTCGACGGCGAGGATGCGCCGGTAGGCGGCGATGGCTTGGCCCGGGTCGTGGAGCGCGTCCTCGTAGACCGCCCCGATCTTGAACCAGTAGGCGACCACGACGTCGCGGTCCTTGGCCGCGTCGATGGCGCGCCGGTAGAGCTCGACGAGCGCGGCGAAGCGCCCCGCGCTCGCGTGCAGGCGCACGAGCGCCTTGAACGAGGCCTCGTGTCCGGGTGCGAGCGACAGGGCGCGCGCGTGGACCTCGCTCGCCTCGACCGGGTCGGCGAGCCTCTGCTCGAGCACCTCGGCGGCCGCGGCGAGCGCCTGTGCGCGCCGCAAGGGGTCCGTCGCGGCGTCGGCCTCGGACAGGTGGCTCTGCACGAGCGGCTGCCAGCGCTCGTGCTTCGTGTAGAGCAGCGCGAGCGCGCGGCGGGCCGGCGCGTAGCTCGGGTCCTCGACCGTCGCGGCGTCGTACCAGCGGATCGCCGCCTCGTCGTCGCTCTGGGCACGGGCCGCCTCGCCGAGGCGCATGAACAGGCCGAGCCGCTCGGTGCGGCCGCGCGTGATCTCGACGAGCCGCCCGAGCACCGTGACGAGGCCCTGCTGATCGCCCGCGGCGACGTACGACCTCGCGAGCTCCTCGAGGACGAGCGGGTCGGCCGGGGCGACGGTCATCGCGTGCACGAGCGCGGCCCGTGCCTCGTCCTCCGTGCCGAGGCGCTCGGCGTGCACGCGCGCCATGCGGAAGGACGCCATCGCCTGGACCTCGCGGTCGGGCGACTGCGCGGCCTCGCGCTCGAGCGTCTGGGCGAGCTCGCGCCACCGGCCCTGGGCGTGCAGCAGGCGCTTCAGCGCCCCGAGCGCGCCGCTCGCCTGGGGGTCGACCTCGAGCGCCAGCTGGTAGAGGTCCGTGGCCGTCTTGTCGTCGCCGAGCCGGACCTCGGTGAGGTGCGCCCGCTCGACGAGGAGCGCGGCGCGGTGGCGCGGGTCGTTGCCCACGGCGTTGGCCTCGAGGGCGCGGGCGCGCTCGAGGCCGGGCCAGTCCTCGGCCGCGAGCTCGGCCTGCACCAGGGCCTGGAGCACGGCCGGGTCGTTCGGCGCGAGCTCGGCGGCGCGCAGGTAGCACTTGCGCACGGCGTCCCGGTCGCGGCCCGTCCCGTCGATGACGCGCCCCTTCTCGAGGCACAGAAGCGCCGCGGCGCGCGGCTCGCCGGTGAGCTTGATCTCTGCGTCGTAGAGGGGCAGCGCCGCCGGGACGTTCTTCTTGTCGAGCAGGAGCCGGCGCGCGCCGCGGATCGCGGCCACGTGGTCGGGCGCGAGCGCGACGGCCTGCTGGTAGTGCTTGAGTGCGACCACCGTGTCGGTGCTGGCGCGCGCGATCTCGTAGTGCAGCCGCGCGGCCCGGAGGGGCTCGGGGCTCTGTGCGAGCTCGGCCTCGCACGCGCCGGCGAGGTCGGCGGACACGAGGCTCTCGGCGCGCGGCGCCTCGGGCCCGGGCCCGAGCCCGAGCGCCGTGCGCTGTGGGGCGCTCGCCGGCGCCCCCGCGACGGGCCCCGGCGCGGGCGTGCGCGGCTCGACCCGCGGGCCCGCGGCCTCGGCCCCACCGCGTTGGCCCGGGTCGGAGCCGGGGCCGCTCCCGGCCGCGGTGGGCGTCGTCGCCGCCGCGCCGGGCGCACCCGCTGCGGCCCGTTGCGGCGGGCGCAAGGGCGGCTTCGGTGGTACGGGTCGCTCGGGCGCTTTCGGGCCGGTCGAGGCCGGCGCTGCGACTGCGGCAGGTGGAGGCGGCGCCGGGGGCGGCGGTACGGTGGGCGCCTTGCGCGGGGCATGCGGTGGTGGCGGCAGGGTGGGGCCCTTGCGTGGCGCGCCGGTCGCGCCGCCGTGCGGGGGGGCAGGAGGCGGCACGCTGCGGAGTCGCTTCGGCGGCGCGGGCGGGCCCCCGCCGACGGGCGCGGAGCCCGGTGCCGTCTTGCTGGCGCCCGCGGGGTCGCCCGCGGGGCTCGCGGCCGGTGGTGGCGGCGGAGGCACGCTCCAGCTGAGCGAGTCGGGATCGAGGCTCGCCTCGTCGACCGGCGACCCCTGGGGCTTGTGCGGCTCGGGGCCAGCTTTGGTGCCCGGCTTCGCGGGCGACGTGCGCGTGGGCGGCTTGTGCGGGTCGGACATCGGCGTGGCTCCACGTTCCGGGGCGGGGCTCTCGGTCGGGCCCTCGCCCGCGCGCGCGCCGCCCCCATGCCCGCCTCTAAGGCGGGCCGAGCAGGGCCTCGAACTTGGTCCAGAAGGTTTCCTGGGGGACGCCCGAGACGCTTTCCACGATCTGCATCGTGCGCGTGTCGATGATGACGTTGGCGGGATAGGAGTTGGGGTCGAAGAGCGCGCCGAGCTGCCCTTCGTCGTCCAGCACGGCCGGGTAGACGACGTCGTAGGCCTTGATCCAGTTGTCGAGATCGGTCCACGTGGCAGGCGTGCCGAGCGCCGCGCTCTGCGCGAGGTTCATGAGGAACTCGCCGCCGCGTGGCGCGTACTTCGCATGCTCGCCCGGCAGGATCTTCGATGCCTCGTACTGGCAGGGGGTGCACCACACCGCGCCCACGTTGACGAGCAGCGCGACCGGCTTCGGGTTGCCGGCCCCGAAGGGCGAGCCGGGCGGGAACAGCGCTTCCTCGCCGCTGTAGAAATCGGGCAGCCCGAAGATCACGCGGTGCGCCTCGCCCTTGTCCACCTCGGGGCGCACGTAGCCCCGGAAGACGAAGGGCGAGATGACGTCGCCGATCCCCACGCCGTAGGGCCCGTCCGGGTAGTCCTCGACCACGCTGAACCCTGGCTCGGCGAGCGGCGTCGGTGGGTCCTCGCCGCTCACACAGCCGCCCGTGCACGCCGCACCGGCCGCGACGACCGCGAAGGTCGCGGCACGCGCGTGGAGACCCGACCGGGAGGAGCTCACGGGCCCATTGCAGCCGTGGTGAGCGACCCGTGTCAACCTCGAACGGCGGCGGGGGCCCCCGGCCGGCGAGTCTCGGGCTCGTCGCGGGCCCCCGCGCGGCGGCCGGTCTACGGTGCCGGGGGAGGCTGCGGGATGCCCGGCGGCGCGAGCTCGGCCGGCACGGAGCGCTCGGCGTGGGTGCCGGTGCCCGGGCCGCTCGGCGTCGTGCCGAGGAAGACCTGGGTCGCGGTGAAGGAGCCGGACCCGCGCAGGACGGCGTTTGCGTCCGGCACGAACGACGCCGTGAGGTCGATCGCCTTGACGGTCACCGCGGGCTGCGAGACCACGGCGTCGGCCGGCGCGTTGCCGAAGCTCACCGTGCCGTCGGGCTCGTCGCGCACGCACCCGAGGACGGTGAAGCTGTAGCCGGTGGGGCTGATGCTGCCGTCGTTCGGCACGTAGTCCGGGAACTCGTCGACGGTTCCCGCGCGCTCGGAGGGCGGCACGCAGGCGGGCGTGGGCAGCAGGCGGCACACCTCGGAGTCGGCGCAGGGGGTCGGGCAGCTCTGGTCGGTGCGGCGGTCGGCGTTCGTGAACTGGCCGATGAACGAGCCCGTCGCGTGGTCGACCTCGATGGCGCCCCAGAGCTGGATCTGCGTCTGGATCGGCGAGGCCACGTCGAGGAGGAAGAAGTAGGCGCCGCTCGGGAAGTGCTCGGTCGGCTGCTCCGCGGCGCACGCGAACTTGAAGCCGAACTGCACGACCTGCCGCACCTTGCTCTCGTGCCCGTCGAGGTCGGTGATGCCCGCCTCGACGAGAATCGCGAGGCGCGGCCCGATGGGCAGCGTCTTCTGGACCTCGATGGTGTAGGTCGTGCCCGCGGCGTCGAGCTTGCCCTTGCCGCCCACATCGACGTCCACGACCACCGCCGGGACCGTCGGGTCCACGCTGTGCGCGAAGAGCGGCGCGAGCTCGGTCGCCGGATCTTCGTCCTCGTCGGCGAGCAGACCCTCGGCGCTGAGGTCGTAGCGCACGACCTCGAGCCGGAGCGTGCGCGGATCGATGGGCTCGCTGAATTGCACCACGATGGGCGCGGTCGGGTCCGCGAGGATGCCGTCGACGGCCTCGGGCAGGTAGGGGTGCGGAGGCGCGTCGTACACGCCGCAACCCGCGCTGCCGAGCAGGGTGGCGGCCGCGACGAGCACGAGAGGCGAGGGGTGACGCTTGGCGGAGGGGCTGCTCATGTCCGGCGACCGGTGGCGAAGTAGGTGGCGCGAGCGCTCAGAAGAAGGCGGTGGTGCGACCCTGGAGTAGCACGGCGCGGACGGCGTCGCCGTTGGCGTCCTCGAGCGCCGGCCCGGGGAAGAGCAGCGCGCCTTCGAGGTCGAGCGCGAAATGGTCGAGGAAGCGCCACTGGAAGCGCGCGTCGAGCTCGGTGCCGAGGTAGCGCTCCGGCTTGCCGCCGACGAAGTTCACGAGGTCGTCGTCGATGGTGAGCCCGTCGCGCGCCTGCAGCGATTGCACCGGATCGATCACCGGCTCCGGTGCCCAGGCCACGAGCACGCCGGCGCGCAGGAGCACGCTCTCGTGCGGGTGTACGTCGAGCTGCGGGAAGACCGCCAGGGCGTCGGTGAAGGCGCCGCGCGTGCGGATGCGCTCGCTCGGGAAGGCGGTGGCGCCGAGCCGCCGCACGATCTCGGTGCCGGCGGCGGCGGCGCGCGCGCTCTGGAAGTCGAGCAGGTGCTCGAACAGGAGCAGGCCGACGTTCGTGTCCTCCGCGAAGCGGAACTGCGACAGCGGCGTGCGCGACTCGGGGTTGGGGTCGCCCGAGGCGTAGTCCACCTCGAGGTACGGCGTGACGAGGGGGTGGTCGTAGCGCACGACCGCCCGGCCGCCGAACTGCAGCACGCGCTGATCGACGATGGGGTCGCTCGTGATGAGGCTGTAGGCGCTCGCCACCTCGCGCGTCGAGCCCACGTTGCCGACGGCGTCGATGCCGGCCCAGAAGTCGCCGAAGCGCGAGGCCAGCCGGCCGCCGATGGTGTGGATGTGGGTCGCGTACTGCTGATCCCAGCGGTAGACGTAGAAGAGCTGCGCCTCGAGATCGTGCGCGCCGTCGGCCCAGTCGTCGGGCTCGAGGAAGCGGACGGCGCCGCCGACCTGGTGCACGTCGTCGCCGAAGAGCCGCACGCTATCCGACACCCAGCGGTCGTAGAGCAGGGCGAGGATGAGCCCGCGCGTCTCCGAGAGGTCGCGCTCTTTCTCGGGCTTGAGGGCCTCGAGCGGCTTCGTGGCGAACATGAGCCGGTCCACGCTGTCGCCGCCGTGCGCGATGCCGAAGCGGTTCCTGCGGCCGTCGCCATCGGCGCCGAGCACCCCCATGCCGACGCTCACGGGCTGGCGGCCGAAGCGCAGCGCCCCGATGGGCGTCGTCACCTGCGCGAACAGCCGCCGGATCTTCACCGGCGTCGCGTCGCACAGCGAGTAGCCGTAGCTCGAGGCCTGGAGCGGATCGCCCTCGAGCAGGGCGATGCACGGCTCGGCCATGTTCGGGCTGCGCGCCGCGGCGTTGATGCCCGAGTTCGGCTCGGGGCTCTGCCCGAGCGTGCCGTTGTCGCCCCAGAGCACCATGTCGAGCGCGTCGAGCGACACGGTGAGCTTCACCTTGTCCTCGTAGTCGACCACGGCGCCCGCGCGCAGGCGGTGGTCGATCCAGTTGATGCGCCGGTTGTCCTCGCTGTTGAGCGAGATCGGGTTCACGTACAGGAGGTCGACCCGGTACTCGGCCTCGGCCCGCACGCCGACGTCGCCGATCTCGTAGCGCTCGGGGGGCGCCGGCGGATCCGGGTCGCTCCACGGCTCGCTCGCGAGCGCCGGGGTCGTGAGGGCCAACACGCTACCTGCGATCACGCCGACGCCGAGCCGCACGGGGGCCACGTTACCGGCCCGCGCCGGCAAAGGGAATGCCCAAACGGCAGGGTGCTCGGGTGGGTGTGCGGCTCGAGGCCGCGTCACCGCGCCCAGCTGATGCGCACCTGCGTGTCGTAGGGCAGCGCGTCCAGCTTGTCGGTCAGGGTGAGACGCAGCACGTCCTTGTCGACCGCGTCGACCGTCGCCGCGCCGACGTCCGTCCACTCGAGCAGGGTGAGCTCGCCCTCGCGGCGCTCGGAGTAGCGCAGCACGTGGGCGTGCGCGCCCGCTGCCGGCAGCGGCTCGCGCGGCAGCGCCTTGACCGTCGCGCGGCGCCCACCGAAGGTCATGACGCGCCCGCCCGTCGTCGTCGCGGCGCGGGCCGTGCCGTAGGCAAAGGGCTGCGCGGGGTCGATGCGCACGTGCGCGTAGCAGGCGAGCTTGCCGCTCTCCGCGCCGGCGCAGAGCAGCCGGCCCCCTGCGTCGAGCGCGAGGCCGACGTGCTCGGTGCCCTCGGCGTCGTAGCGCTCGCCGGTGAGCGGGCTCACGCCGCCGCCGATGCTGTGCGCGCTGCCGTCCTCGGCGTCGACCCAGAGCACGCCGTCCGCGCCCGCCGTCACCAGGCCGGCCGGGGTCGCGAAGCGCGCCGTTGCCACGCCGCCGACCAGGCGCACGGCGCGGGTCGTGCCGCGCTCGAGGTCGAGCAGCGCGGCACGCGGGCCGCCGGCCGCGAACAGCAGGTGCCCGTCGGCCGTGAGCGCCAGCGCGCCGATCGCCGGGCCGGGCGGCACGTGGACGGCGTGCCGCTCGGGGCTCGCCCCGTCCTCGCCGCTGCCTGCCGGCAGGTCGACCCAGAAGCCGTCGCGCTCCTCGAGCGCCACCGCGAGCCGCCGCCCGTCCGCGGACAGGGCGAGGGCCGTCGGGACGGCTCCGACCTCGAGCGAGCGCTCCTCGCGCCAGGTGCCGGTGTCGTAGAGGCGCACCTTGCCGTCGTCCGAGCCGACCGCGAGCCGCCCGGGCGCGAAGGCCGCGGCGCGTGCGTGGCCCGGGATCTTGCGCTCGGCGCGCCAGCTCGCGGCCGCGAAGGAGTAGAGCTCGACCCCATCCTCGCACACCACCGCGAGCTCGTCGCCCACGAAGCCGATGGCGTCCGCGAAGGTGAAGCACGCGTCGACCGCCAGGATCTCCGCGCCGGTCGTGCGCGCGTGCACCGACAGGCGGCGCGAGCCGAGCGCCACCACGTCGCCCCAGGGGGCCAGGCTCACGGCCTTGTTGTGCGCCCCGGTGTCGACCACCCACGCGAGGTCGAGCGCCGTCCCGGCGCTCGGCGCGGCCGACGCGGAGGTGGCTGGGGCCGGCGTCGCAGGCTCCGCCGTCACCTCGGGCAGGGCCGCATGGTGGGCGGTGGGCAGCGGTCGGGGTGGCGGCACCTCGGGCCCGCAGGCCGTGGCGCCCGCGAGGACGAGCGCGAGCCCGAGCGCGACGAGCGCCGCCCGGGTCGGGCGCGCGCCGCGGCGCGGGCCGGCGAGCGCGCGCCGGGCTGCCGCAGGTGCCGCGCCTCGCCTCGACATGGCCCTAGATATGACGGTGCCCCGCCGCTCCGGTCAAGCGACACCGGTGTCGTGCCCGGAAGAGCGGAACGCTGCGACTCGTGGTACCTTGTCCGGCAGCCGCACTTGCGGCGTCACGGCTCGCACGATGTTTCAGCCAGGCACGGGAACGGTCGTCTTCGGCAGGTATCGTCTGCGGCGCGAGATCGCGCGCGGGTCCATGGGCTCCGTGTGGATGGCCCAGGACCAGAAGCTGCACCGCGCCGTCGCCGTCAAGCTCATGGCGCAGCTCCTGCACGACTCGACCGAGGCGCGCCTGCGCTTCGAGCGCGAGGCCATGGCCGTCGCCCAGCTGCAGAGCCCGCATGTCGTCCAGATCTACGACTACGGTATCGAGAGCGGCTGTCCGTTCATCGTCATGGAGCTGCTCGAGGGCGAAGATCTCCGCGCGCGGCTCAAGCGCCGGAAGCGGCTCGAGCTCGACGACACGCGGGCCATCCTGGTGCAGGCCTGCAAGGCGCTCGGCGTCGCCCACGCCGCGGGCATCATCCACCGCGACCTCAAGCCCGCGAATCTGTTCCTCGTCGAGTCGCGCGACGAGGAGATCGTCAAGGTGCTCGATTTCGGCGTCGCCAAGGCCGACCCGCACGGCGACATCGAGCAGGAGACGACCAAGCAGGGCGCCCTGCTCGGCACGCCCCAGTACATGAGCCCCGAGCAGGCGCGCGCCGAGAAGATCGACCACCGCAGCGATCTCTGGTCGCTCGGCGTCATCACCTTCCGCATGCTGACGGGCCAGGTGCCGTTCCAGGGCAAGAGCCTCGGCGACATCATCATCGGCATCTGCACCAAGCCCGTACCGCGCGCCACGGCGCTCGACCCCGATCTGCCCGTCGACGTCGACGAGTTCTTCGAGCGGGCGCTGGCGCGCGATCCCGAGCAGCGCTTTCCCACGGCGCGCGACCTCGCGGCCGCCTTCAGCGCGATCGCGCCGGCGAGCTACCCCTCGCTCAGCATGCCGTTCTCCATCGGCCGGCCGAGCGCGCCCGTCGCCGTCGGCTCGCGCCCCGGCGCGCAGCGCACCGCGACCGACAGCAGCGACCGGATGGACCTGCTGTCGGACGACTACTTCGACGGCGGCGAGACGCGCGTCGCGGTCGCCCGTCCCGCTGCCGCGGAGGCCGCCCCGAAGCCGGTCTCCACGCGCGTCGGCATGGCGGCGCCGCCTCCGCCGCCGCGACGCAGTCCCGGTGCCCCGCCGTCTCGCAAGCCGGACTCCGGCTCGCGGCTGCCCGACGTGCCGCTCGCGCCCGGCGTCGCGCAGTCCATCGCGCTGCCGCGCGGGGCGGAAGCGGACGCGGCCGACACGCTCGATTCCCACGGGCCGGCCGACGGTGGCCGTGCCGTCCTGCCGAGGGCCGCGGCCGCCCTCGCGGCGGCCACCGCCGTGCCGCAGGTGCCTCCCCCCGCGCCGAGTGGCGCCGGCTTGCGCGTCGTCGGCGTCAAGGTCGCGCCCGACGACGACGACGCCGAGACCCGGTTCATGGGCGACCCGCGCGCGGCCGAGGAGCTGCTCGCGGCCATGCCGGCGGGTGCGCCGGCCGACGAGGAGTCCCCCGTCGCGGCGGTTCCGACGCCGCTCGATGCGGCGTACGTCGGGCCCGCCGGGGACGCGGTCGCCCAGCCCCGCGCGCGCCGCTGGCCGTGGTTCGCGGCGGCTGCGGTGCTGTGCGTCGTCATCGTGGGCGTGGCGATCGGCGTGGGCGGGGCAGGCGCCACCGACCGCGCCCCGGCGGCGCGCGACAGCGCCCCGGCCCCGCGGCCCCAGCCGGCGCCGACACCACCTCCGGCGAGCACCGTCGAGGCGGTCGTCGCCACGGGGAGCGCCCCCGCCCCGAGTGCCGAGCCGAGCGCCGAGCCGAGCGCCGAGCCCACGGCGAGCGCGCCGCCGAGCGCGACCCCGAGCCCGCCGACGACCGTCGCGGCGCCGCCGCCGGTGCGCACCACCACGACTGCCACGGCGCCGCCTCCGACGAAGGTGACGGCGACGGCCACCGCCTCGGTCAAGCCGCCCGATCCCAAGCCCACGTCGACCAATCCCTTCGACGATCGGCTATGAGCCCGCTCCGGCGCCGCGCTCCGGTCGCCCGGGCGCTCGCTCCCTGTCTGTCCGGTGCCGCGCGGGTCCTCGCGCTCTCCCTGTCCGGTGCCGCGCTCGCGGGCTGCGAGGCGGCGCCGGTGCCGCCGGCCGAACCGGGCGCCCCGGAGCTGCGCGTGCCCGAGGCGCCCACGGCCTCCGTCCCGTCGGCGCCGTGGAGCGCGGAGCTCCCCGTGGCGAGCGTCGAGCTCGCCCCCGGCACGCGCGTCTGGGCGGCCGTCCCCACGCTCGGCTCCGAGCTCGTGAGCGTCGGCATCTACACGCTCGAGTCGATCGATGCCGAGCGCGCCAGCCTGATCGACAAGCTCGGCACGCGCACGCTCGGCGTCGCGCCCGCGCTCGTGCACCCGATCGGCAGCGCCAGCGGTCTCGAGGCCGGCGACACCGCGCTCTTCTTCACCTGGACCACGCCGGCCGCGCTCGGCCGTGTGACGCGCAAGGCCGGCGGCAGCCTGCGCGTCCGCTACGACTGGGCGGGCGAGACGAAGGACACGACCGCCGACCACGCCGAGCCGGCCCGCAAGGGCGTCGTGCCCTTTGCCTACGTGACCTTCCCGAAGTTCGGACGCCAGTCGCTCGGCCTCGTGGTGGCGCTCGACCCGCGCCACGTCTGGGTGCGCACGAGCTCCGGCCACGTCGAGCGCCACCCGCGCGAGGCCGTGGCCGCGGTCGAGGTCGCGACCGCGGCCCTCAAGGTCGGCGCCAAGGTGCGCGCCTACGACTGGGTCGACGGCCTGCGCGAGGCGGTCGTGAGCGAGGTCGTCGAGCCCGGCCTGCGCTACGCGGTGCGCGCCGAGGGCAGCCCAGAGGACGAGCGCTACTTCTTCACGGCCCTCGTGCCGCGCGCGGCGGCGCGCTGAGGCGACCATGCAGCGGCTGCAGTCGATCCTCGGGGGCCTGAAGGAGCTGCGCGTGCCCGCGCACGTCGACCGCGCCCTGCCGCTCGGCGAGTGGGAGGCCGCCGTGGGGCCGCGCATCGCCGCCCGCGCCCGGCCGGTGCGCATCGAGCGCGGCGTGCTGCACGTGCGCACGGCGACGAGCGCCTGGGCCGCCGAGCTGTCGATGCTCGCCGAGGACATCGTCGGCAAGCTCGCGGCCCGCGGCATCACCGTGAGCGGGCTCCGTTTCTCGGTGGGCGCCCTCGGCGACGTCCGCCCCGCCGTGCGCCACCACGCGGCGCGCCCCCCGGTGCGGCTGCCGCCGGGCGTCGCCGCGGCCGTGGCCGAGGTCGAGGACCCGGAGCTGCGCCAGGCGCTCGCCCACGCCGCGAGCCGCAGCCTGGCGAACCTACCGCGCACGGGGCAGGGGCCGGGCGAGCGCTAGCCGGCGCTGCGGTGCAGGAGCCTGAGCAGGCGCGCGAACAGGCGCGGGTGGCCGAGCAGGCCGTAGACCTTGAGCTCGCCCGTCGCGAGCTCGAGCAGGCTGCGGCGCAGGGCCCGGTTGTCGCCGCGCGCGAGCCGCGGCAGCGGTAGGCGAAGACGCCCGTCGAGGGGCAGATCGGCGAGCCCGAGCAGCACCTCGCGCTCACCGCACAGCGTGAGGTCCGGGATCCCGACCACGCCGTCGTGGATCGTGAGCTGGCCGTGGTCGAAGCGCAGGGTGACGGCCGTGCGTCCCTCGAGCTCGGCCAGCGGCGGAGTCGCCTCGCGCGCGCGCCGTGCCGCGGCGGCCCCGCTCGTCGGGCCCTTGCCGAGCGTGCCCTCGAGCTCGAGCGGCTCGAGCGCCACGATCGCGACGGCGGCGCGCAGGGCGAGGAACTCGCGGCGCAGCGCCGGGTCGACGAGGTTGCGCTCGATGGTGGCCGCGACCCACGGGGCGAGCGCGTTGCCCTCGGTGCCGGGGGAGAGTCCGATGTTCGCGTCCACGTGGCCTCGGGTGCGCGCGCCCGCGGGGCGCGACGCTTGCCGAGGTGTACTCTGCCCGGGGGCCGTCGCACAATCCGCCCCTCTCGTGGACGGCGCACAAGCAGAGAACGCAACGGGTCGGATCCTCGTCGTCGACGACGAGCCGGAGCCGCTGCGCGCCGCCGCGCGCGTGGTGCGACGCCTCGGGCACGTGGTCGACACCTTCGAGGACGGCGCCTCGGCGCTCGCGGCGCTGCGGCTCGGCGCCTACGACGTCGTGGTGAGCGACATCTCGATGCCGGGCCTCGACGGCATCGCGCTGCTCCGGGCCGCCCACGAGCGCGATCCGGAGCTGCCGGTCATCCTCTTCACCGGGGCGCCGGCGGTCGAGACGGCGCTGCAGGCGCTCGAGCTGCGCGCGTTCAAGTACCTGTTGAAGCCGGTCAGCGCGGACAAGCTCGAGCACGCCGTGACGCAGGCCTTCGCGATGCGCCGCATGGCCCAGATGCGGCGCCAGGCCGCCGCGGTCGCGGCTGCCGGCGTCGGGGCCGAGGAGAGCGCCGCGGCCTTCGAGCGCGCGCTCGAGGGCCTGTGGGTCGCCTTCCAGCCGGTGGTGCGCAACGACGGTCGGCTCTACGGCTACGAGGCCTTCATGCGCAGCGCGGAGCCGAGCCTCGCCGAGCCGACCGCCCTGCTCGAGGCCGCGGAGCGCTGCGGTCGGATCGAGGAGCTCGGCCGCCGGGTGCGCGAGCTCGCCGTCGGGCCCATGCTCGATCACCCCGAGCGCGGCGTCCTGTTCCTCAACGTACACGTGCGCGAGCTGTTCGACCCGGTGCTCACCGCGCCCGACACGCCCACCGGACGGATCGCGACGCGCGTCGTGCTCGAGCTGACCGAGCGCGCCACGTTCACCGGCCTCGGCGATCTGCGCGCCCAGGCGGCGCGCCTGCGCGCCGTCGGCTACCGCGTCTCGGTCGACGATCTCGGCGCGGGCTACGCCGGCCTCGCGAGCTTCGCGCAGCTCGAGCCGGAGATCGTCAAGGTCGACATGAGCCTGGTCCGCGACGTCGACAAGCATCGCACCAAGGAGAAGCTCATCGCCTCGATGGTGTCCCTGTGCCGGGAGATGGGCATGCTGGTCGTGGCCGAGGGCATCGAGACCCGCGCCGAGCGCGACACGCTGGTGTCGCTCGGCTGCCATCTCTACCAGGGCTACTTCGTCGCCCACCCGGCGCCGCCGTTCCCGCGCCACGTCTGGTGAGCCGGGCCCTGCCCGAGGTCGGGGCCGCCGGCGCCCGGGCGCGCGTGCTATACGGCGCGCCATGGGAATGGTGCATGGTGGGAGGCTGGTCTCGAAGGCGCTCGCGCGCCAGGGCGTGAAGCACCTGTTCACGCTGTGCGGCGGGCACATTCAGTCGATCTACGACGGTTGCCTCGACGACGGCATCGCCATCGTGGACACGCGCCACGAGCAGACCGCCGGCCACGCGGCCGACGGCTACGCGCGCGTGACCGGGCGTCCCGGCGTGTGCGCCGTGACGGCGGGACCGGGCGTGACCGACGTGGTGACGGCCGTCGCCAACGCGCAGCGCGCGAACGTGCCCATGGTGGTCATCGGCGGCGCCGGTCCGCGGGCGCTCGCCGACATGGGCTCGCTGCAGGACATGAACCACCTCGAGCTGATGCGCTCCGTCACCAAGTGGAGCGTGTCGGTGCCTGCGACGGACCGGCTCGCCGAGTACGTCGACGCCGCGTTCCGGGTGGCGCAGGCGAACCTGCCGGGGCCGGTGTTCCTCGAGATGCCGCTCGACGTGCTGATGGGCTTCGCCGACGACGGCGCCGTCGCGACCGAGCCGCCTCCCGAGCCCGTGCGCCCCGCCGGCGGCGCGCGGGAGATCGAGCGCGCCGCCGCGCTCTGCGCCGCGGCCGAGCGGCCCGTGTTCATCGTCGGCAGCCAGCTGCGCTGGTCGCCGCAGAAGGAGGCGCTCCTCCGCTTCGCCGACGCCGTCGGGGCGCCCGTGTTCCTGAACGGCATGGCGCGGGGCGGGCTCCCGGTCGCTCACCCGGGCCTCATGAGCCGCGCGCGCAAGCACGCCCTCAAGCGCACCGACTGCTGCTTCGTGTTCGGCACGCCCTTCGACTTCCGGCTCAGCTACGGCCGGGCGGTCGCCGCCGGGGCCAAGGTGGTGCGCGTGGACCTCGACGCCACCGAGCTCGGGCGCAACCGCGCCGCCGATGTCGCCATCCACGGCGACACCGGGCTCGTGCTCGACCAGCTCCTCGCGATCCTCGGCAAGAAGGCCTGGCCCGCTTGGCTGGCGGAGCTGCGCGCGGTCGAGGACGCGTCGCGCGCGCAGATGGCGGCGGAGCTCGGCAGCGACGCGGACCCGCCCAACCCGCTGCGGGTGTGCGCCGAGCTCGACCGGCGCCTCCGCCCGAACGACATCGTCATCGGCGACGGCGGCGACTTCGTGGCGACGGCCGCCTACGTGCTCAAGCTCGAGTGGCCCCAGCTGTGGATGGACCCGGGCCCGCTCGGCACGCTGGGCGTCGGGCCCGGCTACGCCATGGCGGCGCAGCTCGCGCGCCCGGAAGGCCGCGCGGTCCTCGTCTACGGCGACGGCAGCTTCGGCCTGCACGGGCTCGAGTTCGAGGCCATGGTGCGCCAGAACATCCCGGTCGTGGCGGTCATCGGCAACGACGCGGCCTGGACCCAGATCCGGCGGGGCCAGCTCGAGATCTACGGGGCGGCGCGCGCCCCGGCGACGTCGCTCGCCTACACGCGCTACGACCAGGTGGTCGAGGCCGTCGGCGGCTTCGGCGCCTGGGTCGAGCGGACGGCGGAGCTCGGGCCGGCGCTCGACGCCGCCTTCGCGAGCGGCCGGCCTGCGTGCGTCAACGTGAAGATCGCCGCGAGCGACTTCCGCAAGGGAGCCATGAGCGTCTGATGTCGACCTCGGCCGGGGACTGACGTGGAGCTGCGTTTCGTGGCACCGGAGCTGCGGCTCCTCGACGCGCTCGAGAGCGAGGTGCTCGCGTGCGCGGTGTGGAGCGACGAGCGGCCCGCCGAGGGCGTGGCCGGGCTCTGCGACTTCCGCCTCGCGGGCACGATCTCGCACCTGTTCCGGACGGGGTTCCTGTCGGGCGAGCGCGGTGAGGTGCTGCTCCTGCCCGGTCGGCCCAAGCTCGGCTTCGCGAAGGTGCTCCTGTTCGGCGCCGGCCCGCGGGCCAGCTTCGACGAGGGCGTGTTCCTCGAGGTGCTGCGCCGCATGCTGCGCGCCATCGACGACCTCGCGGCGCGCATCGCGGTCGTCGAGCTGCCGGGGCGCACCGCCGATCTCGTCCCGGCCGAGCGCGCCGCCGACGCCCTGCTCGAGGCGGCGGGCCGCGGCCACGAGCACTCCGTCTGGACGCTGGTCGAGGACGCCGCCGCGCGCGCGCGCATCACGCAGCACACCATCGAGCAGCGTCGGCGCATCCGCCGCGCCCCGTGAGCCGAGGGCGCGCGCGGCCGCGCCGCTACGAGGCGACCGAGCTGTGCACGAAGTGGGCTCGCACCTCGGGCTTGCTCCAGGCCTCGAGCACGGCGCGCACCGCGGCGTCGCCACGCCCGAGCGCCGCGAACAGCCAGTCCTGCAGCCCCTTGTGGAGCGCGCACGCGAAGCTCTCGCGCATGCGACCGAAGATGCTGCCCTGCAGCGCGTAGCTCTGCTCCGGCTCGACGCCGCAGTACGGCGCGTAGGGGCACGCCGCGCAGTCGGGCTGCGCCTCGCGGATGGAGGCGAACAGCAGCGCGCGCACGGTCTCGTGGGTCATGAGCTCGCGATAGCGCGTGACCGCGACGTCGCCGAGCTGGAAGAAATCGTCGCCGCGATCGCGCAGCCGGCGACCGGTGTCGCTCGTGTAGATGCGGCCGTCGCAGTCGTAGGCGAGCGTGCCGACGGCGCTGGCGGCGGGCGAGCGGATGGCGACCTCGCTCGGGGCCTCGCCGAGGAGGATCTGGCGCAGGAACAGCGCGGCGTGGCGCTCACGCGGGCCGGACCCCGCGAGGCCGAGCCCGAGGGCGCGCTCGAGCGCTGCCCGGTGAAAGTCGAGGTAACCGCCGCGCGGGTCGAGCCCCTCGGGCGGCGCGAGCGCGAAGCTCCGACAGCCGAGCGCCGCGAGCGCGTCGACCAGGGCTGCGCCCGAGGCCGCGCCGGCGACCCACGCGGTCGGCGGCGCCACGAGCTCCACCTCGACGTGGTAGAGCGCCGGATCGAGACCGAGCCCGCGGTAGCGCTCGTGCACGCGCGCGACGTCGCGGGCGAAGAGGGTGCGCGCCGCCTCGCGCTCGGCACCGCCGCCGGGCGCGAAGAGCGTCGCGTCGAGCCGCGCCACGATGCGCATGCGCCGCGCCACCACGAAATCGAGGTCGGCGTCCGCGATGCCCGCGAGCCCGGTCAGGAGCACGAGCTCGAGCGCCTTGCCGTAGGCGCGGTTCTTCTCGAGCGCGTGGTCGACGAGGTGTCGGACGACCGGCATGGCGGCGAGCGGCTCGCCGCCGGCCAGCGCGAGGGTGAGCTCGGGGCTCGTCGAGCGCAGCGCGAAGTCGACGACCTGCTCCGCGGTGCTCGCGGTCATGTCCGCCGGCGTCTCGCGCGCGGGCTCGCTCGCGGCGGGCGCGCCGCCGCGGCGCGTGACCACGACGAGGTGGTGGCTCGGCCCGTGCTCGACGAAGCGCCGCCGGCGCCAGAAGCCCGCGACTGCCTCGGCCAGGTCGAGCTCGCTCCGCACGAGACGGCGCGTGGCGAGCTTGTTCCAGAGCTCGCTGCCGCGCTCGAGCGCCCCCTGCCGCAGCGCGCCGAGCTCGGCCTCGGTCACGAACGCCCAGTCGCCGAAGGGGCTGGTGAGCAGGATCTCCTCGCCCACGCGCCGCTGGTTCACCGGCACGAGCTCGGCGGGGGCCACCGGTCGCCCGAGCTCACGGAGCCGCATCGCCGCCTCCTGCCGCGCCGCCCGCGGCGGCGCCGGCCGTGGCCGCCGCGCCCTCCGCGGCCGGGCCCGCGCCCGCGTCGCCGCGCAGCCGCCGCTCGATGGTCTTGCCGAGCGCGAAGTTGTCGAGCTCGCTCGCCACCGTCGCCTCGTCTACCTCGCCGCCCGCGGCGACCGTGACCCGCACGAGCCAGCGACCGGGCAGCTGCTCCTGCGCGATCGTCGCGAAGTCCGCGAAGGTCTTCGCCGCCTCGTCCACGGCGAAGCCGTCATAGAGCTCGGCGTCGAAGCTGAGCTCGATCACTTCTCGGCCTCCGGCGCGGGTGTGCTCCCGGGCTCGGCCGGCGCCTCGGCCGGCGCCTCGGCCGGCGCCTCGGCGGCGGCGGCGGCGGCCGGCTCGGCCGGCGCCTTCTTCTTGTACTTCTCCTCCCAGCTCATCGCGAGGCCGAGCGGATCCTCGAAGGCCGTGTCGGCGCCGATGTCCATGTCGAACAGCTCGTCGAGCCCCGGCGGACCCGCGGCGCCCGTGACGGCGCGCGAGGCGATCGCCTCGAAGAGCGCCCGGTGGTTCTGCGCGATCTGGACCCGCCAGGCCTGACCGAGCAGCTCGTTCTCGAACTCGCCCGCAAAGGCCGCGCCGTCGGCGTCGGGCGCCTTCGGCCGCAGCCGCACGCGCAACCGCCCGGGCGCGGCCCGATCGAGGTGCACGTAGCACCGGTCGATGAACACGTACGCCGCGCCGTACACGGCCTCGAGCGGGTACAGCCCCTCTTCGAGCTCGAGCTCCACCGTGCCTCCCGTCTGCGCCTCATCCATGACCACGCATCTTGCCCGAGCGCAGGCGTCGGTCAACCGTGAAGGCGCACGGTGGTGCGCGCGCGCGGTCAGCCGGCCGGGTCGGGCTCGCTCCGGATGCGCCGCACGATGCGCTCCTTCGACACGAAGACGGGCGCGAGCTCCGCGAGGTCGTACCAGGCGCCGAGCTCGAACAGCCCGCCGCAGATGGAGTCGAGGCTGCACTGGCGGCACACGTCCGCCTTGGCGTGGCGGAAGTCCGTCTGCCGCACCGTGCCCTTGTCGTCGAGGAAGTGCACGATGCGCTCCTCGGCCTTGACGATCTTGCGCGTCTCGGTGGACGCGTGCGCGTGCTCCGTCATGAAGCACAGCGGCACGCGCTCGGCCCGGAAGGACAGGCCGCGCTCGGTCAGCAGGCGCATCGCGCGCCCCAGCGACAGCTCGAAGTCGCGCAGCCGATGCGCGGTGTCGCGGTTCGTCTCCGCACGGCCCATCGAGGGGTCGAGGTTGTTCCACACGAAGTGGCGCACGATCGGGTGCCGCTCGGTGAAGTAGCGCACGTTCGCGTCGAGGTGGTCGGCGTTGAAGGCGTTGATCACGGTGTTGATGTTGACCGTGACGCCGAGCCCGCCCGCGGCGCGATCCTCGCGGTCCACCGTGGCCAGGTTGTCGAGGGCCTCCTCGGCGCGCGCAAAGCTGCCGCGCACGCCGGTGAGAAAGTCCTCGAGCTCGGCGCGGTGGCTGTGGATCGAGACGTGGTAGTGGCGCAGGCCCGCCGCGACGAAGGCCCGTGCCGTGTCGAGCTCCGCCACCTTGGTGCCGTTCGTGATCATGCGCGGGTGCAGATCGCGCGCCAGCGCGGCGCGCGTCACCTCGACGACGATCGGCGACAGCGAGGGCTCGCCCCCCGTGAGGATGACCCCGAAGTAGCCGCGGGCCCGGAAATCGTCGAGCTGGCGCGTCGCCGTCTCGAGGTCGAGCATGTACGGCGTCTCGGGGTTGGAGCAGAAGCGGCAGTACTGGTTGCAGTGCCGCACGAGCTGCATGTAGCCGAGGTTCGCCACGCCCACCCAGTCTAGCCCGGGCGCGGGCCCGGTCGAGCGCCGCGCTCAGCCCTTCGGGGGCGGCGGCTTCTGCGCCTCCGCCTCGGCGTCGCCGAACAGCCCGGGGAAGATGCGGCGCAGCTCCTCGCCGCTGCGTCGTGCCGGGCCGCGCTCCTCGGCGCGCGCGGGCAGCGGCTTGGCGAGCGGCAGGCGCCGCGGCGCAGCGCCCGAGGCAGGCGTCTCGTGCGACCCGCCCGCGAGCTCGGCCGCGGCGGGCTCGACGATGCCGATGCCGGCGTGGGGCGCGCCTTCGCCCGGTGTGTGGGCGGCGTCGTAGAGCGGCAGGTCGAGCAGACGCGCCTCGTCGCGGGCCGCCTCGAGGTACGGCGCGACGATCTCTTCGTTCGGGATCACCCGGTCGGCCGCGGCGGCCGCGTGCCCGTGGCGCTCGGCGCGCGCCAGGTAGAGCGAGCGTGCGCCGAGGTGCCGCGCGAGCCGTACGAGCTCGGCGAGGTGGCGGAAGCTCGAGCGCGTCACCACGGTCGTGAGCGCGAAGGGCACGCCGAGCGCGCGCGCGTGTCGCAGCCCCTGCACCGTCTGCGCGAAGCTGCCCGGCGTGCTCGTGTGGTAGTCGTGCATCGCGGCGCTCTGCCCCTGCAGGCTCACCTCGAGCCCGAGCGCCGGGCTCGCCGCGGCGAGGCTGCGCGCGTACGCGAGGTAGGCGAGCCGGCGCCCGTTCGTCTGGACGAGCAGAGGAGCGGCCCCGCGGCGCGCGGCCTCGGCTAGCCACCGAGGCAGGGCCTCGTGCAGCGTGGGCTCGCCGCCCACGAAGGCGGCGGGCTCGTCCGCGCGGAGCGCCTCGAGCGCCGCCTCGACGCGAGCGGCGAGAGCGTCGGCCGGATCGTCCCCGGCCCGTGCCCCGAGCGACCCCTGCGCGCAGAACACGCAGCGGTTGTTGCAGACGAAGCCTAGCTCGATGCGCTGCACGGAGGGGCTCGGCGGAGGCGGGGCGCACGCGCGCGGCGGTCGGGCGCGCGGTCGCCGCGGCCGGCGAGTGCGCCGCTGCTACCAGCTGCCGTGCGAGCCGTGGCTGCCGTGCGAGCCGTGGCTGCCATGCGAGCCGTGGCTGCCGTGCGAGCCGTGGCTGCCGTGCGAGCCGTGGCTGCCGTGCGAGCCGTGCGAGCAGTGCTGCGCAGGAATGACCCCGCCACCGTCGGGCGAGACGTCGCCGTGCTCGGCGTTGTCGAGGGCCTTCTTGCTCATCGCGCCTTCGGTGCGCGACAGCATGCCACCGGCGCTGCGCTTGAAAGAGGGAAGCTTCTTGTTCTCCGCCGACATCGTCTGCTCCTCCGCAATGCGCCGTTCAGGCGAGGCTCGGCCGCCGGCCGTTCGGATCCACGTCGGCGGGCCAGTCGTCGCCGAGCAGTCGCTCGCGGTGCGCGTTCAGGCGCTCCGCCTGGCTCAGGAAGCCGCGTCGGTCGACGTGCTCCTCGTTGGCCGCGACGACCTCGGCGAGCGCCATCGCGCCGAGCCCCTGGTCCTCGTCCGTGGGCGTCGCGCCGTCGCCGCGGTTCTTCACGAGCACGACGAAGTGACGCGTCATGCCCGGTGCGCGCTGCGGCAGCGCGCCATCGCGCCGCATCACCTCGAGGGTGAAGGAGCCCGCGGGTCCGTCGAGCTCGACCTCGAGCGCGCCGCGCTCGAAGGGGCCGACGCGCCGCACGCTCCACGGTCCGAGCGCGCCGCCCGCCGCGAGCGGAGCCACGGCCCGTGCGGCATCCTGGGCGCGGGCGGCGGTGCCCGGCGCGTCCGCGACCCGCGGATGCGAGGACGCGGACGTGCTCGCCGCCACGATGCTGCCCGTGGCTGCCACCGTCGCAAGACTCGCCGACACCATGACGCTGCGCCTCGTGAGGCTCGCGCCGAGGCGGGGTGCAGCACCGTCGGCCTCTGGTGCTTCCGAAGAAAAGCGCCTTCGCGTTCGTGCCATCGTCAACGTTCTCCCGAGCTCGGTGGGCCGCCGCGGCCACCACCGCCCTTCCGACCATGGTATCACGGTGTGCGGCGCGCGCGCGCGAAACGCGCATCGCCCTTCGCTGGGATCCTGCGCGCCCGCTCGCGCCCGCATGACGCGGGGAGTCAAAACGGAGGCGCGCGCGCCCGGCGCACGGTTCCGCCCGCAAAGCGTTTGACCAGAGGCCCCGCACACTGAGATTCTACTGAGGGGCTCGTGTGCGAGCGGCGCCACGGCACGAACGTGTGAGGAAGTACATGCGGCAGCGCGACGACACCGGTAAGCGGGCAACGGGCGCGGCGGTTGCGTCGAGCCGGCGCTCGGTCGTTGCCTGGTGGGGCGTGGGCGGCGCGTTCGCGCTCGCCGCCGCGCTCGGCGGCGCGGCGTGCGCCTCGTCGACCGACACCGACGGCGGAGGGACCGGTGCGACGGGCAACACCACCGGCACCGGGCTCACGGGCGGTGCCGGCGGCGCCGGTGGCAGCGTGGGCGGCGGCGGTCAGGGTGGTGGCCCGTGCGTGCCCCTGTCCGAAGAGCTCTGCGACGGCGAGGACAACACCTGCGACGACGTCGTCGATGAGGGCTGCGCGTGCATCCAGGGCCAGACCCAGCCCTGCTACAGCGGCGACCCTGCGCTTCCCGGCGTGGGCGAGTGCGCCACGGGCCTGCAGGCCTGCGACATCCACGGCGAGTACACCGGCCCGTGCGTGGGCGAAGTCCTGCCCGAGGCCGAGACCTGCGACGGCGCCGACAACGACTGCAACCACGCCGTCGACGAGGGGCTGGGCACCGTGAGCTGCGGCCTCGGCGCCTGTCAGGTGACGGTGGAGGCCTGCACCAACGGGCAGCCGGTGCCGTGCGTGCCCGGCAATCCGGGCCCGGTCGAGACGTGCGACGGGAGCGACGACAACTGCAACGGCGTCGTGGACGAGGGCTGCAACTGCGTGAACGGCACGACGCAGCCCTGTTACACGGGCGCGCCGGCGACGCGCGGCGTCGGCGAATGCAAGGACGGCCTGCAGACCTGCGTGCTCGGGGCGTGGTCCGCGTGTGCCAACGACGTGCTGCCGACCGGCGAGATCTGCGACGGCAAGGACAACGACTGCGACAACGCCAACGACAACGGCGACCCGGGCGGCAACCAGAGCTGCAGCACCGGTGGCGTCGGCCAGTGCGCGCTCGGCCTCACCCACTGCCAGAGCGGCCAGATCGCCTGCGTGCAGCAGTACCAGCCCGAGGCCGAGGTCTTCGACTGCAAGGACAACGACTGCAACGGCGACACCGACGAAGGGCAGCTCACGGGGTGCAACACCGGGCTGCTCGGGGTGTGCGCCATCGGCACCAAGGTCTGTATCCAGGGCCAGGTCGTGTGCGTGCAGAACGTGCAGCCCTCCGCGGACGTCTGCGACGGGCAGGACAACAACTGCGACGGCGCCACCGACGAGGGCGACCCCGGCGGCGGCGCGGTCTGCGCGACCGGTCAGCCCGGCGTGTGCAGCCCCGGCGTGCGGCACTGCGTGAGCGGCGTGCTGACGTGCGTGGCGAACGCGCAGCCCTCGGCCGAGGTGTGCGACGGGCTCGACAACAACTGCGCGGGCGGCGTCGACGAGGGCAACCCCGGCGGCGGCGCCGGCTGCAGCACGGGCCAGCAAGGCGTGTGCGCCGCGGGCACCGTCACCTGTCAGAGCGGCGCGCTCACCTGCGTGCGCAACGTCGCGCCCTCGTCGGAGACCTGCGACGGGCTCGACAACAACTGCGCGGGCGGCGTCGACGAGGGCAATCCCGGCGGCGGGGTCGCCTGCACGACCGGCCTGCTCGGCGTCTGCAACCAGGGCACGACCGCCTGCCAGAACGGCGCGCTCACCTGCCCGCAGAACGTGCAGCCCTCGAGCGAGGTGTGTGATGGCGCCGACAACAACTGCAACGGCGCGACGGACGAGAACGACCCCGGCGGCAACGTGGCGTGCTCGACGGGCCTGCCGGGCGTGTGCAGCGCGGGCATTCGGCACTGCGTGAGCGGCGCGCTCGTGTGTCAGCAGAGCGTGCAGCCCTCGGGCGAGGTGTGCGACGGGCTCGACAACAACTGCGCCGGTGGGGTCGACGAGGGCAACCCCGGCGGCGGGGCAGCCTGCGCCACCGGTCAGTCGGGCGTGTGCAGCCCCGGCACCCAGACCTGCGTCGCGGGAAGCGTGAGCTGCGTCCGCAACGTCAACCCGTCGACGGAGACCTGCAACTCCCTCGACGACGACTGCAACGGCCTCGTCGACGACGCGCTCGTGGCCGACGGCAAGCCCAACACCTGCGCGAACGCCGCGAGCCTCACGTACACGATCGCCCCCGCGGGCCAGACGCTCGTGACGGGCGTCGTGGACGCGAGCGGCGAGGACTGGTTCAGGGTGACGTTCACCTCGGTGGGCTCGCCGGGGCAGAGCTACCACCCGGTCATCGACCTCATCGCGGGCAATGCGGAGTACCGGATCCGCGTCTACCGCTCGTGTCCGCCCGCGGCCTCCGAGTGCAGCCAGGACATCGAGACGTTCTCGATGGACTACCCAGCCAACCAGCAGGGCTGCCTGTCGCCGACCAATCACTGCACGGATCAGACGACGCCGCGCAACGCGACGTGGCTCGTGCGGGTGTTCCGCCGGGTCCCGTCGCCCACGAACTGCACTTCGTACACGGTGCGGTTGAGCAACATCTAGGAGGAAGCTCGGCGCCAGCGTGACGTGGCTTCAGGCTTCGCGCTCCAGGCTTCGGGCCCAGAAGTCGGAGCGCGGATCCCGCTCGTCACGAGGGCACGCCGCCGGCATCTCGAGGCGCGCGGCGAGCGCCATCGAGTAGCGCGCCTCCGACGGCGTCACTGGCAGCGCACGAGCGGCGTGAGCGGCGCGAAGTCCCACTGCGTCAGGTTCTGGGCGTCGTAGGCGGTGAGCTCGGTGGTGAGCACGTTCGTGATGTCCGCGAGGGTCTGGCC